>NZ_JBYTDS010000007.1:0-211990 GCF_058791615.1 Bacillus sp. EB106-06-01-XG163
ATTAGGCACGCCGCCAGCGTTCGTCCTGAGCCAGGATCAAACTCTCCGATAAAGTAGTTTGACTGACTACGCACATCACTGTGCGATTTTTTTAAAACTTTGAATTAACAGGTACGTTTTGTCTTGTTTAGTTTTCAAAGATCATTATAATGGAGCGGGTGATGAGAATCGAACTCACGACATCAGCTTGGAAGGCTGAGGTTTTACCACTAAACTACACCCGCGTTTGAATTGGCGCGCCCGAGAGGAGTCGAACCCCTAACCTTTTGATCCGTAGTCAAACGCTCTATCCAATTGAGCTACGGGCGCTTATCAGGCGACTTAACTATCATACTACCAATCAGTTATGATGTCAAGTGTTTTTTTTATTTCTTTTCGAAGTCTTTTTCTCGACCTCATTCATTATACACGCTTTTGAGAATTTGTAAAGTCTTTTTTTAAAAGATCATTTTCTCATTTGTTGTTTTCGCTTTGTTCATCAGCGACGTTTAATAATATACCATGCACTTTAAATTAGGTCAACACTTTTACGAAACTTTTTTCTCACTTATTATTCCCTTCTATATAATAAATAAAAAAGCAGGATTCCTAGGAACCCCGCGTCTATTCAGATTACCCGCTCACCTCGGCTTCTGCGCTATTACGATCTGTTTTTTCATAAGCACGGAAGTTTTGTTCAAGCTGTTCGAGCGACAGACCTTTCGTTTCCGGAAGGAACCTTTTCACAAATATAACGGACGCTATCCCTAACAGGACAAAAATGAAGAAGGTTGCAGACAATCCGATGTTTGCGAGCAGGATCGGAAAAGTGAAACCTACAAGGAAGTTCACGATCCAGAGGCAGAAGACAGTGACCCCCATACCAAGTCCCCGCAATCGAAGCGGGAATATCTCCGACAGCATCAGCCAGGTCACCGGAGAGACAGCCCCCTGCTGAAACGCAAGGAAAGTGACTGTTAATGAAAGAACCACATAAGGAAGAGCAGGTGATCCTTTCAGCACGACAGACAGAACTCCGATCAAAAGCAGCACCGCAGTCGTTCCGATCAGCCCCGTCATCAGCATCGGGCGGCGGCCGACTTTGCCGAGAAGCCATATTCCTACAAAAGTCGCGAGCACCGAAATCACACCGTTAGCGATATTGCCGATTAATGCGGCTTTTGTCTCGAAACCGGCATCTTTTAAAATTTGAGTTCCATAATACATAATTGAATTCACGCCGGTGAGCTGCTGCACTACCGCAATTCCGATCCCGATAAACACAATGCGGCGCACCCACGGAACGGCAAGATCCTTAAAGGCGGCCTGCTCCATCTCAGCTTCCTTATGAAAGGCAGATTCAATCTCAGTGAGCTCAGACTTCGCTTTCTCTTCATTCCTTATTCGCCGGAGAACGTGCAGAGCATCTTCTTTTCTCCCTTTAGAAACCAGCCAGCGCGGACTTTCAGGAACTTTCAGCATACCGAAAAACAAGAATACCGCCGGAAGGGCCGCGATAACGAGCATATAACGCCAGGCGTGAGAGGTATCACCAAGCACATTGCCGATGATAGCATTACACGTAAAGGCAAGCAGCTGGCCTGTTACAATCATCAATTCATTTTGGGTAACCATTCTCCCTCGGCTTTCCGCCGGCGACATTTCAGCCAAATACGCCGGAACGGTTACGGATGCTCCCCCGACGGCAAGCCCCAGCAGAAAACGGGAGATGATCATAACAGATACGTTAGGCGCCAGTGTACATCCAAGCGTCGCTGCAAAGAACAAAACGGCAAGGATAAGGATATTTTTACGTCTGCCGTTATAGTCCGACAATCTCCCTCCGAAAACTGCGCCGATCGCAGCACCCAAGAGCAGGGAGCTCGCCACCATCCCTTCAGTCAAAGCGGTAAGATTAAGCTGGTCAGCTTCCGCCATGAACGGCAGCGCCCCATTAATTACACCTGTATCGTAGCCGAAAAGTAGACCCCCGAACGTCGATACTAAAATGATGGTTCTCAAAAATGAATGCTGGCTGCTATTTTTATTCATCTTCAAATCCTCCTAGTTTTACACAGAGATAATATCGGAATATTCAGTTATCAATATTTACACCTATAACGTCTGCATACAAGTTCTGACCGTCCAAAACAGTTATATAAGAAGAAAATAATCTGAAAGCGTTATCATTTATAGTGATTATCCGCTCTCCCCTCTCGTCAAATTGTTATTTTATAGTTACTTTATAGTGAAGTTATAATGATATTATTGGCACTTATGTTATTATCATAATTTTAAAAGCGCTTTCAGTCAATGAATATTTCAGAAAATTTTATAACTTACCTTTATATTACCTATATGTAACCAATTTATGTTTTTAATCAACTAATTTTCACTATATTATCAATAGTTAATCTCTTTTTGATAAATAATTGATTATATAGTGAAAACCCCCAATCAGCAGTTGGGGGTTTTTGATTTATTCTTCGTTTATTGTAACGATCGTTCTCCCTCTCGCTTCTCCTTTTAAAAGGGCAGGAAGCGTATCCGGCAGCTCTTCAAGTGTAATTTCCTTTTGAATAAAGGCCTCCAGATCTGCAGGCTTGAAGTCATCAGCTAAACGCTGCCATGTTTTCTTTCTTGTCTCCATCGGACAGAATACGGAATCGATTCCCAAGAGACTGACGCCGCGCAATATAAACGGAAAGACTGTAGCCGGGAGTTTCGTTCCCGCTGTCAGTCCGCTCACAGCAACTGATCCGCCGTACTGAATCTGGCTGAGAACTGAAGCAAGCGGCTCACCTCCGACCGGATCGACGGCCGCTGCCCATTTTTGTTTTTGCATTGGTTTTAACGTGCCGTTATACACTTCGTCACGGTGAATGACCGTCTTTGCTCCGAGGCTCTTCAAATAGCCGCTTTCGTCTTCTTTTCCCGTACTGGCCTCGACCTCGTAACCTAAAGTTGAAAGAATGGAGACGGCAAAGCTTCCGACGCCGCCTGTCGCTCCTGTCACCAGCACCTTCCCTTTTTCAGGAGCGGCATGGTTTTCTTCAAGACGCTGGACGGACAATGCGGCAGTGAAGCCGGCGGTTCCGATCGTCATGGCTTCTTTAAGTGTCAGACCTTCAGGCAGCGGCACGATCCAATCTGCCGGAATGCGGGCCATCCCGCTATAACCGCCAAAGCGGGAAACACCTATGCCGTAGCTTGTCGCAATGACCCTATCCCCCTCTTTGAAACGGGCGTCATCTGAGGAAACGACGATTCCTGCTAAATCAATTCCCGGCACGAAAGGGTACGACGTTACGATCTTGCCGTCAGGAATGGCAGCCAAGCTGTCTTTATAATTCACCCCTGAGTAGCAAACCTTAATCAGCACTTCACCCTCGGGAAGGTCCTGAACCGCCAGCTCCCGTACGCTGACTGAAAACCGGTCTTCACGTTGATCGACTACTAACGCTTTAAATTGATCTGTCATCACTACGTCTCCTTAAAATGAATTGAATGGCTTTGGAAAAGCATAAAATAAGTTTGATTTGTTTTCAAATGTCCTGCCCCGTGTAGTATGATCAAAAGTAAAAACAGCGAAAGAGTGGTTACGCATCATGTCTGATAAACAAAACAAAGATAACAAAAACAACAACAGCAGCAATCAGCCATTACCGGACATTATTCATACCGCCGTTTTCAAGGCGCCGATACAAGTTGTCTGGGATACGGTCTCCACTGCGGACGGCCTGTCTCTCTGGTTTATGCCGAATGATTTCACACCTCAAGAAGACAGTGAGTTTCAGCTGGAATCTCCGTTCGGTCCGTCTCCGTGCAAGCTGCTGGATATTGAAGCGCCGTACCGCCTTTCTTTTTCGTGGGATACGGAAGGCTGGATCGTTTCTTTTGTCTTAAAGGAAACGGAAAGCGGAGATACGGAATTCACTCTCATTCACGGCGGATGGAAAGAGCCGGAAGCCGTCATCAATAAAGTCAATCGGAAAAGCTCCGAGATTCACAGTACGATGGATCAAGGATGGAACGGGCTTGTCAACACGAAACTTCGCGGGGCGGTTGAGGCTTAACACAAAAGGACGGACACGCTTCCCGTCCTTTTTTTGATGCCGATACATAAAAACTGACTTTGCAAAGACACTAATAGAAGAACCGAAAACTTCTTTCAGGGGGCGCTGTTTATGTATTATTACAAAGAAGAGCTGATCAATATCATTAAACCGGACAAGCCGGACCCGGCCGCGGCCAAGGTGCTTCAGGAAATTTTAGGCGGGCACTACGGAGAAATGCGGACGATGATGCAATACTTTTTCCAAAGCTCTAATTTCAGAGGAAAAGAAAAACAGTTCCGTGACCTGCTTCGTGGTGTATTTTTAGAAGAGATCGCACACGTTGAGCTTGTCCAGCATACGATTAATGCGCTGCTCGACGAAAGCGGCGCTGAGGGCCCCGGAAATCAGGCGGCAGATCAGGCGCCGCTTGACGAAGCAGTTAAACACGCCAATCCGCACCATTTTATCATCGGAGCGCAAAGTTCTCTTCCTGTAGACGCCGGCGGCAATCCATGGAACGGGTCTTGGGTATACAACCACGGGAATCTGATTTCCGATTTATTGGACAATGTCGTGCTGGAATCAACCGGCGTGCTGCAAAAGACACGCATTTATGAAATGAGTTCAAATCAGACGTTCAGAGAAACACTCGGTTTTCTGATCGTCCGTGACAACGCCCATCAAAATGCATTTACAAAAGCGTTGGAAACACTGGGTGTCGAATGGGGCAAATTATTTCCCGTGCCGAATTATGATATTGAAAAATACCCGGAATGCCGGAAATTCGTTGAGATGGGTTATCATAATACCCAATTTAATTTCAGACTGGATCCGACACGGATCGGAGAAATTCTGCAGGGAACGACGCCGAGCCGAAACGGCGGCGAATTAAGTGTGTCCGAGCCTCCTAAAGGTTTCCCCGTGCCGGAACTTCCTGAACTTCCGAATGAGCACAGCCCCGGACTGAAAGATATGAACTTGTAACAAAAAACGCCTGTTTCGGGCGTTTTTTGTTTTTCTGAATATGAGGTTTGAATGTGTTTAAAACGGGGAATATAAGCCGGGAGATCTTGCCATACGGCCGTTATTATAATGTGAGCACATTGCTGTACATACTTCGTTTCGAAAGTTGTCCTAATTTTCCAGCCGGCCGGCTGGGTATGTTTGAATGATAATGGGAATTATGTAAAGAGAACAATGTCTTTTCTAAGGAGGCAGCGAATGTCTAAGCAAGGAAACTTCCAGAAAACTATGTCACTTTTTGATCTTATTTTAATCGGCATGGGAGCCATATTCGGTTCGGCATGGCTGTTTGCCGTCAGTAACGTCGCCTCTAAAGCGGGTCCATCAGGCGTTTTTTCCTGGCTGATCGGCGGGGGAATCATCTTATTGATCGGCTTGGTTTATGCGGAACTGGGCGCCGCGCTGCCGCGGACCGGGGGAATTATCCGGTATCCCGTATATTCACACGGACACCTCGTCGGATATTTAATTTCCTTTGTCACCATTGTGGCATACACGAGTCTTATTTCTATAGAAGTCACGGCAGTCCGCCAATACGTGGCGTATTGGTTTCCCGGTTTGACCGTAAAAGGCTCCGATTCTCCGACAATTGCCGGGTGGATATTGCAATTTGCGCTGCTCTGCCTGTTCTTCCTCCTCAATTACTGGAGTGTCAAAACCTTTGCGAAAGCAAACTTCATTATTTCGATTTTTAAATATGTCGTACCGATTACGGTAATTGTGGTACTGATTTTTCATTTTCACCCGGGCAATATGACCGTTCACGGATTCTCGCCTTTTGGTTTCACCGGAATTCAGGCCGCGATTTCCACAGGCGGCGTCATGTTTGCATATCTTGGGCTGCATCCGATTGTGGCTGTCGCGAGTGAAGTGCAGAACCCCAAGCGGAACATTCCGATCGCATTGATTGTCTGTATTATCGTGTCTACTATTATTTACACCGTGCTGCAGCTCACTTTTATCGGGGCGATCCCGGCGGATACCCTGAAGCACGGATGGCCGGCTATCGGGACTGAATTCTCCCTTCCGTTCAAAGATATCGCCGTTTTGCTCGGTTTGGGGTGGCTGGCGACATTGGTCATTTTAGATGCGATTTTATCACCGGGCGGTAACGGAAATATCTTTATGAATACGACTTCACGTCTCGTCTATGCCTGGGCCAGAAACGGAACATTATTCAGCATTTTTTCTAAAGTCAATAAAGAAACCGGGACACCGCGTGCCTCCCTTTGGCTTTCGTTCGGTCTGGCTGTTTTTTGGACGCTTCCGTTCCCTTCTTGGAACGCTCTTGTCAACGTATGCTCCGTCGCATTGATTCTGTCTTATGCGATTGCGCCGATTTCTTCTGCGGCGCTGAGAGTCAACGCGAAGAATATTAACAGACCGTTTTATTTAAAAGGGATGAGCATCATCGGGCCGCTGTCGTTTATTTTTACCTCTTATATTGTATATTGGTCCGGATGGCGCACCGTATCCTGGCTTCTCGGTTCTCAAATTGTCATGTTTCTGATCTATCTCTGTTTCAGTAAATATGCTCCCAAAGATGATGTCAGCATACGGCAGCAGCTGAAATCAGCATGGTGGATCGTCGGCTTTTATGTCATGATGCTGATTTTCTCCTATCTCGGCTCGTTCGGCCACGGATTGGGCATTATCAGCAATCCGCTTGACCTGATTCTGATCGCCATCGGTTCGCTCGGTATTTATTACTGGGCAAAATATACGGGACTGCCGAAGGCTATGATCGACAGTGATAAATGACGAATACCGGAAAGAAGTATGGTCTTCTTTCCGGTATTTTTATTTTAAGGGATGACAAAAAAGCGAACATGCGATAAAATGAATGACAGTCATTCATAAAAGGAGGAACCCCTCTATTGGCAAAACAAAGCTCGGGAAAATACGAAAAGATCCTGCAAGCCGCGATTGAAGTCATTTCTGAAAAAGGATTAGACAAAGCATCCATTTCAGAAATCGTCAAAAAAGCCGGAACGGCCCAAGGTACGTTTTACTTATATTTTTCTTCTAAAAACGCACTGATATCCGCGATTGCAGAAAACCTGCTCGACACTACGCTGGACAGAATAAAAGGGAAAACGGACGGTTCTGAAGATTTTTGGACGTTGCTGGACATTTTGGTAGATGAGACATTTCACATCACCCGGCTTCATAAAGATATTATCGTTCTCTGTTATTCCGGTCTTGCCATCGATCATTCGATGGAGAAATGGGAAGCCATTTATCAGCCTTATTATTCCTGGCTGGAAGGCGTGATCAATACGGCCATTGAACAGGGTGAGGTCCACAGCGGCATTCATGTCAGATGGACGGCCAGAACAATTATCAACGTTGTCGAGAACGCGGCTGAACGGTTTTATATCGGCTGTGAACAGGATGTCGATCTCGAAGTATATAAAAAAGAAATATTCAGCTTTCTCAAAAGAAGCTTGCAGAAATGATTGGCGGAGACCGATCATTTTTGACCGCCGTAAAAATGACTGACATTCATTCATAACTGAGGTGACTGTATCATGTATTGGCTGCTTGTATTGATAGCCGGACTGTTAGAAGTAGTTTGGGCGTCCGCCCTGAAGCATGCGGATTCGCTCTTTGATTGGATTGGTATTTTCCTTCTGATTGCCGTCAGCTTTCTGATGCTGATCCGCTCTTATAAAAAAATTCCGATGGCTGCCGCATATACCGTTTTTGTCGGAATAGGCACCGTCGGCACATATGTAACGGGCGTCATTTTAGGCGAATCGTTTTCAATCGGGCAAATATTCTTTTTGGCTTTGCTGTTGTCCGGCATTTTAGGAATGAAGGTATTTACGAAAGAAACTGAAACAAGGGGTGAACATTAATGGCATGGCTGCTGTTATTTATTGCCGGAGCGGAGGAAGTTGTAGCAGCCGTTGCCATGAAACATATTGACGGTTTTAAAAAAAAGTGGCCGCTGATTGTCATGGTAACAGGCTTTATGCTTTCATTCTTTTGCCTTTCCGGAGCGATGCAGGTTCTTCCCACAGGTGTCGCGTATGCCGCTTGGACCGGCATGGGAAGCATCGGCGTTTCGGCCGTGGGCATACTTTGGTTTAAAGAAAAATTCAACCTGTCACAATTGGTGTCTCTGGGGCTTATCCTCATCGGTGTCATCGGCTTAAAACTGACAACGTAACGGCCTGAGACAGCTTTTTAAATAAAAAACAAAGGACCCTAAGCGGGCCCTTTGTTTTTTTATGCTGTTTTGATCTGTTCCGCTTTTCCCGCTCCGACTCCGAAAATGAAGATCAGAACGGAGACTGCGATCAGCATGAATAACGGAACCGTCCAGCCGTGCGTGATGTCATGCAGCAAACCGAATACGAGCGGCCCGAACGCGGCAAGCAGGTATCCGAATGACTGGGCCATGCCGGAAAGCGCCGCGGCTTCATGGACATGCCGGGTCCGCAGGCTGAAGAACATCATCGCCAAGCTGAACGCACAGCCTCCCGCAATTCCGATTAAAATGACCCATAGCGGAGTGAGAGCCGGGCTTCCGAAAAGAACGCCGGCAATGCCGATAAGGAAAAATAAAGCCGTCAGTCCGGCGAGTGCGCGCTGATTTTTCATTTTAGCGGCAGCGATCGGCACGATAAAAGTAATCGGCAGGACTGAGAATTGCATTAATGAAAGCATCCATCCCGCCTTACTTGAGCTGAGTCCATTCTGCTGAAGAATTTCCGGCAGCCAAGCGATGACGGTGTAAAAAATAAGGGATTGCAGCCCCATGAACATCGTCACCTTCCAAGCCAGCGGAGACCGCAGCAGACTGCTTTTCTTCTCTCCGTTTGTCCCAGTCGTGCGGACGGGCAGTTCGCGTCCTCGCATTTGCGGAATCCACATGACAAACGCAATGAAAGAAAGGATAGCCCAGCAGCCGAGCGCGCCTTTCCAGCCTAACCCCGCTGAAGAGGCGATCGGCACGCTGATGCCGGATGCAATCGCGCCGCACAGATTCATAGAAACCGAGTAGACGCCGGTCATGATGCCTAAATTTCCGGGAAACTTATGTTTAATGAGACTCGGCAGCAGGACGTTGCATACGGCGATCGACAATCCCAACAGAATCGTTCCGAAAAAGAGAGTGCCGATTCCGGCGATGGAGCGCAGCAGAGTTCCGGCTGTCAGGACAATTAATGATGACAGTAACACAATCTCGGTCCCGAAGCGCCGGGACAATAAAGGAACAAACGGCGACAGACATGCAAAGGCCAAAAGCGGCACTGTCGTAATGGTGCCGGCAGCCGCATTGGTCATGCCGAGGCTGTCCCGAATTGAGGAAACGAGCGGCCCGACCGATGTCAGAGGCGCTCTGAGGTTGGCCCCTATCAATATGACTCCGATGACCAGCAATATCAGTTTTTTACGCTGACTTGCTTGCAGAATTTGATGTTCGTCTTTAATTTTCATGTTCATCCTCCATGTGTATTGTATCTTTAAATACTGTGATGTATTGGTTGACGGCCTCCATGGCCTGATCCGGTTTCTGTCCGATAATCGCGGCGGCAAGCTGGGTGTGGATCCGTATAGCAGGGGTGATTTCCAACAGGTTATGGACTGACGCACAAAGCGCCTCCGTCATATGCTCGTAAAGATCAGAAAGCATGTTGTTATGGGCCGCCTGTACAATGGTTTTGTGCAGTTTAATGTCGGCTTCGGCATACCGTTTTCGATCTTCATTTTGCAAGGCCGCTTCACATTCATCCAAGCACACCTTCAGTGCTTTCAGGTCTTCGTCATTACGCCTTTCCGCCGCCAATCGCGCAGCTTCTCTTTCGAGTGCGTATCTTACTTCTAATGTTTCAAGCAAATTTGATTTTTTAATATGGCGGTAAAATGCCGCGCCGAGAACACTGGATGAGCTGACATACGTACCGCTCCCCTGCCTTGTCTGAAGCAGGCCGGCATGTACGAGCGCCCGAATGGCCTCACGCAATGTGTTTCGGCTCACATCAAATTGCTTCATTAAATCCAGCTCAGGGGGAATGCGCGTCCCGACCGGCCATTTACCCGATTGAATTAACGATTCAATTTGCGTCACCACTTGTTCTACGAGCGACAGTCTGCTTGTTTTGGATATCTCCATCAAAACACCTCTGAAATTTGTAGGATGATTCTATCATTGGGTAATATAACATAAAAGAAGCGAAGATGTAAATCAGCGGCAACAAAAAAAGAGTGAGTTTTTCTCTCACTCTTCGGCGCTTTTATGAACGTTTTATATTGACTGAGGTCACGACAAACTTGTCATGACGGTGGCGGGAAAATGAATATTCAAAGGGAGTGCCGTTGTCCAAAAAGCCTACATGCTCGACTTCAAGTATCGGGTCATCCGGCCGGCAGCCGAGATATTGCTGATCCATATCATCCGACTTGCACGCTCTGATTTTTCTGTGTGAGCCTGCGATTTTGAGCTGGAGTTCCCGCGTAATATGATCGTAGATGGAATGGTTGAGCACCTCATCATTAATGCCGGGTATAAGGCTCGACGGCATGTACGTTTTTTCAAGAACGTACGGTTCGCCTTCAACAATTCTGAGCCTCACAACATAATAGACGGGAGTCTTTTCATCGATGGCCAAATGTGCGGCGACATCTTGAGACGGAAACTGCACTTCAAACCGGATGACCTTGCTCTTGATATCTTTGCCTTTTAACAAATTGCTCAAGCCGAGAATTTCGTTGCTGACTACGTGAACGTGCTCATCCTGCATGGCTGATTGAATGATAAACGTGCCGTGCCCTCTTTTTCTGAAAAGCATCCCTTCAGCCGCAAGTGTATCAAGCGCCCGCTTCATCGTCATCCGGCTGCACCCGAACTCCGCAGCGAGCGTCTTTTCATCCGGGATCGGCTGATCTATGTCATATACACTGCTTTTAATCCTCTTTCTCATTTCGTTGGCGATTTTTTCGTACTTATTCATCGGTTTCCTCCGGCTGTATAATGTTTGATCTGTATAGACTCCTTACGGTTATCATAAATTTTTTTCCCTGCTTCATCAATGACGTTACAGCCGCCGATATTGAAATTGAAAGGATTTCCTCGAATTTTCTATGGAATCTCCCTCACTATTATGGTAGAATTTTTTGCAGAAACGGACACAACCGAATATTGCATACATTGTATAACCTCAATGATATGGTTTGAGGGTGTCTACCAGGAACCGTAAAATCCTGATTACAAAAATTGTCCCGTACACTTTTTGTAATCAGGATTTTTTATTTTCTAAAAAATAAAAAAAGGAGTATCTGTACATGAATTTCAAAGTATTTCTGCTTGCAGCATCTACCATCGCAGTCGGATTGGTTGAATTAATTGTGGGCGGTATTCTTCCGCAAATCGCTTCCGACTTAGATATATCTATCGTCAGCGCGGGGCAGCTGATCAGCGTGTTTGCGCTCGGTTACGCGGTATCCGGCCCGCTGCTTTTGGCGGTGACGGCAAAGGCTGAACGAAAGCGGCTTTATTTAATCGCACTGTTTATTTTCTTCCTAAGTAATCTGGTGGCTTATTTCAGTCCCAATTTCGCCGTACTTATGGTGTCACGGGTGCTCGCTTCCATGAGCACAGGGCTGATTGTCGTCCTTTCTTTAACGATTGCTCCTAAAATCGTGGCGCCTGAATACAGAGCGCGGGCGATCGGCATCATTTTCATGGGGTTCAGCTCCGCAATCGCTTTAGGCGTGCCTGTCGGTATTATCATCAGCAATGCCTTCGGATGGCGCGTTCTGTTCTTGGGAATCGGCGTATTATCTCTCGTTTCCATGCTGATTATCAGCGTCTTTTTTGAAAAAATACCTGCCGAAAAAATGATTCCGTTTCGTGAGCAGATCAAGACGATCGGGACCGCCAAAATTGCCAGCGCACATCTTGTCACCTTGTTTACATTGGCGGGGCATTACACACTCTATGCCTACTTTGCGCCTTTTTTGGAAAGAACGCTTCATTTGAGTTCCGTTTGGGTCAGTGTATGCTACTTTTTGTTCGGTCTGTCAGCGGTATGCGGCGGCCCGTTCGGAGGCTGGCTGTATGACCGTTTAGGAGCATTTAAAAGCATCATGCTTGTGACCGTTTCTTTCGCTCTGATCCTGTTTATTCTTCCGCTGACAACGGTTTCTTTAATCATTTTCCTGCCTGCGATGGTGATCTGGGGATTGCTCAGCTGGAGCCTTGCGCCGGCGCAGCAAAGCTATTTAATCAAAATTGCGCCTGAGTCTTCCGATATTCAGCAAAGCTTCAACACGTCCGCTTTGCAGATCGGCATCGCGCTCGGGTCAGCCATCGGCGGCGGCGTGATCGGACAAACCGGTTCTGTCACAGCAACAGCCTGGTGCGGCGGTTTGATTGTCATTATCGCTGTCGCGTTAGCTGTATTCTCTTTAACGAGACCCGCTTTGAAAAGAAAATCCGCATAAATGTGAGACCGCAAAAAAGCCAAAGGAATTCCTTCGGCTTTTGCGGTCTTTTTATTTTGCGGCAGCAAGCTCGTCTTCTGTCACCCATTTATGATTGGTTACTTTTTGGCCGCCGTCAGTCGGTGTATAGTCGACCATATAAACGGTTGTCTTTTTGGCTGAATCAATAACCGCTTCGGCGCCCTTCATGCCATTCATATGGGATGCCTCGATCACGGTCTTGTCACCCGGTTTTAACGTTTTATCCCCGGCGCCCTTCAGCTCTTCCTGAATGACCCATTTATGACCTTCGACGCGCTTTCCTCCCGTTTCCGGAGTGTAAGATACACTGTAAACCGTTGTATCATAAGCACCTTTTACGGTTCCTTGCGCATTTTTCATGCCTTTCATATGAGAAGCTAAAATCATGACGTCACTGCCGACCTTATAAGTCGGATTTTCTGCCTTCTTTAAACCTTTCGGCACCTCGGATGAACCCGAGTGATTCATGTCTTCGTGAGAGTGCGTTTCTTTGTCTTTCGCTTTTTCGCTTCCTCCTGAAGATTGGCTGTTGCATCCGGCAAGCGCCAGAACGGGGATCAGGAGAAACATGCTGAATAAAAATAGTCTCGCTTTCATTTCAAGAACTCCTTTGCCTTTTTGATTTTTCACTTTCCCTTTCGTTTCTTCAGTAAAACAAAAAGATGGCCTGTCATTTCTCCTAATTCTTCAACTCTCTCTTTATTGCCTTTCATCAGGTGAAATTGTTCACAAAATGTACACATTAATGGAGATGCAGTATAATTCAATTATCAGATAATAGGGGGAACTCATCATGAAAACGAAGGTTTTTGCGGTGGTATTGGGCGCTGTTTTAATGATTGCGGGGTTGGTTTTGGCAGAAGTTTCGCTTTATATGGAATACATCACAATGCTCGGAGCTATGATTTTTTCTTCTATATTTATGTCAGAGCCGAAAAGAAAATTTCGCGTTATCAAAGAGGTTTGACTTTTCTATTACCGCCGTCTTCTCAGGACGGCGGTTTTGTTTTGCATGTCACTCAGTCTATCCGCACAGCCGTTTCTTCTGTGCCGTCCTGATATAAAACGAAATGCGGGGCTGTTTGTGCTTTATCACCTGCAAATTCAATTTCAAGCGGCAGCGCCCTGACAAAATAACGGGTTCCCGTCATTGGGAATAATTCGAATGGGGTCTGCCCGTCTATTGTAAGATACAATCGGTTTTCTTTTACCGCCACCGATGCATGTGTGTCATCCTGAAATGAGTAATTGCCGGTAAATCTGCTGTAAATCGCAGGATCGATATCTGCTTTTTTCTGATCTGCCGGACGTTTCGGAATCACGTATGGCTGATCAAATAAGATGTTTACAGCCGCGGCAATTACAGCTTGTTCAAATTGATACGATTGTTCCATATTGCTGAGATAAATCAATGTTTTATTCTGGTCAATATACCGGATCATCAGAGTTGAATAGCCCGGCCAGCCTCCGTCGTGACTGATAACCTTCCCTTTTTGGGGGCTGTTTTGAATCATCCAGCCAAATCCGTATCCGAATTGCTCTTCTTCATTCCAATAGCCCGGTGTAAACGCTTGATCTTTAGACTCTTTGCCGATGATTTCTTCCGTATAAAGAGCCTGATCAAACAGATATAAATCTCTAATAGCGGAGTTAACGGTTCCGTCACCTTGAATTCCGTCAAGAAAGACGACATAATCAGTTTCCTCAAGTTCATCCGGCAGCACATATTCTCCGGAATGAACATCATACACATAGCCATATGCATAGTTCGGAATGTTTTCTTTACTCAGCCTTCTGTTATAAATGCGCGTATCGTGCATACGGAGCGGATGAAATACGGCTTGTTTCATAAATTCAGCAAAACTCATGCCTGATACAATTTCTATAATAACCGCTAACACCACATACCCCGTATTACTGTAAAGCCACTCCTTGCCCGGCGGGAAATAAGCATCCGGTTTATGCTGCTTAAGCATATTGATCACATCTTGATTAACGGCAATTCTGTCCCGGTCCCAATGTGTTAAGAACAACTCCATATAGTCCGGCAATCCTGACGTATGATGGAGTAAATGCCGAATGGTAATGCCCGGATAAGGAAAATCAGGAAGCCACCGCTCTATCATATCGTCATAACACAGCTTCCCTTGCTGCTCTAAAATGATAACGCCTAAAGCTGTAAACGGCTTCGATACTGAGGCCAATTCAAAGACCGATTGGTCATTCAGCATCCTCTTTGTTTTCAGTTCTGCAGCGCCGAATGAACCCTGGTATAAGATGCGGCCGTTTTCCGCTGCCAATACAGCGCCGTTTATTTCATGTCTTTCGTCTAAAGTGCTGAAAAGCTGTTCAAACGCTTGTTTTTTCTTATCGTTCATTTCACGAACCTCCATACACAAGCTGATTTACTCTTTTATACGAACGGCCGCTTTAGAAGTTTCAATATTTCCCCTTTCCTGAACACCAGTCAGTATACTGCCGTTCAGGCAGCCGCGGAGGTTTGATGAATGTCTTTTATTCACACAATACTGTGCAGGCTTCGAATTCAACATGCTTCTCGTCTTTATTTGCACCGGCAATTTCCATGGTCGAAAACATCGCACAGACGACGGCTTTGTATTCGTTCATGACGGTTTGAATTTCAATCAGGAACCGTTCGGATGAAGCCGCGTATTCCGTTACGTACTCTTTCATTTTGCCGATAATATCATCTGCCTGACGGCTGAAGCCGGCCGCCTCCAAGTCACTCTCAAACTGGTTTTTGTTGATCATATGAATATGCATTTTTCAAGGCCCCTTCAGCAGCATTTTGTGGTTATATCTACTGTAAAGGACAGACTTGGATAAACTTTTAATAAAATATGAACAAAATATGAATTGGCTCATCGGCCTGACCGGCGGGCTTTCGGCTGTGCTCCGTTTCATTTGGACTACATGAAATAATGACTTCTTTACTCTGTTAAAAACAGCTCATATATGATCTAATACCAGTAAAATGTTTAGGAGGCGGCCTATGTCAGCAGCAGGAAATCGGCAAAAATTTTGGGTCATGGCGATGCTTATAGCGGTCTTCACCGTGTTCGTTTTCTCTTTTTCTGAGAATCATTCACAAAAGAACTGGCACACGGCGGTTGACCAGGCGTCAGTGAATGTCTTCGGCCAGCAGATCTTTGAAAAAGACCGTCTGGCAAAAACACTCGACGCACGTGAGGCAGAATCTCTTTTGACTCTTGTGAAACTTGCAAATGCAGAACATCACATCATCTAAAAGCCATTATAAAAAGCCTGTTTCCCTTTGACAGAGGAAACAGGCTTTTTCCATGTATTATTGAGCATGTTTTTGTTCAATAAACCGGTCGATCCGGGCGAGAACATCCTTCATGTCCGTACATTCTTTAAAGCTTTCATTAATGGCTTGAATGCCTTGTTTGTATTTTCCGTTATGCAGCACTTCTTCCGCGGCAAGCTTTACCTTTTCAGCGCTTACTTCATCTTTTTGCACTGTATAGCCTGCATCCAATTCAGTCAGGCGGCGCGCAACCATCGGCTGGTCTTTATCGTGCGGGATGACGACCAGCGGCACTTGATAATGAATGCCTTCATTTACACTGTTCATTCCGCCATGCGTGACAAACACGTCGGCCTGCTCCAGCACTTCAAGCTGCGGCACGTACGGGGCGATGATAAAGTTTTCCGGCGCCTGTTTGATTTTCGACAGATCGGCTTTTTCCCCGGCGGCAATGACTACTTTTCCTTCAAAATCTGAGAACGCGTCTATGCACAGATTGAAAAACGCTTCCGTGTCCCCGAGCACCGTTCCCATTGAGATATAAATGACTTTTTCATTCTTTAATGCGTCAATCGGGAAGTCGACGCGCCCTTTTCTCTTCGGAAAACTCGGACCGATAAATAAATACTCATCTCCGAATGTCTCACTTTCGGGCTGAAAATATCTGCTTGTATAGACGACGTTCAATTCACCTGTGTTGTTCATAAATTGAACCATGCTGTCAGGGGCGACACCGTATTTGTCTTTCATCTCGGCCAACAGCTCTTCACATTCCCTGTCCGGCTGAAACGGCACGCCCGATTCCGGGTGGAGCGGCAGTATTTTCAGACGGTCTTCATTGAACAGGAAGGATGCTGAAGAAGAGATGCCGGGAATGTTGAGATAGTCCCGCACCAGCTCTCCCGCACCGAATTTATCATAATAGACGGCGTCGAATTGAATGTCCTCTGCAAGCCGCTGCACAATATGTAAAATCTCCAGTGACGTTTTGATATGAACCTTTAAAAATGCAAGTATGCCGGACGGACTGCCGGGATCAATGGGTGTCATTCTGAGCAGATCGCTGTGAAGATGAACTTTCGCTCCTACTCCTTCCAGTCTGCTTTTGTATTTTTCCGTTGAGATATAATGAACGTGATCGCCCCGTTCGCTGAAGGCCTTTGTCATACCCAAAGTCGGGTTTACGTGTCCTTCTGCGGGAAAATTGATCATCAGAATATGTTTCGCCATTTTTCAATCTCCTTTGCTTGTTTTGCGTCTCTTCCATATCCATCATAAATGACGCGGAAAAAATCATGCAAGGAACATCCGTCAGGTCTTTATGACGGTTCGATGACATCGGCAAAAAAAGACAAGGCATTTCGCCTTGTCTATCGTGATGATTCGTCTGTTTCTTCCGCTCTCAGCACGCCTTTCAGATGTTCTTCATCATGCTTGAGATGCTCCGTCATATATTGCACGGCTTTTGTTTTGTCGCCCTTTTTTATTTCTTCAAAGACTTTCCGGTGCTCATGCAGAATAACTTCCGCACGGTCATCTCCTTTAAAATTAAGAACTCTGCAAAAATGAATCAGCACATTGACATGCTCAAGCAGCATGGCCAGCCGGCTGTTGCGGCTGAAATCCACAAGGAGCCGATGAAACGACTCGTTTAAGGAAATAATCTCAGTCTCTTTGACGCCTTTATTGATGGCTTCTTCCGTCTCCCGCAGCTGTTTTTCAATGAGGTCAATTTCACTCTCAGCCGCTTCATCAATAACCAGTTCGACCGCCAGTGATTCAAGTGACATTCTGATTTTATAAATCTCTTCAACATCCTTAACGGACAACGAATAAATGACAAAGCCGTTTCGATCGTCTGCCGTCAGAAGCCCGTCCTTTTCAAGGAGCCGCATGGCTTCTCTGACCGGCGACCGGCTGACTCCGAAATCCTTGGCCAGCTGAGTCTCATTCAGCCGTTCACCCGGTTTAAAAATCCCGTCAAATATCATTTTTTTCAATTGGGAATAAAATTGCAGATAATACGGGATTGGCTTATCTAATTTAAAATTATCCATCTTTCCTACCTCTTCATACAATTTAGGCCTTATTGTTACCAAGATCATATAACAGTTTATCTATGGAAGCAACATTCCCGAGCTTGTCAGCATATCGGAGGTGGCGTAATATGGAATTATGATGAACGACGGTCGACGGTCTGCCGTAAACCGAAAACAATTCATTCAGAGGTGACGGAAACATGAAAACATACAAGATTGCCAGCATACCGGGGGACGGTGTGGGGAAAGAAACAGTCCCTCAAGCGGAGCGGGTGTTGAATGCGATCGCCGAATTACATGGAGGCATTGTCTTTGATTTCACTTCTTTTCCGTGGAGCTGCGAGTATTATTTGGAACACGGGACTATGATGCCGGATGATGGATTAGAAAGGTTACAGCACTTTGATGCTTTGTTTTTGGGAGCGGTGGGGAATCAAAAACTCGTCCCCGATCATGTTTCGCTGTGGGGGCTGCTCATCAAGATACGCCGGGAATTTGAACAGGTGATTAATGTGCGGCCGGCGAAGCTCCTGCCGGGAATCACTTCCCCCCTCGTTAACCCGAAAGATTTTGATCTGATAGTCGTCCGCGAAAACAGTGAGGGCGAGTACAGCTCTGTCGGCGGCAGAATCTATCAGGGTGAGGACGAAATCGCCATACAAAACGCGGTCTTTTCCCGCCGGGGTACGGAAAGAGTGATGCGGTATGCTTTCGAACTGGCGGCAAGTCGGCGGAAACACGTCACAAGCGCGACGAAATCAAACGGTATTGTTCACTCGATGCCGTTCTGGGATGACATCTTTAAAGAGGTCAGCCGGGAGTACGCCGGGATTGAGACGGATTCCCAGCACATCGATGCACTGGCGGCCTTCTTCGTCACGCAGCCGGAACGCTTTGATGTCATTGTCGCTTCGAATCTGTTCGGAGATGTGCTGACAGATATCGGCGCGGCGATTATGGGAAGCATCGGAATCGCTCCCGCAGCCAACATCAATGTAAACGGCAAATATCCTTCCATGTTTGAGCCTGTTCACGGCTCCGCCCCGGATATTGTCGGGAAAGGAATTGCCAATCCTATAGGCCAAATATGGACGGCGAAATTAATGCTCGATTCATTCGGAGAAGAGGAACTGGGTCATCTCCTCTTACAATCTATTGAAACGGTCACAAACAGCGGCATTCTGACTCCTGATGTCGGCGGAAAACATTCAACGGAAGATGTCACTTCCGCTATTATTTCTCAAATCAAGAACAGATAATACGAAAAAAACCGCGGGCAGGAAAACTGCACAGCGGTTTTTTTCGTCTCAGACGGGACGGATCACGCAGAAACAGGCCGATTCACCTGTGAAGCCCGCAATACGGCCTGATTGATCCTTTTCTACAGAAAAAAACCGCTGTATATCACGAGGAGCATCCAGCATCTGTTTTTCCAGTAATGCGGCTTTCTCTTCAGTCAGGCCTGCCCGTTCACACCAGACGGTAAATTGAAATGGTTTCAAAAAGCAGACAGCGGATTCAATCCGGAAGCCGGCTGTCTCCAGAAAACGGAGCCATTCTGTTTTTTTCCACGCTCGAAAGTGGCTCTGATCCCGTTTCTTTTCAATGTCATTATAAAAATGGTCATATTCATCCTTTTCAGGTGCGGTATTGTCAATGAGAAGCAGTCTGCCGCCCGGTTTGACAACCCGAAACGCTTCATGAACAAAGGCTCTGACATCGGGAAAATGATGCGCTGCGATTCTGCATGTGACGATATCGAAAGCAGCATCGGAAAACGGCATCTTTTCAGCATCGCCTTTTTCGAATGACACGTTCGTCCATCCGTTTCCGGTTATAAATGCTTCAGCGGCTGCTAACATTTCTTCCGTGAGGTCATAGGCGATAACAGAGCGTACGAGAGGAGCGAGAGCGTTAGCCGTATGTCCGCCTCCCGTCGCGATATCCAGCACGTCCATATGCTTTTCGGCACCGGAGGCTGAAACGAGATACGCCAAATCCTCTCCTGCGGCGTGTCCTGGACTAGTCACATATTTCGCGGCGTTTTTGGCAAATTGCCGCTGCGCCTGCTGTTTAATTGAATCCTCCATTATACTCGGGCCCCCTTTTCTTTCTGATTGCTGCCTTAATCAAAATAAACGGGTTCGTCCGGATGTTTGAGATACGCAAACATCTTTTCAATCTGACTTTCTGTATTGCGGGCTTCAGATAGCGGCGGCAGTTCCGTTTCCGCAAAAAAACCGGCGGCGCTTGTTTCTGTTCCCTCCCTGATCCGGCCGCCGATGATCTCGCATTTGATAAACACTTTGTAAACGTGGGCGGCGGACGGCGGATGGGAATGGCATTTCTTATCCATTACAGCTAACAGTTTAACGGGCTTTACTTCGATTCCCGATTCCTCTTTTACTTCTTTGACAGCGGTCTCGCCCGGAGAAATCCCGATATCAGCCCATCCGCCCGGCAGCGCCCATCTGCCGTCGCTTTTCTCTCTTACCATTAATATGCTCTGATCTTTAAAAACTGCCGCTCTGATATCAACTTTCGGAGTGGGATAGCCCGTGTCACCGGCGAATACGTCTTTGATGATCCTTTTGTCGGTGCCGGTATGATGCGCCATGATATCCACGCTTATTTTTCTTATTTCTTCAAATCTCTCAATATCATATATGTCTTTGGAATAAGCCAGCCCCGCTTGCGCCGCGGATTGAAGCTGTTTTGCCCATTCAAGCCATTTTGGCTCCATTTTTTCACCGCCCGTTATGTTAATTGACGAAACCCCAAGAGTCAGGATATTGCACCTTGAGAGTACCGGTGCCCATGATCCGTTTCTGCTCCTTGTTTTCTGTTTATGGAGGAGCGAATCCTGCCGGAAATCAGAAAAAAGCCATTCATTTGCTGAATGGCTTTTTTTCATTTTCTATTTTTCTATCATGACGAGAACGACGCCTGAAACAATAAGAGCCGCCCCGATCCAGAAGGTTCCTCCGATCGTCTCTCCCAGCAGCAGCCAGCCGAGCAAAGTCCCGGAAAGCGGCTGAAAGAAGAAAAACAGACCGCCGCTTGCCGCATTCAGTAATTGCAATCCGCGATTCCAAAGCATGAACGCGCAGGCGGTTGAGATCACACCCAGATATAAAAGTCCGCCCCATATCTCAGGCCGGGCAAGCTGAGACAAAGGAATCTCCCGAAGCGGGCCCGCTGTAAACGGGGTCAGGATGACAAATGCGACGCAAATGGAATACGTTGTGACGACAAGCGGTGAGTAATGGCCGGGAACCCGTTTCATCAGCACGGACATCAAAGCCCATGTCAGCGCCGCAGCCAGAAGCGAGAGACCGCCGAGCTGGCTCGACATATTGAGATCTCCGTTCCCCACAATGAGCAATACTCCGATCGTCGCCAGCCCTGTCGATATTCCTTTTTTCAGCGTTAACCGTTCTTTCAACATCAGCCGGGCAAATACAACCATAAATGCGGGAGTGGATGCCGTAATAATCGCACCCATCTGCGCGGTTGATAATTTCGTGCCGATTTCCTGCGTGACGATCGAAATCGTGTTGCCGATCAATCCGATCGCAGCGATCAGTAATAAATCACGTTTATGAACTTTCCAGGATTGGCGTGTAAATAAACTGAGAATCAAAAGCGAAAGAAGCGCCACCGCATATCTCAGCCATACCAGTTCAAGCGGCGGAATGACCGCTACCACAACTTTTACAACGACATACATACCGCCCCAGATACTGGCGGCCAATGCCAAATAAATCGAACCGAACAATGTATTTTTCAATTTGATGCACCCTCCGTTATCATATTAGGTCACGTCATATGCCCTAACGGAGAGAAGCGCAGTCACCTTCCTCCATTAAGGGCGGAGAAGTGCTGCCGGTACATCATGTTCAAATAAGGGCGCTAGAAACATATCGTTTTTCACCTCAATTGCAATCTGATTTTTCTCATTATACAAGGTTTGTTAAAAGACGTAAATGAACGGCGGCATCGGCTTTATGGATTGCGGACTTGCAGCTGGATTCTTGTGATCTGATTGTCAAACCCGTCCGCCACAACCTCATCAAGCATATATTCTTCATATGCATAATCGCCCATTTCCAGCCCATACTCTTCAGTAAACTGCATGATGCTGCGGTAAGCCGCTTCCGCTTCATCCCCTATTTGGTACCCGACGGCATAAAGCCCTTTCGGCTTGATATGGAGGTCTCTATTCTCTATGCCTTCTTCTGTCTTCATATAAAAATGGGTGTAGTTGTAGAATTCTTTTTTCAGAATCTGCTCCCGCGCAAACAGTCCGCCGACCGGATGCCCCTGATCGAGTTCATGTACCCGCATATAGCGGATCAATTCGGAAATGGCGGCAGTATATTGCCGTTCTGGCAAATGGAGTACGGGCCGTCCTATCATAAGTGTCTCTTCATCTAATCGCTGCAATGAGACGGAGGAAAAGTCTGTCTCCAAGGCTTGTTCGGTCAGCTTCACCTTCGTCCGAATCATCCTTTGCAGGTGCTCCAGCTTTTTGATTTTGCTTTCGATTTCTGAAGATTTCTCTTTTAAAAGCGCGATGATACCCTCAGGGGTTTTGTCTGTTAAGAGCGGTTTGATCTGCTTCAAGGGCACGCCGACCTCCTTAAACAGACCGATGACCTGGAACAGTTCGAATTGATGATAGGAATAGTATCTGTATCCGTTCGCTTTTTTGATTTCCGGAGAAAGCAGGCCGATCTCGTCATAATGGAACAGGGTTTGTTTTTTTACGTGGCACAGTTTTGCAAATTCACCCGTTGTGAAGTATTTTCTGACGTCTTCGCTCATAATGCCTCCTTGACTATACGGTAACCATATCCTTTATGATGATCATTGTATCCGAGAGAAGGCTGATTCACAAATGGCTTACGCAATGAAAGCTTTACCGTCTCAAAAAAAGCGGAAGAGGAGTATCAAGTATGACGATTGAAATCAGAACAGTCACGGAAGAAAACCGTGCCGATATACTGGCGCTTCATGTAAGGGAAAGCCAGACTTCATTTATTGAAACCGCGGAAGAGTGCTTACAAGATGCTGAGGATTGCCGGCATTATCAGCCGGCCGGTCTTTATGTTAACGGGGAATTGGTCGGCTTTGCCATGTACGGATGGTTTCCGGAATATGATGAGGAAAATGAAAACGGCAGAGTGTGGCTTGACCGTTTTTTTATTGATGAACGTTATCAGGGACGGGGATTGGGCAAGCTGTTGCTTGATGCCCTAATCCGTCATCTCGTTCGAATATATGATTGCAGACGGATTTATTTAAGCCTGTTTGAAGATAACGTCCACGCATTGCGGCTTTATCAAAAATTCGGCTTCTTATTCAATGGAGAGCTGGACTTCAATGGTGAAAAAGTGATGGTGAAAGAGCTGTAAACCCTCTGTATAAAAGCAATTCGGCTTCTTGCCAATACCTTAAATTTGAGGTAACATAAAGATATTAGACGACGGTCGACGGACTACGGTCGATTATTAAAACCTGATACAGCGGAGCGGAACATGGTGATCAGGCATCTAAATGGAGGAGAAGATTGTGCTTATTATACTCGTTATGTTTCTTCTCGGGATTATTCTCGGGTTTATCGGCGCCGGGGGAGCCGGTTTTGTCATTGCACTTTTAACTATACTGTTTCACGTACCGATTCATACGGCTTTAGGCACCTCCCTTGCCGGAATGGCTTTCACAAGTTTATCGGGGGCATTCAGCCACTACCGTGAAGGCAATATTCAGATGAAAATCGGTCTCATCGTCGGCGTTTTTGCGGCATTCGGTTCGTTTTTCGGGGCAAGGCTTACTTCCCTTATCCCCGCAGATTTGCTGCATTACTTGACGGCGGGCATGCTGTTTTTATCTGCTCTGCTTATTTTAGTCCGGTTATTTATTGTAAAAGAAACACAAGAAGATTCCGGACAGCAAAGCAATCTGAACATATGGGTGAAAGCCGTTGTACTCGGTGTCATCGCAGGAATCTTGTCCGGAACGTTCGGGATCGGCTCTGCCCCTTTCATCCAAATCGGCTTAATGATTCTTTTGCGCTTATCCATCCGCCAGTCGGTCGGCACCACCATGCTTGTCATTATCCCGCTTGCGGTCGGCGGAGGACTCGGTTATGTGACGGAAGGATTTGTCGATTATATGCTGTTGGTCAAAGTGCTGATCGGAACGATGTGCGGCGCATATGTCGGAGCGAAATTCACCAACCTCGTGCCGAAAGTCATTCTGAAATCAGCCATCTTTTTAACACCGGCCATCGCCGGTCTCATGCTTTTATTTTAAACTGAAACGGGAGGCGGCCGCCTCCCGTTTTTTTCTGTTCTTCATCTGTTTTCGAAGAGCTTTTTCAGCTTTGCTTCCGTTTCGGTATGATCTACTGGCGTATACACACTGCAGCGCAGATCACTGTTGCCCTGAACCTGAAATGAAGTCAGGTTAAAGACCATTTTTCCCGCCTTCGCGTGGCGGAACTCAATTAATACTTCGGGTGCCGAGCTGACTTCGCTCTCATTCCACAGCGTATGAAATTCCGAATACGTTTTCTCCATTTCTTCTATAAACTGAGAATACCACGTATCAGCTACATACTGGCCGTAATACGTTCTGAAAATGGCGATGAATCCTTTCACAAAGTGCTCCCAGTTCACGGCTAAACTTCTTAATTCTTTTCTGGAAAACAAAAGCTCTATGAGATTCCGTTTTTCAGGAGGAATTTGTTCAAAATCTAAAAATACGTGAGCCGCGGCCTGGTTCCATCCCACGATATGACACCGCCTGTCCGAGATAATGGTGGGACAATAACGGAGCTCCTGCAGGATTTTTGAAAGCGACGGGCTGATAACCGCTTCTTCCTCCGCAGCAAACGGCTGCTTCACGCCCTCCTCAATGGCAAGGGCGTATAAATAATTTCTCTCATCTTTGTTCAGCTGCAACGCATCGGAAACGGCGTCCAATACGGCTGCGGACACTTTAATGTCTCTGCCCTGCTCCAGCCACGTATACCACGTGGTGCTTACGCCGGCTAATTGCGCGACCTCTTCTCTTCGGAGTCCGGGCGTTCTTCTCCTTGTGCCCATCGGCAGCCCGGCCATCTGCGGAGAAATTTTGGCCCGCTGCGTTTTTAAAAACTCTGAGAGCGCCTGCAATCTTCCTTCTGGTATCATACCGAATCTCTCCTCTCTTACCCTGGTATTTATTATACTAGGATAATCAACAACTTGTAATAGGATAATTACGAGTTAAAATAAATACATACCGAAGGAGGAATGACCATGAAAAGAGTTGTGATCACCGGAATGGGAGTGATTTCACCTCTCGGCAATGATGTGCATACATTTTGGAAACACCTGACGGAAGGAAAATCGGGAATCTCTTTCATCGATTCGTTTGATGTCTCCGGCTCCAAGACAAAAATAGCCGGCACCGTCCGTGATTTTGACGCAGAAGAAAGATGGGGCAGAAAAGAAGCGAGACGGCTTGACCGTTTCAGCCAGTTTGCTTTAGCGGCAGCGGAACAGGCGCTTGAAAGCTCCGGGATTCAGCTCGATCAGATTGACCGTGAACGCCTCGGCGTGTACGTCGGCTCGGGAATCGGCGGCATCACGACTTTGATTGATAACGTTCATACTTTAAATGAACGGGGAGCGCGAAAAGTGAGCCCAAGCCTTGTCCCCATGATGATCTCAAATGCGGCCGCCGCTCAAATCAGCATCAGATTAGGCGCGCTCGGCCCCTCACTTTCTCCCGTCACCGCGTGTTCCATCGGCAATACGTCGATCGGGGAAGCATTCAACGCCATTCGGAATGATGACGCAGATATCATGTTTGCCGGGGGAGCGGAAGCGGCGATTACGAATTTGTCATTAGCCAGCTTCGGCAATGCCCACGCGCTGTCAGCGAGAAACGAAGACCCCGCCGCGGCAAGCCGGCCGTTTGACGCGGATCGCGATGGATTTGTCATGAGTGAAGGCGCGGGCATCTTAGTATTGGAATCATTGGATAGCGCAATCGGCAGAAATGCCCCGATCCTTTGTGAGGTGCTCGGCTACGGTGCGAGCTCTGACGCCTATCATATGGTGGCCTCCCATCCGGAGGGAACGGGCGCATACCTGGCGATGAAAAACGCTTTGAAAAAGGCGAATGTTTCAGCGGAAGACATTGATGTCGTAAGCGCCCATGCGACAAGCACAAAAGCCGGAGATCTTTCTGAAACATTGGCCATCAAGACATTATTCGGGGAGCTTGCGTATGATATTCCGGTTACGGCCAACAAATCAATGCTCGGCCACATGCTTGGCGCGGCAGGCGGCGTTGAAGCCATCGCTCTGACAGAAAGCCTGAGACACGGCATCATCCCGCCGACGATCAATCTGCAGCACCCTGATTCGGCATGTGATTTGGACTATGTAGCAGACGGGTCCCGCCATCAATCGTTAACGATCGGCCTTTCCAACTCATTCGGCTTTGGCGGGCATAATTCGGCGATCGTGCTGAAGAAATATGAATAACGGGCATCAAAAAAAGGAGTGAATCATTTCACTCCTTTTTTGCTTTCTCCGGTTTTGTTGTTAAGGCGAAAAAAGCGATGGAACCGATAACGGATGTCGTGAACATAATTGCCCCCATCGGGACGGCCGTCGCTTCATTCATCCCCACAAGCGGCGACACGATGGAACCGAGAAGAAGCGGAAGCATGCCAAGCAGTGCGCTTGCGCTTCCCGCGCGGTGTCCCTGCTTTTCCATCGCCAATGTAAAGGTGCTTGTCAGCGTCATGCCGATCGTAATCATATAAATAAAAATTGAAATCACCAGTGCCGCCAGCGGTCCGTGAATGATCGTCATGACGAGCAGAACGGCAGTCGCCGTCATCGCTGTAATCACGCCGATTCTCAACAGGCTTTTTTCGTGAATGATTCCGCCGAAACGCCCGATGATAAAGCTTCCGGTAATGATCGCCAGACCGTTTATGCCGAATAAAACACTGAATACCTGAGGCGATACTCCGTAAATATCCTGATACACGAAAGGCGTTCCGGAGACATACGCAAAGCTCCCGCCGTGAATAAAACCGACCGTCAGCGCATAACCGATAAATGACCGATCCTTCAGCAGGCTTCCCATTGTCCGCACGGAATTTCCGATGGAGCTCGGAATCCGCTTTTCCGGCGGCAGGGTTTCTGTCAGCTTGAGCGCAATGATAAGAACAAGCAAAAACCCGATAAAGGTTAAAAAGAGAAAAATCGTATGCCATGATGCAAACGGAAGCAGTAAAATCGCGCCTCCCGTCATCGGCGCCACCATCGGCGCGACGGCGGTAATGACCATCAGCAGCGAGAAAAATTTAGAAAGCTCTCTTCCCGAAAACACATCTCTGACGATTGCACGGGATAAAACGAGTCCTGCCGAAGCGGTGAATCCTTGAAGAAAACGGGCAATCACTAATGTAGTAATGTTCGGTGCAAGTGCGCAAAACAGAGAAAACAACGCAAATAAAAAAATACATAGTAATAACGGTTTTCTTCTTCCCTTCGCGTCACTTAACGGGCCGACAACAACCTGTCCGATTGTCAGTCCGATCAGACATGCGGTTAAACTGAGCTGGACAAGCGATGCGCGGGCGCTTAAATCTTCAGCGATTTCAGGGAAACTCGGCAGATACATATCTATATTGAGCGGCCCCAGTATCGCAAGCATTCCGAGAAGAAAAGCCAGCGCAAGCCGCTCCTTACCGGTCGGATTATGCAGCATATCGTTCCCACCTTTCCTTTGTCAATCTCTCAAAACATTTGTATATTGTATCATAATTTTTTCTTTATTTTTAAAAGTTTTCAAAGGGCATAAAAAAACCAAGGGCTGTAACAGCCCTTGGGTCCGGGTCACACGGTAAAAGGTTTTACGCGTGTTTTTCTTTAAATGCTTTTGCGTATTGATCAGCCGCTATAATGGCATCCGCCACGTCGTCAGCCGTCACGTCAAAAGCGGCATGAATTGTTTCTTCTTCAATCGTCGCGGCTTCTGCCACTTTCATAATGTCCTCTTTAGATGCGTCTTTCAATTTGATGTCTTCAAGTGTGACAGGCAGCCCCAAGCTGATATAAAACGCGATATACCGCTCAATTTCCTCAAGCGAACGTTTTTCCAGCGCCAATTGAACGAGCGTGCCGAATGCCACTTTTTCACCGTGGGTCAAGTGATGGATTTCACCTTCAAGCGCGGTAAATCCGTTATGAATGGCATGTGCCGCAGCTAAGCCGCCGCTTTCAAATCCCAGTCCGCTCAAAAGTGTATTGGCTTCAACCACCGCTTCCAATGCGGGCGTAACGGCTTTCGCTTTCACAGACTCATAAGCGAGACGGCCGTATTTGAATAATACCGCTTCACATTTTTCCGCGATAGCCTCTCCGGCGATTGTCGGAATTCCGCCTGCCATCGTTTTACCGCCATTGGCGATGACACTGCGCGCCTCTATCCACGTCGCCATCGCATCGGCAATCCCTGATGCTAAAAAGCGCGGCGGGGCTTCCGCGACGATTTTCGTATCGACCAGAACCAAGTCAGGATTCTTATGATAGAAACGATAGTTTTCGAACGCGCCTTGTTCAGAATACACGACAGACAGCCCGCTTGTCGGAGCATCAGTTGAAGCGGCCGTCGGCACGATAACGGTATAGCCGTTTATTTCATCTGATACGGCTTTGGCCGTATCAAGCGTTTTACCGCCGCCGACTCCGATGACAATAGTCGCGCCTGCTTTTTCTGCGATGCCGGCAATTCTTTTCATTTCTTCCTGGGAGGCTTCGCCGTTGAAAACCGCCTCTTCAGAAGAGATATTGCTTTTCTTTAATTCAGCCGTCACCTTGTGGCCCGCGATATCCCATACGGTTTTGTCCGCGATGACGACGGCTTTTTCACCAACGCCCTCCAGATGTCCGCCGATCGTTTCAATGGCGTTTTTTCCCTGCACGTATTTGGCCGGACTGATAAAAATTCGTTCCAATGTCATCATCCCTTCTTCGTTGTCTCTCATTACATTTCTCTTATTGATAGAGCAGAAATGAAAACTCTTCTGATATCATTCCTCGTTTTAAATTGATTTAAACCTCATATACACTGCAGAAAAATCAATTTTCACGGCATTGACAAGATGTGAAGGTGTCTATATAATCTTCGATATTGAAGCTGATCATTCTTTACTGAATGAACAAACGAGATTGTGAATGATTCGTCTTAAAAATTATTTAGTTCTGCTGGATAATTTTTGAGGCGTTTTTGTTTTTTATATATTTTTGACTGCAGAGGAGGTTTGCACATGAAGAACATTTGCAAGGATATACTGATGATTATGGCCGGAGCCTTTCTTATTGCGGCGTCCGTGGAATTTTTCGTCATCCCGAATCATTTAGGGGACGGCAGCACCGTGGGAATCGCTCTCGTGTTATATTATCTTTTCCATATACCTGCAAGTATTACGACTCTGGTTGTAAATTTGATTTTTATCGGGCTGGCTTATAAATTTTTAACGAAAAAAACGATTTTATACACGATACTCGGTACGGGAATGACTTCTGTTTTTCTCAGCATCGTCAGCTTTATTCCGTTCGGCGTGCACGATATGGTGCTCGGGATTGTATTCGGCGCTCTGCTGATGGGAGCGGGGCTGGCATTGATCTTTATTGCTGACGGATCTACCGGCGGGACCACGCTGTTGGCGTATTTATTAAATTACACAAAGGGCTTTAACATCTCGAAAAGCATGTTTTATATGGATTGTGTCATCATTTTCGCATCCGTTTTAGCGATCGGCATCAATCATATGCTGTATACGTTTATATTCGTATATCTGTGCGCCAAAATCGTCGATATTGTCATTGAGGGTTTCCATAATAAAAAAGCTCTCACCATTATGTCTGACCAATACGAAGAAATCGCCAAAGCCATCACCTCCGAGTACGGCAACGCGGCGACGATTTTTTACGGATACGGCTATTACGGCAGCAAAGACAAGCGCATTATCTATGTTGTCATTAAAAAGAACGAATTGCTGAAAATCAAAAAACATGTTCAAAAAATTGACCCGAAATCATTTATCGTTATTCATGAAGTAAAAGAAGCTGTCGGAGGGCAATTCGGGTTTACAAACCTGCCCGCCGCCGCAAATGAAAAATAACCGCCTGCAGTGTATAGCTGCAGGCTTTTTTTATTCGGCTCTTCCCCGCTTAAAGGTTTTTACATCTTTCAATCGAAGTAGTAAATGAAACCTTTTTGATGGAGGAACATAAAAAATGAATATCAAAACTGACAGGCTCATAATTCGGACATTTGAACCGGAAGATTGGCAGGATGTCTATGCGTACACCTCAAATCCGAATGTCATGAAATATATACCAGAGGGTGTCTTTACTGAAGAAGATGTTAGGAAATTCGTTACTGAAAACAGCGGTGAACATGCCGGGAAGTTTCCCGTTTTATTGAAGGATGAGAAAACGGTCATTGGCCACATTGCTTTTTTTCAGTATTTTGGCGATCATACGTATGAAATCGGCTGGGTGTTTCACCCGGAATACCAGGGCAAAGGATATGCTTCAGAGGCGGCGCGCGCCGTGCTGGCATTCGGGTTTAACAAGATGAAATTACACCGGATCATTGCGACATGTCAGCCGGAAAACATGGCTTCGCACCGGGTGATGGAAAAGATCGGGATGAGACGGGAAGGCTTTTTCAAAAAATGCATCCCCCATGATAATGAATGGTGGGACGAATATTATTATGCCGTTTTAGAAGAAGAATGGGAAGTCTCCAATCTGGAATAAAAAGGCTTATACCCTTTGCTTTTACAGATAAGTGTGTGCTACACTGTTTGTAACAAATACGAAGGGATGATGGGTGGACAATGATTAACTAATCTTATTTTGACCGTTTGAAATCAAATATTTCAAATCAGAAAAAATAGGATTAGTCTGCCCATTTTCTATACGATACGAAAGCTATGTAAAAATAGCTTATTTGATCATGCACAGGTACGGCTAATCCTTCCAAATCAATTGGGAGGATTTTTTTGGTCCTCCCTTTAAAGCGAGGGATTGACATATGAAAGAAATGTTAAAAATAAGCGGCATCAGTTATGAAATCAACAGTGTTCCCCTTTTTGAACAGATCAGCGCGAGCGTTCAGCAAGGTGACATCATCGGCGTTATCGGTAAAAACGGCGCCGGCAAATCGTTATTGCTGCAATTGATCTGCAATCAAAAAGCGCCGTCACAAGGACAGATCCAGATGATGCAAGATGTGAACATATATATGGTGGAACAAGAAACGGAAGCTTATGATTCCGGCCATCCGGAGCCTGCGGAGGCAGCCTTGTTGGAAAAGTGGAACGTGCCCGCACGCGCCTTTTCGCAATTAAGCGGCGGAGAAAAATTGAAAGCCCGTCTTGCCAAAGGTTTCTCCTCCTCAAGCAGCCTTTTGTTATTAGATGAGCCGACGAACCACCTCGATCAGCACAGTTTAGAAATACTGCTAAATCAGATCAAGAATTACAAAGGCACCATTATTTTTGTTTCGCATGATCGTGCTTTTATAGATGCAGCGGCGACAAAAATCTGGGCCATCGAAGGAAAGAAACTCATTGAACATAAAGGGAATTATTCAAGCTATATGGAGGTCCGCAAACAGAGAAGGCTGACACAGCAGCGGGAATATGAGAATCAGCAGCATATGATCAGACGGATTGAAGCTCAAATGAACGAGCTGAGCGCCTGGTCAAAAAAAGCCCATGCCCAATCAACGAAAATAGAAGGCTTTAAAGAATACCATCGCGTCAAAGCAAAACGCACGGACGCCCAGATTAAATCAAAGCAGAAGCGTCTTGAAAAAGAGCTTGAAAAAGCGAAAGCAGAACCGGTTGAAGCGGAGTATGAAGTCCGTTTTTCCATTGAACACCGCAAAAAAGCGGGAAAGCGTTTTTTAGAAGTAAGGGATGCCGCAAAGTCATATGACGGCCGAACGCTTTTCAAAAACGTGAATTTCACTGTGATGCACGGTGAAAAGATCGCGATTACAGGCCCGAACGGCAGCGGGAAAACAACATTATTGAAGGTCATCCTCGGTCAGGAAAAAGCACAGGACGGCAGCATATGGATTTCTCCGTCTGCAAACGTCGGATATTTAACCCAGGAAGTATTCGACCTCCCGCTTGATAAAACCCCCGAACAGCTTTTTTACAAAGAAACGTTCGAAGCAAGGGGAAATGTTCAATCCCTCATGAAGCATTTAGGATTTACCGCAGCGCAATGGACGGAACCCATCGGCAAGATGAGCATGGGAGAGCGGGTCAAATGCAAACTGATGGCGTTTATTCTGGAGGAGAAAGATGTGCTGATTCTGGATGAGCCGACAAACCACCTTGATCTGCCGTCACGCGAGCAGCTTGAAGACACTTTGGCCCGATACGACGGAACGCTCATCATCGTATCTCATGATCGTTACTTTGTCGAAAAGACGACGGACATCCGGCTTGATATCTCAAACGGCAGCGTCCGAAAACAATGGAAAGAATCTCCCTCCGTCAGGGACGATGCTGAAGAACTGCGATTAAAGCTTGAGACCGAACGGCAGGAAGTCCTCGGAAAACTCAGCTTCATGACTCCGGCTGATAAACAATATCGTGAGCTTGATCAAAAATTCAAAGAGCTGACGGAAGAAATCAAGAAATTGAAATGAATGAAAAACCCGTGACTGTCACGGGTTTTGTTTTGGAAAGCTCACGTATCATGAAGAATAATTTCAAACTGATTTGTACAACCTACGTTCAGATTAATTATGAGCATGGTTCAGGGGGGCGAAGAATGGCCAAACGCATTGGAATTACGGGAAACATTATGGCTGATCAATCCGGCCCTTTCCCGGGTTATAATCGGGCATATGTCAATAATGATTATATTCAGTCTGTTTCTGAGGCCGGCGGTGTGCCGTTTATATTGCCGGTGATTCAAGAGACGGCGCTTTTAAAGGAACAGGTCTCTCATGTTGACGGGATCATTCTGTCCGGCGGTCAGGATATAGACCCGCTGTTTTACGGCGAAGAACCTTTACAGGCTTTAAGAAAGACCTTTCCTGATCGGGACGCCTACGAGAAGGAGCTGATTCTCACGGCGGTTGCTTTAGAAAAGCCGATTCTGGCCATCTGCCGGGGGATGCATATGTTAAACGTCACTTACGGGGGAACTTTATATCAAGACCTGACACACGCTTCGTTTGCTGACATTAAGCATGATCAAGAAAAAGATCCGCCGCTAAAAACCCATCATGTTTCTTTTGAAAAAGGGACACGTCTCCATACCTTGTTTGGCGATTCAGCGCGGGTGAATTCATTCCATCACCAGATCATAAAAGAGACGGCGCCTTCGTTTAAAGCCTCGGCTTATGCGAAAGACGGGGCCATTGAAGCAATTGAACGGACGGGTGAATTATTTGTCGTCGGCGTGCAATGGCATCCCGAAATGCTGACAAAAAAACATGAAGACATGAAAAAGCTTTTTTCTCTTTTCATGGATGCGGTCAGCACATAAAAAAAGCAGATCATAACGATCTGCTTTTTCATTTTATTCTTCCGGTTTCTCCGGTGTTTTGCCTTGTGTCAGCTTATGGCCTTCGATATCACAATGAGTGATGCTCAATGCCGTTTTTTCTCCCTGCATCCCCCAACTATTTTACGATCATCGTACTGATCGGCATCGTGCTCAGCGGGCTCGTCTCCCGCGCGGCAAAACCGCCCGCGCATCAGAAAAATGTTCATGACACCAACAGCCATTCCATGTGAACAAGAGGAAGCGATTGTGCTTCCTCTTTTTTTGATGCACCGTCAGGCTTTTTCTCCGCTTTTTCTGATAAACAAAATTTGTAAGACTAGAGCTCTTTTCTCAGGGGAAATTAATTACGTAATTGAGAAGAGGAGGTTTAAAGATAATTATGGAAAAGCGTGAATTAGCGGCTCACGAGTCGCTGGACTTACATGAAATCATTAACTTCAAGACGCTTTGTGTCGCGAAATCCAAGCTCATGCAAGGGCTTGTGTTTGATCAGGACCTGAAAACGTTAATGGAGAAAGATGTTCAGCAAGCCTCACAAGACCTGGCTGATCTGCAGGCGGTTTATGAACGGGCAACGTTTCAGGCTCCCGTTCCTCAAAACCGGCCGACTTCGATCATCAATTGAAAGGAAGGTAAGCATCATTGAATCATGACCATTTAGATCCGATCAATTCATTACATGTCCCTGAACTTGCAGACATGACATTCGCAATGGATTTTCTCATACGCGCCAAAGAAGGCGTCAGAAATACCGCCGTCGCTTTAACAGAAACCGCTTCACCTGATGTAAGAGCTTTGCTGCGCAAACAGCTCATGCAGGGAATCGCGATGCATCAGGAGATAACAGACTTGATGGTCAGCAAAAAGTGGTTTCACCCGCATGATCTGAGCGAACAGTATAAATTGGATCAGCTCTCTGCGAAAAATACCCTCATGGTCGGAAATATGAATCTGTTTCCCGTTGAAACAAACAGAAAAGGGATGTTTGACCGCACACCTGATGAACACTAACACTGGAGGTATTACAGCATGAAGGCCGTAACGTATCAAGGAGTGAAAAACGTCGTTGTCAAAGACGTGCCTGATCCGAAGATTGAAAAACACGATGACATGATTATAAAAGTCACAAGTACGGCAATTTGCGGGTCTGATTTACATTTAATCCACGGACTCATCCCGAACTTGCAGGAAGACTACATCATCGGGCATGAACCGATGGGCATCGTGGAAGAAGTCGGCCCCGGCGTGACGAAAGTCAAAAAAGGGGACCGTGTCATTATTCCTTTTAATATCGCCTGCGGAGAATGCACTTATTGTAAAAATCACCTAGAAAGCCAATGTGACCAATCAAATGAAAACGGCGATATGGGCGCTTATTTCGGCTATTCAGGGAGTACCGGCGGCTATCCGGGCGGCCAGGCCGAATATTTACGCGTCCCTTTTGCGAACTTTACTCATTTTAAAGTCCCCGAAACATGTGAAGAACCGGATGAGAAATTGAGTGTTATTGCCGATGCGATGACAACCGGCTTTTGGAGCGTTGACAATGCCGGCGTAAAAGAAGGCGATACAGTTATCGTTCTCGGCTGCGGGCCCGTGGGCCTTTTCGCTCAAAAATTCTGCTGGTTAAAGGGAGCAAAACGCGTAATAGCCGTAGACTATGTCAACTACCGTCTCCAGCATGCGAAACGGACGAATAAAGTGGAACTCGTGAACTTCGAAGACCACGAAAATACGGGCAGCTACCTGAAGGAAATCACTAAAGGCGGCGCCGACGTGGTTATTGACGCCGTCGGCATGGACGGAAAAATGACGGACCTGGAATTCCTCGCCAGCGGATTAAAACTTCAAGGCGGAGCGATGAGCGCATTGGTCATCGCGTCCCAAGCGGTGCGAAAAGGCGGAACGATCCAGATTACGGGTGTGTACGGCGGCAGATACAACGGGTTTCCCCTTGGCGATATCATGCAGCGAAACGTCAATATCCGATCAGGACAAGCTCCCGTCATCCACTATATGCCGTATATGTTTGAACTGGTGTCTACCGGCAAAATTGATCCGGGCGATGTTGTAAGCCATGTCATTCCGCTCAGCGAAGCGAAGCACGGCTATGAGATGTTTGACACGAAAACAGATGATTGTATTAAAGTTGTACTCAAACCTTAAAGAACGGAGGCTACAGAAATGGCCAGCGCCTTACATGAATTACTCGAAATTCAGGAGATGGCTTCTTTTAAGTCACTTTGTCTGACGAAATCCAAAACCATGAAAGCGCTCGTATCCGATCCGCAGCTGAAAGAAATCATGCAGCAGGATGCGGATACATCAACAAGGCAATTGCAGGAGTTTGCCTCGATTTTATCTGATGCACAGCATGAATGAGGAGATGAATGACGAATGAATCCGATTATTGAATACTTGACGGGAATGAATGCACTGACAGACCAAATTGTCGCAATGGATTTATTGAATTCGGCAAAAAGCGGTGTCAGAAACTATGCGATGGCGGCGACGGAAGCCGGAACGCCTGAAGTGAAAGCGATCCTCACCCGGCACTTAGAAGAAGCCCTTGACATGCACGAGCAAATCTCACGCTATATGATGGAAAAAGGCTGGTATCACCCGTGGAACACAAATGAACAAGTCCGGCTCAATTTACAAAATATTGATACTGCGCTCCGCCTGCCCGTCCTATAAATCGTTTTGCTGCTGAGACTGCACCCCTGACTCAAGCTTCAGTATTTCAAACTGTGAGCTGCCTTTTACAGCGCCCAGGCGGCTCTCAGTTTTTTTATGCCTTCTTGTATATCGGTTTCAGAAACCCCCGCGAAACCGAGAGAAACTGTTTTTTCAGGGAGCTGTTTTTGATAGGTGAGAGACACGGGATAGATTTTGACGCCTTGTTCCTCCGCCTTTTCAATCAGCTCTTTTTCACTGAAAGGCAGCTGAATGTCAAGTAAAATCCGCAGTCCGGAATTTTCTCCGCGAATCCTGACGTATTGTCCCAGCTCGCGCCGCACGGCCTCTAATAATACCGCTCTTTTTTTCCGGTACAGCTTTCTCATTCTGTTAATATGTTTCTGCCACTCTCCGCTTTTGATAAATTGAGCCAGCGTCAGCTGACTGTGGCAGGAAACGGTCTGTTTATATAAAGAAGCGATTTCCCTGCCTTTTTCGATAAGCGGCAAAGGAAGAATCATATAGCTGATGCGCAGCGAAGGAAGCAGAGATTGGGAAAACGTTCCCATATAAATGACACGGTGATGCTGATCAAGCCCCTGCAATGATGGGATCGGCTGGCCGTTGTATCTGAATTCTCCGTCATAATCATCTTCTATAATGAACGATTGATGTTCCTTCGCCCATTTCAGCAGCTGAATCCTTCTGTTTACCGGCATAATCGTTCCTAACGTAAATTGATGAGAAGGTGTGACATATACAAGACGCGGCCGCTCTTCATTCAGCTTTCGGATACAGACTCCTTCATCGTCGACGGGTATCGGAATGATCTTCATGTGATTGGCTTTAAAAATCTCCCTCGCTCTCGGATAACCCGGATCTTCATATCCGATGGATAGATTTGCTTCAAATATTTTGCACAGCATTTGCAAAAGAGCAGGGTTCCCGGCGCCGACTATCACTTGTTCAGGAAGACAATTCACGCCGCGCGACTGATATAAGTACTCTGAAATGAGCGTTCTCAGTTCAAGCTCGCCCAAATCATCCCCGGGCCGATACAGCTCATGCCCGTATTGATCTAAGCTTGCAACCATACTTTTGCGCCATGCCGAAAACGGAAAATGAGCGGCATCCACAGTGCCGTAGTGAAAATCAATCCATTGGCGGTCTTCCTTCGCCTTTGTTTGAACAGGCGAAGCGCCCGGCTTTTTCACATAGACGGCGTCCGAGTCATAATCGGCAAACCATCCGCTTCTCGGCTTACTGACAATATAGCCTTCGGCGGCAAGCTGTTCATAGGCCCGCTCCACAGTCGTCTGACTGATGGAAAGCTGACTTGACAAAAGCCTTTTTGAAGGAAGCTTCAGTCCTTTAGGAAGACGGCCCTGATGCATATTTTCCTTAAAATGCCGATAAAGCTGCTGATAAAGCGGAATATTCAGATCTCTATTTAAAAATGGCGTGATATCCATTTTTACTCCCTCCAAACTGGCATTCTTCTTTTTATAAAAACTGGCCATTTGTATAAGACCAATTTCAGTTTATAGTCATTATAAACTTTGAAAATGGGTTTAGAAATATATATTGGAGTGATTGGAATGAAGAAAGCCGCAAACGGCTGGATTAACGGATTTATCGGCGTGCTCATTTTCAGCGGCTCGCTTCCTGCGACCCGCTTGGCTGTAGCGGACTTTGACCCGGTATTTCTCACCGTATGCCGCGCCGCGATAGCCGGTATATTGGCAGGCGCTCTGCTCCTCATTTTTCAGGAGAAACGCCCTGCCAAAAGCGACATCATTTCACTAATAACAGTAGCGCTCGGCGTCGTGATCGGTTTCCCGCTGCTTACAGCCTTAGCGCTTCAGCATGTCACATCCGCTCATGCCATTGTCTACATCGGGCTTCTCCCGCTTGCGACGGCGATCTTCGGCGTACTGCGAGGAGGCGAACGGCCCAGGCCGGTCTTTTGGATTTTCTCGGCTGCCGGCAGCATCCTCGTAGCCGGATATGCTCTGCTGCAAGGAGGAGAATCCTCTCCGCTCGGTGATACGTACATGATCGCTTCGATTATCGTGTGCGGTCTCGGTTATGCCGAAGGCGCCCGCCTCTCCCGGCGGCTTGGCAACTGGCAGGTGATCTCTTGGGCACTCGTTTTATCGCTTCCCCTTATGTTCATCCTGTCTTTCTGCTTCATGCCGGACTCATGGTCAAACATCGGCGCGCCCGCACTGCTCAGTCTTGCATATGTCTCAATATTCAGCATGCTGATCGGCTTCGTATTCTGGTATCGCGGACTCGCCCAGGGAGGCATCGCCGCGGTCGGGCAGCTGCAGCTTCTGCAGCCTTTCTTCGGACTGTTACTGGCCGCCATGATTCTCCATGAAAAAGCAGGATGGGAACTTGCGGCGGTGAATGCCGGCGTTATCGCTTGCGTGGCGGCCGCCCGGCAGTTCGCAAATCAATCAGAAAAGGCCGAACAATGAACTTGTTCGGCCTTTTCATTATATTCCGCCCGTAGGCAGCAGAAGTCTGTATCTCTTTCACATGATCCGGCTATTTTTCAGGCAGGCTGAACTCCCTTAAACGCACTCATCACTAGATCATGCACATAGGAATCATTCACCTCATCACCTGTAATAAGCAGACGATAGAAAATCGGTCCGTAAATGAGATCGATGCTTACGTCAATATCAAGATTCTCTCTTAATTCACCTTTTTGAATTCCCTTTTCCAGAAGGCCTTTCGCTTGGAGGCGGCGGGGCTTGAAAAATCTCGTGCGATATTCTTCCGCCAATTTTGCATCCAGCTGCCCCGCACCGATTAATTCCTTAATAACGGTTCCTTCCCGGCTCGTCAAAAACCTTGCTAAATTCGTGGCGTGGGTCAATATATCTTGCACTGTTGATCCTGTATCGGGCACAGGCAGTCTGTCCGTAGCGGTCGAAAGAAAGCTGTCCATGATAACGGCAGCCTTGTTTGACCACCATTTATAAATCGTTGCCTTACTTACTTTGGCACGCTCAGCAATTTTATCGACTGTCACCGCGTCAAAGCCATTTTCCAACAATAGATCATAGGCTGCAGAAAGAATCGCCTTATGTGTTCCTTCATCGCGCGGCCGTCCTCGTTTACTCTGCACATGAATCATTCCTTCCCGAATTATAAACGATACGTTCAGTATACTTAACCTGTATAAAAAAAGAAAACAGAAACCTATTTACAAAACTGAACGTTTAGTATATCATTTGCTTATAATGAAACTAAACGTTCAGTTTATAAAATAACTTGAGGGAAATCTTGATGAAACATAGACTCCCAAAGCCTCTGCGTAAAGGAGATGAATCAGCAAATCATTTATCAAAGCATCATAAAAACCACTTAAAAAGGAGTTCATTCATATGGCTAAAGAAAACAAACAAACAGCAGATCAGGGAATTTCACCTGGTTTAACCCTTCTTCTCGCAACGGCATGCGGTATCATTGTCGCTAATCTTTATTATGCACAGCCCTTGGCAGGATTCATTAGTGCGGCAATCGGGCTTTCTCCAAGCAGTGCCGGACTGATTGTCACGCTGACTCAAATCGGATACGTTGCCGGCTTACTGTTTCTCGTCCCTTTGGGAGACATTATCGAAAACAAAAAACTTGTCGTTGTATCGCTCCTTCTAAGCGCAGCCGCTTTGACACTGACAGCATTTGCGAAGCATGGAACACTGTTTTTAGCCGCTGCGTTTTTCATCGGACTGGGATCCATCGCAGCCCAAGTGCTAGTTCCGTTCGCATCATACCTTGCACCGGACGCCGCACGCGGCCGGGTTGTCGGCAATGTGATGAGCGGCCTGCTGCTCGGTATTATGCTTTCCCGTCCGATATCCAGTCTGGTCGCTGATATATGGGGGTGGAATGCCATATTTGCTTTATCCGCCGCGTTAAGTGTTGTCCTGGCAATCGTCTTATCAAAAGTGCTTCCTGCCAGAAAACCAACAGCAAACACAAGCTATACCGTCTTACTCGGCTCAATGTGGAAGCTGCTGCGCACGACTCCGGTCTTACGCCGCCGTGCCATTTATCATGCGTTTGTATTTGGAGCTTTCAGCTTGTTCTGGACGACTGTACCTTTATTATTGTCCGGTCCTGCTTTTCATTTTTCTCAAAAGGCAATCGCGCTGTATGCATTAGCGGGCATTGCAGGTGCAGCGGCTGCACCGATAGGCGGCCGTCTGGCTGATCGCGGCTTGACCCGGCTTGCCACCGGAATCGCTCTCGGTGTTGTCATCGTTTCTTTATTACTCCCGCTCATGATTCAAAGCAGCTCTCACGTCGGCATAGCAGTTCTGGTGGCCGCAGCTATCCTGTTGGATATGGGTGTATCTGCCAATCTCGTACTCAGTCAGCGTGCCATTTTTTCGTTGGCACCTGAATTTCGCAGCCGATTAAACGGATTATTTATGGCCATCTTCTTTCTGGGCGGTGCTATAGGATCATCAATCGGAGGATGGGCATACGCCTCAGGCGGGTGGAGTATCACATTATGGATTGGAATCGCTTTTCCGGTCATCGCATTGCTTTATTTCACCACGGAGAAATAAGCCTTTCACCAAAAATAAGCCGTCAGGACCAAGCTGACAGCTTTTTTTGGGGTGTATTCTTCTTTACATCCATCCGAACAAAAAATCCCGATTCATGAAAAGATGATATTGATTCTTTACGCCCCGCTCATATAGACGGGCGCGTGCCCGCTGCCGATTCTTTCAGCAGCGGTAAAACCATGTCATAATATGTTAAGAAATAATTGCGCCATAAGCAGGTGAACACATGAAGAAGTATTTATATAAACACCTTTTGTCAGCTCTCGTTTCGTCCGTTTGCTTTTTATTGGTCTTTTATGTGAGTTTAAAAGTGACACAGGAAGACACACCGCAGTTGTCTTCTTATCCGTTTTACCTTTTTATTTATATGTACATCGCAGCCGGATATTTGACGGTCGGCCTTGTTTTAGCTTGTATGACTGATATCTTGAAGAACCGCTGGACATTCAATAAACCGTCTACCATTCTATTGAAACTTATCGTTTACTTACTCATACCGTATGCTATTTTTCATTCTTTCTTCATTTTAATGGCGCCGTTGATTTATGTGCTGTTTGAGTCGTTATTCATCCTGAGAAAAGCTTCATAATCAGAAAAAAACATACCGGATGCTGCCGGTATGTTTTTAACATGCTTGTCAGTTGTTCGCAGTGATCCGTTTGATGTTTTCTTCCATCAAGCCGGAAATGAGCTGTTCGTTTGTATGAGGAATCTGTTTGAGCTGTTGTACGACCAGCCCTTGTCTTGCAGCTGAATGATTTTGACTCAGCTTTGCTTTCCCCTCTATTTTGCTGATTTTGATTTTAAAGCCTTTTACCCCTTTGTTCATGCCTGCCAGCAATTTCGCATCGACATCCTCTAATTTGTACGGGCTGTCGGGGCTTTCGTATTTCAATACGAGATCACTCATCGACTGCACGGTTTCTTCCTCATCCAAAAGCTCCGCCTCTCCGTAAACATGAACCGCCACATAATTCCATGTGGGAACAGCCTGATTCGTCTCATACCATTTAGGCGAGATATAACAATGAGGCCCTTGAAAAACGGCTAACACGTTTTGGCCATCAATCTCTTTCCATTGGGGGTTCGGCAATGCAAAATGACCGTATAAGCATTCGTTATCCTTATTCATCATCAATGGCAGGTGGGTTGCATACGGCATGCCTCCCGCCGTTGAAAACAATGCTGCGAAACCATACTCTTTGATGACATCGCACGCTTCAGCTTCACTCAGCTGAAATGGAGCCGGAATATACATACAAAACTCTCCTCTCTGAAATGGATTGATAAAGCGCTTTCCGCTATAATAAGATATCAACTGACATTTAAAAAGATACAGTTTCAAATAAATACACATGTCAGAGGAGAACATCTGATGAAAAATATGATTTTCGCTTTCGGAAGCGACACCCCGAAATACAAACAAATTTACGAGCAATTCAAAGCATTGATTGAGCAGGGAAATATTCAGGCAGATGAACGGCTGCCTTCGATTCGGGAGCTGGCGGATTCCCTGCGGGTAAGCCGCAATACAACGCTGATGGCTTATGATCTTCTTTTAGCGGAGGGATACATTCGCGGGGAAACACGCAAAGGTTATTTTGCAAATGAAGTAGAACCTTCTTTATTTCAAAAAGAAAACGATGTTGTCCACGCTGAGAAAACCGAATCAACTCAGCCGGTCCTGATTGATTTTCGCGCCGGAGCCGTCGATCAAAAGCATTTTCCTCTGAAAACATGGAGAAAATTATACAATCAAGTTTTGACATCAGAGAAAAGCTTCCTGTACGGTGAACCGTTCGGCGAGAGAGACCTGCGTGAACAAATTGCCGCTTATCTCTTGGAATCCCGCGGAGTGAAAACAGATGCGGATTCCATTATCATCGGCAGCAGCACGCAGCAGATGCTGATATATCTCAGCCGGATTCTGAAAGAGGATTTTTCGGGAATGATCGTTGAAGACCCGGGATTTGACGGTGCCAGAGCGGCTTTTCAATTTCACGGGCTATCTCTGGAAACGATGCCTGTCTATGAAAACGGAGCTGATTTTTCTCAATTACATGCAATGAAAGAAACATTAATCTATGTGACCCCATCCCATCACAGCCCTTACGGCGTTAGCATGTCCATTCAGCAGCGCCAAACTCTGATCAATTGGGTGAATCATAGAGAGGGTTATATTCTTGAGGATGATTATGACAGTGAATTCCGTTATACACAGCAGCCGTTTCCCGCTCTTGCTTCCATTCAATCAGACCGGGTGATTTATTTAGGGAATTTCTCAAAATCCTTTCTTCCGGGCATCCGCATAAGCTATATGGTTTTGCCGCAGCGCCTTTTGCACCGGTATAAAGAACGGTTTATTCATTTCGAAAGCACCGCTTCTTCGCTTAACCAGCTGACCATGGCTGAATTGATGAAGGCCGGTGAATGGACCCGCCATATTAAGCGCATGCGCATTGTTTACAGGCGAAAAATGCAGCACTTGATTTCACATGTAAAGCAGCAGTTCGGCGGTCATGTGACGATCATCGGCGACCAGTCGGGATTGTATATATTGGTGAGAGTTCACCTGAACTATACAGAAGAAACATTAATCGAACGCGCTTTTCAGTACGGAGTGAAGGTATATCCTACCACCGTTTATTTCGTTGCCGAAAAACCCGAACCGCCGATCATAAAGCTGGGTTTCGCCCATCTCGATACGGATCAGATCACACATGGCGTACAGCTTTTGAGAAATGCTTGGCTGTCATGAAAGAAAAAAGGCGCCGAACGGCGCCTTTTTTTATTTCGTATTTCTTGTGAATTTCGGCAGTCCAAATATGATGGCGGCGATGCCGCAGATTCCGATGAAAACGGGATAGAAAGAGTATGGCAGGATGCTGACTGGTGAAATATTCCCGAATTTCCCGGCTGATAACAGCTGCGCGCCGTAAGGAATCAATCCTTGAATCATGCACGAAAAGATATCCAGAATACTTGCCGATTTTCTGTTGTCGATGTTGAATTTATCAGCGATATTCTTTGCAATCGGCCCGGCTGCGATAATCGAGATCGTATTATTGGCCGCAGCCAGATTCGTCACGCTGACCAGTCCGGCAATGCCGGCTTCGGCTCCTTTTTTCGAACGGATTCGTTTCGTGATGAACTCCAGTAAAAAGTCGATCCCGCCGTTTTGTTTCATCACGCCGACCATCCCGCCGATCAGCATGGACAGGATGATCAGATCGCTCATTCCGGCAATTCCATCCGTAATCGCCTTAAAATAAGAGTCAAGCGTCAGGCTGCCGCCCGCTAATCCGATGATTCCCGTCAAAACCAATCCGCCGAATATGACAGCCATCACATTAATACCGATTAACGCAAAAACCAACACGGCGACATAAGGAAGCACCTTAATCCAGTTGTAAGATTCAGCACCCGTATGGCCGGCGTGGCCTGCCGGAATAAAAAATAAGATAATAACAGTCACAATGGCAGCAGGCAAAACAATCAGAAAGTTCGTTTTGAATTTATCCATCATTTGTGTTTTTTGCGTCCGGACTGACGCGATGGTCGTATCAGAAATAAAAGAAAGATTATCTCCGAACATAGCTCCGCCGACCACAGCCGCCATCGTAATCGCGCCGGAGATGCCAAGCTCTCCGCTCAAACCCGCGCTGATCGGCGCAACCGCCGCAATCGTGCCCATTGATGTTCCCATCGATATAGAAATAAAACAAGCAATGATAAACAGCCCCGGCAGCAAAAACTGCTGCGGAATAACGCTCAAAGCAAGATTGACAGTTGAATGCACCGCCCCCATCGCTTCAGCCGCTGAAGCAAAGGCACCTGCCAATATAAAAATCATAACCATAATGATAATATCAGGATGTCCCGCACCGGAAGCGAACCATTCTATTTTTTGATTGAGCGATTTCTTCCGGTTAAATAACAGCGCAAAAGCTGACGCAATGATCGCGGCAATCAAGATCGGCAATTTATAAAAATCTCCGGTCACCAGACCAGAGCCGACAAAAAGCCCTACGAATAAGACTAAAGGCAATAACGCCCAAGGGTTCTTTTTATTGTTCATCTGGGTAAACCACCTCTTTTCAGCATTAAAGTCGCTAATCACAGTCTAAGCAACATTTCACACTTTAAAAGTCTGCAGTAAAAAAGTCAAGCTGAAAAAAGGATAAATAATGATTGATAAGATAGAAAAAGCTGTTTTGTTTCCACTCTTTAGAAAATAAAAAAACCAAGGCTCGTTTCCCTTGGTACATTTCATGCGGCCCCGCGTCCGGGACAACTTCTCTTCATTCAGAAATACATTCAGCTTTCAATCTGTTTTTAAGTTTCGCTTCATTTTCAAGGATATCTTCGTAATCCTCAATCTTCCTGTTTAATCGTTTTATGGTTTCATCAATTTCCCTCTGTTTCTCCGTCAGCCTTTTCCTTTCATTTATCAGGATGTTTTTTCGGGGTTCGATCGTATGATCGGCTCCTTCAATAAATAAAGCGGTATATTCAATCAGCGCCTCAATCGACAGCCCGGCACTTCTCATGCATTTTATAAATTGAATCCAATTCACATCATCTTCGTCATAATCGCGGATGCCGCTTTCATCGCGTTTTACCGGAGGAATCAGTCCTATACTTTCATAATACCTAAGCGTTGCGGCTGATAACTCAACCTGCTTTGCAGCCTGCGCAATCTTCATATTTTTACCACCCGTCCTTCATACCTTTCATAAGCGTGCCATTATAGAATATCATTTCATAAAAAAATAAACCAAACTCCTTGACTTAAAGTCCGCTTTAACATTTAAAGTAAAATCGAACAGAGGATTCATCACTTTATCTTGGAAAGGAAGATAACCATGTGCAATAATCATCCGACTCGTGTATTAAGCGCTCCGCATGCAAAAGCTAAATTTGAGCGGACAACGATTGAGAGAAGAGCATTACGGCCGCACGATATCCTGATTGATATTAAGTACAGCGGGATTTGTCACTCAGACATCCACAGTGCATTCGATGAATGGGGCGGCGGAATCTTTCCGATGGTTCCCGGACACGAAATTGCCGGAGTTGTGGAAGCCGTGGGTGAAGAAGTCACCACATTTGCCGTCGGAGACCGTGTGGGTGTCGGCTGTTTTGTAGACTCCTGCGGAGAATGTGAATACTGCCTTAACGGAGACGAACAATATTGCACAAAAGGCGTTGTTCAGACTTATAATAACCTGGACTACGACGGAAACCCTACGTACGGCGGCTACAGCCAGAAAATAGTTGTCACTGACAGATTCGTTGTCCGGATTCCGGATCAGCTGGATTTGGATGCTGCCAGCCCGCTATTGTGCGCGGGCATTACCACCTATTCTCCGCTGAAACACTGGAATGCCGGCCCCGGCAAAAAAGTGGCGATTGTCGGAATGGGCGGGCTCGGACATTTAGCCGTTCAATTCGCGCACGCTTTAGGCGCAGAGGTCACCGTCCTCAGCCGCTCAATGAACAAAAAAGACGAAGCGCTTGAATTTGGAGCCGATCATTACTTTGCAACAAGCGATCCGGATACATTTACTGAGCTGGCCGGACGATTTGATCTTATTTTAAATACAGTATCCGCGAACCTTGACGTAGATGCCTACTTATCCCTGCTTCGCATTGACGGTACATTGGTAAATGTGGGAGCGCCCGCTAAGCCGGACTCATACAGTGTGTTCTCCTTAATCACGGGCCGCCGCAGCATTGCGGGTTCACTCGTCGGCGGTATTCCGCAGACTCAGGAGATGCTTGATTTCGCCGCCGAGCACGGCATTGCTCCTAAAATTGAAGTGATACCGGCCAATCAAGTTGACGAAGCGTACGAACGGGTTCTCCAAAGCGATGTCCGCTACCGTTTCGTCATTGATATTTCAACTTTATAATCGACATAAAAAAACATACCAATATTTGTTGGTATGTTTTTTTCAGTTCAAATTATTTTTTATTTCAGCAGCCATCCGGGCACCGCTTTTATATAAACCAATTCGCCTATCAATTCAACAATCGTCTGTGTGACGATAACAGCGGCGGCTAATGAGGCCCAAGCATCCGGCAGAGCCAGCGCTAACGGAAGGACTGCGAGAGAATTTCTTGTGCCCGTGCTGAAGATCAATGCTCTTCCTTCACCTGTATCCAGACGGAACGCATATGCAATAAACCGGGAGACAAACGGCATAATGAGCAGGAATAACAGATAGATCGGAATCACACGTATAATGATGCCAGCATCACTGATGACCTTGCCGATTTGTGTGGCGACGACCGCCAATAAGACCAGAGCCATAAAAGGAACAGGCAGCCACGCCGTCCATTCCAACACCTTTTCTCCCGCCGGCTTCTTATCAGCCCATAATTGAGTCATCACCGCCGCCAGCAGCGGCACTGCTATTAACAATAAGAATGCTTCCAGAAACGGCCCCGCATGAACAGCCCCTATCACTTCTTTCCCGATAAACAGCCACAGGTATAACGGAAGCAATACCATCTGAACGGCGAACAAAACCGGCGTGGAAGCCAGTATTAATCTCTCATTTCCTTTGCCGAGCTGAGTAAAGACGATGACGTAATCAATACAAGGTGTAAGCAATACCAAACAAACCCCTGATAATATAGGAGGAGATTGAGGAAAAATGGCGGTTAACACCCATACAACGACAGGTACAGCTAAGAAATTACCGATCAGTAAAGCCGCCATAAACTTGAGGTTTGACATGGCTTCCCTCAGCTTCAAGAATGGGATTTGGGCAAACATGGCATACATGAGAACAGCGATAAGCGGTGATATCGTCCATCCCCAGCGAAGTCCTGAATCTTTCCCGGCGATCCCCGCTATTCCGCCGATTACAAGAGTCACACCATATATCCAAATTTGCTGTTTTTCTAATGTCTCTCTGGTTATTTTCATTGGCTGACACCTCTTCTCCGCCCATTATACCTTCTTTTCTGCCGCTCTTGCATTATGGTTCTGCCGGAATTAAAAAACACCAAGGGTCTGTGACACTTGGTGTTTTTGGAACGCGGCCGAGAAAAACAGGTTGAAAACCGTTAATCCTTGTAAATAACCCCCAAAAAGTATTTTTGACATACTGTTCCTTATCGAATAAAAGCATTCTCTTTCATTTCCAAAGCATCATCCAGCCATCTCGGGTGCATCGGCAAGAGATGTTCAGGTAATTCATGGATATCAAAATATCTGATTTCCATAGCTTCCTCTGTGGACTTTTTCAAAGTGCCGCCGATGACGTCACATTGAAAACAATTGGTAATAAAATGGCTGACTCTGCCGTCAGGGTATATAAAGGTTTGTGAACTCGGATCAGAATAAACGCCTATCATTTTAGAGACTTTCACCACTAATCCAGTTTCCTCTTCTATTTCTCTTATAATTGCTTGTTCAACTGTTTCACCAGGTTCCACATGTCCTGAAGGAATGCCCCATAAACCATTATCAGCACGCTTCATTAATAAAACGGAACTTGATTCTTTAATTATAATTCCAGCGACTCCGGCTTTCACTTGTTCTGTCCATTGGAAATCCGGTTTTTTACGTACTTCTGCCTTTATTTCATTATCGAACAAGTCTTTCAGATCGCGGATCACAACATCCGGATTTCTAAAATCATGTTTTGCAGGAAATAAAGTATTTTGTTCAGAAACTAATACGGAAGTTATGCCTATTTGGTTTGCTCCGACAATATCTGTTTCAGGCGTATCCCCAATCATAACGCATCTCTCTTTATCTTCAAAAGACTCGAGTACTTTTTCAAATATTGAAGACGCCGGTTTTCCAATTATAATCGGCTCTTTAGCAGCTGCTGTTTTAACAGCCGCGACTATAGCGCCTGTCGCGGGAGCTGGTCCGTTAGCGGCAGGAAATGTTTTATCCCCGTTTGCAGCGATAAATGAAGCCCCGCAGCGGATGAGGTTTACTGCCTTATGCACATCCTGAAATGTAATATTTTGATCCCATCCAATGACAACAGCCTCCGCCTGATCTTCCGTAAGATCAATACCGGCCTTTTGAATTTCACTTTTAAGTTGGTCATTTCCCAATATATATGCCTTCTTTATTCCTTCACTGACAAGGTAATCAGCTGTTGCCCACCCCGCAGTAAACACTTCATCAATACTTGCTGAAATCCCCAGTTTATGAAGGCGTTTCACAATCGTTTCTCTTGTAACACAAGGATCATTCGTTAAAAAGCGAATGGCTTTCTTTTCTTCACGGAGTCGTTTTAAAGAAGCCACAGCTCCTGGTAAAGCTTTATCTCCTATATATATCACTCCGTCTAAATCAAATAAAAATACATCATAATTCTTGGAGATCATCATAACACTCCTTAAGCGGTTGTCTCTTGGTTAATAGTTGAGCGATACGCAAAATGATTTGTAGGGCCTTGTCCTTTCCCGATTCCTAAGGGATGTTTAATGGCTGCTGAAATGAATTCCTTTCCAGTTGCCACTGATTCCGGTATGCTGTGCTGCTTTGCCAGCTCTGCAGTTATCACAGCTGAAAACGTACAGCCTGTTCCATGAGTATGCTTTGTATCAAAGCGGGGAGAAACAAATTCCTCGAAGTCCTCGTCAAAGTACAAAATATCACGGGCTTCTCCGTTCAGGTGCCCCCCTTTTACGACAGCACTTTTTGCCCCGTATACCTCCACTATTTCTTTCGCCGCATCACGCATCTGCTGTACAGTCTCGATTGATTTGCCGATGATTACTTCCGCTTCCGGAATGTTCGGTGTAATAACAGTTGTTTGGGGTATTAATAATTTCTTCAAATAATCAATGGCGTCCTTATGGAGCAGATGATGTCCGCTTTTAGCAATCATAACCGGATCCATCACATACGATTGAATATTTGCGTCTTTTAACTTTTCTGCCAGCAATTCAATAATTCCTATACTTGCAAGCATACCGGTTTTGACAGCATCCGGTTTTATATCATCCATGACACAGTCTATTTGCTGAGATATATTCTGAAGAGACATCTCCTCAAAACTTTTCACACCAAGTGTATTTTGTGCAACAACTGATGTAATAACTGCCATTCCATATACCTTTTGTTCCTGAAATGTTTTTAAATCCGCGTGAATTCCCGCCCCTCCGGAAGGATCAGTCCCAGCAATCGAAAGCGCTTTATAAATATCCGTCAACTTACACTCCTCCTTCAGGCAGGTTTCACTGCTTTAAAAATGACAAAAGGCGGATATTCCTTTTCACATTTCCAATTATTAAATTGAAACTCTTTCTCTATGGCTTTTACATGCTCTTGGTCAATATCGTTTAACGTTGGTTCTGATAAAGTTACATTTTCAAAACCTGCATGAGTTAATAGTTTATAATACATTGACTTCGGCCAATGAAAATCATTTAAAATTAAATCTGCTTGTCCGGGAACATGGAGCCATTCATTTCTTTCTTCTCCGTAAGAATATTCTTTCCCCGGTATTCCATTGCGGAAGGTTGAAAATTCAATTCCGGTTGAATCAGGATTCGTATCGAGTATGACAAATGAAGCTCCTGGTTTTAACACACGAAAAATTTCATCTATGATACCTTTGATACGCTGGTCACTATCCGTATTAATAAAAACATAACAGGCCATTGCAGCATCAACTGAGTGATCTGGTAAGAAGGAAAGATTATCGTGTTCAATTAAATGATAGTCCACATGAGGATGTTGTCTTTTTGCCTTTGCTATATCTAACATCTTCCTTGATTCATCGACTGCGATCACATTGCAGCCTATTCTGTCAGCCAGCCTATAAGCTACCTTTCCTGGACCGCATCCGAAATCGAGCACCTTTTTAATCTCCGCTTTATCAAAAGTACGAAAAACAAACTCAAAACCTAACGTTTGTTCTAAAACGTCATTATAAGCATCGAATTTACCAGCAACACTGTCTTCTTTCCATGAAGTTTTCATTGAATTTCCTCCTTTTGCTCAGTTGAGAAATAATGAAACCACTTATTCCTGACGAAAAATTGATATATAGGAAGTAAACTTTGAAATAGAGAATGATCCATATCCCGTTTATATGCAATATGCTGGTATATACTGAAAAGGAAAAGAATCTGTTTCCAGTAATCAGGTAAATCAAGCATTTCAATATCGTTTTTAGTCATAGAAATTTGATCTTTCCTAAGTAATTCTTCGTACTTTAAGACTGTTTCAATGGACGGCCAGTTATTTCCCTCAGGCATTTTCGGAAATTCAAATTCCGGAATATCATGGTGATTTTCAGCTTCTTCAAGCACCGTTTTCGCCCATTCATGATCTGAATCATAAATATGGATTGATCCCGCATTATGAAAATATTCTCCGACTTCTACACGCAGTTCTCTGGCCATTAATTCCTGCATGAAGGTAAATGAGAAAAGATCACTGATCATCCCGCGAAAAGCATCATTTGCACGCATGACAGAAGACATGTATAATTCGCCTTCCCTCACAAAAAACTGCAAACCGATTGTGCAGGAAACATCTATATTTTCTAAAACGAAGAGTTCCGAAGCATCGAATATTTGAATAAATGCCCTTTTTGAATCAATATCTTCTTGTGTCAAAAGATTTTTTATTCTATTCCATTGATTTAGTTTTGCATTTCCGAATTCAAATATTTTAGGCCCGTACGCAGTGCCTGTTAATGTTTTTTTATTCATTGAGTATGAAGGCATTTTTTTATTGTAATAACTGATAAAATCTAAGTCGTTACTCCCCGATAAATACCATAGCACTTCAGCAAAATTAAACACGATATTGGTTTTTCTTGAGGATAAATAAGTGACACGTTCTATTGGATTTTCCAGAGTCAGATGGTAGTTCAATTGTTCTCTGCTTTTTTGTCCGCGCGGTGAATTGAAAAATTCAGGGTTGTGATAGATGTCATACAGCGTTTCCGTATATGCTTCATGAAAAGTTCTCTTTCTCATTGAGATTCCGCCTTATATGCTGCAAAGGTATTTTTAATGTTCTCTAATAAATCATCTGTATCTTTATAGCTGATGTACTCAACATCCGCCACTGCATGTAACCCTTGAATTAAGAAAGCATAATCCTTGTCCTTTTCTAGAAATAGCACGATCTTTTTTTTCAAGGCGGAAGCCCATCCAATTTCTATATGTGTTCCAGGAGAAGCGGGTGATCCGGGAAATGCTGCAAAAAGGTCGCAAGTACTTATTTCATCAAAATCAATTTTAGTGCATTGAAGGGGTGTCATGAAATCTTTCCCCCACCCTTCCCGCTTGTGAGCATTATGAACCAGCCATCCTTCATTCTCAAAAAAGGAAATTAATGATTCCAGCTTTCCCCTCTCATACGCACTCATCAATCCAGTTTTCTCATCTACTAAACTTTTAAAAGGCCCTGCCAGAAAAACTTTTTTAGTCGCCACTTCATATCACCCTTTCAAAATAAATAAAGCCACTTTCCTCTATGGAAAGTGGCTTAAATATAGATAAGATAAAGAATCTCTCTAATTTTTCACTTCCCTACGCTGGTATTAACCAAATCAGGTTCAAAGGGTCAGGACGTATTGTCTCTTCTCAGCTATTAAAGCTCCCCTAGTGACTTTTTATAAATATTTACTTTAATTCTATGCTATTCCATATAAATAGTCAAACAATGACTTTCCCTTCAATATTGCAGCTTACCCACTAGTTTTAAAACCTTCCGGCCTCTTTTTTCCTGCCAACGAATAAGGTCACGGCAACACTCGCTGAACTGACCAAAGTCCCCAGTACGGCAGCAAGAATTGTCAAAAAGCCATTGGGGATCAGAAATCCAATCGGAATGAGCCCCGCAAACGTGAGGACGATAAAACATTGATAGACTCCGGATATGATTCTCACAACCAAACTGCCAAAAAAGGACATGACGAATGGAGGAATGAACAAACATAAGATGATTCCGAGTGAGATCAATAAAATCATAGGCTCGTCAAAAGAAATGACACGATCGCCGGGAGACTCTTCAGCAGCCGCGAATACAGCAAATATAGACATTATCAGTGTAAGAAAAACAAGAAAAAACCTTTTCAGCAACGTTATGACTCCTTTTTTTATAAAAACGGGTATCTTTTTTTCAATCACAATAACCATTTTATGTTATCAAATGAAATAATATGAAGTCAAACCGAGTTCTGCACCTGATTTATTGGTTCTTATTTTTTTGATAATTTCCATATAATTGTCCGCAAGCAGCATCTATATCAATGCCAAATTGACTTCTGACGGTCACGTTAATTCCTGCTGACTTTAATTTTTTATAGAAGTTTACAACTTGTTTCTCATTTACTTCTTCAAATCTCATAGGTGAACTAACAGTCGGGTTATATCTAATGATGTTTACATGGAACAAGTTCCCTCTCTTATATCTGCTTCTTAAAAGATTTACTACTTCATTCGCATGATCAATAGAATCATTAACTCCCGGCAGCATAATATAAGCAATATAAACTTTTCTTGAGGTCACACGTATATGCTCATCTAATGTGTCCATTACCTCCAATAACGGGTAGCGTTCATTAATCGGCATTAACTTGCTTCGCTGTTCATTAAAAGGAGAATGTAATGAAAACGTCAGGTTGACCTGCGGATAATCCTGAGTGATTTTTTTAATGCCCGGAATAATACCTATGGTCGAAATAGATAACCTGCGAGGGCTTAAAGCAAACAACTTCGGATTTGTAAGCACATGTAAAGCATCAAAAACTTGTACATTCGCTAATGCTTCTCCCATTCCCATAAAAGAAATACTGTCAATTGAATGTCCTTTTAAGTGAAAGTACAAAATTTGGTCAGTCATTTCATCTGACGTTAAATTGCGTTTTAAACCAATATCTCCTGTTGCACAAAATTTACAGCCAAAATGACAGCCGCACTGCGAGGATATACAAAATGACTCCCAACCGGCTTTATATTTCATATTAACCGTTTCTATTTTTTCGTCTCCTGAAATTTCAAATAAGACTTTTGTAACTTGCTCAGAATGCTGCACTTTTAAAGGAGCAATATTTAAAATTGACTCTCCGAACTCCTCTATTAACAATTTTCTCAAGGATTTAGGAAGAACCGTTATTTCATTGAAATGATTTATTCTCCCTTGGAATACAGCATTTTTGATTTGATTCATTCTAAAATCAGGAAATTTATTTTGCTTCAGGAACTCTTGAATTCTTATATACTTGTTTTTTTGTTGCATGTTTTCTCATCCTTCCATAATACTCTTGTTTGTTTGAGTAAATAGAAGGGAGTGATCATCTAACCTTTTTTTAAAATCAGGCACAAAAAAACACCGACACAATTATCGGTGTTACGCTTAAATAACATCATGCACAAATAAACAAGGACATTATGTCATTGGATTATCGTTTATTTGACATAGAGAAAAAGCACCGATAACTGTTTTTGTATGGTGATTTGGCTTAAAAAAGGACAGACTGCTCCCTTTGTCCGCCAAAATGTTTCCAATTTTTGCATTTTTACCATACAAAATTCCATAAATCGTTATCATCGCTTTCACCTCTTTCTTGTCAATATTAGCAATAATCACCATATCATAAGGTTTCCCTTATGTAAAGCTAAACAAATGCTTACGCCCCCGCTAATGACAGTATTATATAACTTGCTTATTAAGCCTAATCCAAGTACAGAAAGCGCGCTGATCACATTTTTCACTTATCCGCGACGGAACATTTCTTATATAATGGGTGACCGGCAGCTGCCTGCTTGAATCCCAATCTTCCTATAGTGATTTTTTATATTCATGACAGTATGATGATTTGTCACTTCAGCAATCAGATCGTTTATTCGATCCAGATTAATCGGTTTATTTTCTGATAAGCTGCTGAAGCTTTCTCTGATTTCTTCAGGATAGACATTTCCGGCCATGCTTGACAGGCCGTTACACCCGTTACTCAGCATCTTCGGAAATTCAACATCTCCTGCCGCAAACAAAATAAAGTGATCAGGGAACTCTGTTTGTTTATGACGCAGAACGTCTCCTCCTTCTTTCAGCCCCCTTATCCCGGGATGCCGGCTTATTAAGTCTTTAAGCGCTTTCTCACTCAGATTAAAACCGGTCCGGCCGGGGTTATTATAAAGCACAGCCTCTTTAGAGGTATGACTGAGAAGTTCGTCAACGTAATAAACGGCTTGCTGCTGTGTCGGTCTTATATAAGGAGGAAAACCAATCAGTACAGAATCAATATTGGTTTTCTCGATGTGTTTCATCAGTTTGACAGCATCACTGGTTCTTACGGCTGAAACACCGAACATCAGTTCAACATCTTCAAATTTTCGCTGATTAACATACTCAATGATCTGAAGACGCTCATCTATGCTGAGTGAATGCTGTTCACCAGTCGTACCGCATATGAGTAACGAATGGATACCGCTGTTTTTCAAATGTTCGACAATAGCATCAAATCCTTCTACATATAAACTTTCATCTTCATGAAAAGGCGTAGGGATAGCAACATTAAAATTTCGCATGAGAATGTCCTCCAAGTACATATTCTTGAATATCTGCAGAGTATCATATAACACTGTCTGACATTTAAAAAGGTACAGTTTCAGATAACTCAACATGTCAGATGTAAAGGCCGACACACAAAAAAAGCAGGCAAAGAGAGCCTGCTTCATTGCTTCGGCCATAATTGTTTTATCCAATTGGTTTTGGAAGGCTAAAATATTCAGACTCATCAACATTTGATGGATAATTTAGGCACATGCCCTTATCAAAAACAATCTGGGTGCATATCCTGCTCCTAAAAGTCATTCATAAAGGGAGTTTAGATATGTATTATTATTATCCGTATTATGTATATGATTACAGACAGCAGCCTGATTTAAGCCAGGCAAATCATAAAATGCGAAGCCATTTATCTGCGATTCAACAAATTCCAATACACTCATCCTCCTTTCAACAATCAATGGCTGCGGTAGTGAAACACTTGCAGGCTGTCAGCAGAGCACTCGCTCTGGGATGCGGTATGAGTTCAGAATTCAGATTTCTTCCAGACACTTGGGGATTACGAGAACTTCATACTGTACACGCGAAATATCTTACTCCGTTGAGCTATCACGTTTATTCCGCTTTAGGCGCAGCAGAGCTTCTCGCCGCCGGACAAGGCCGGGCTCCTCATTTTCCTCTTATGGTTGGCTGCATGAATTCAATACTTCGTCTATGGTCAAACTTCCCCGCAGCGATAGCAGACCTGAGAAGAGCAGCCGGTCACCAATACGCGTCATCTGTAGACGAGGCGGAAAATCTCCTAAGACCAATGGTTCCAGCCACACAACAGGCATTATCCATCAGTCAATCTGCAGTGAGTCCGGCTATTTGGCAGGCTTCCTTACGTGCCGCGCAGTTAGCTCGGGAAGTACGTCAGAATGTTGCACAATCAATGAGTCAGGGATCTTCTTATTAATTAAGCCAAAAGATTTTTTCGGCTTTACACAGTCACATAACCGGACTTATTCAACACAAAAAAAGAGCAGTAAACACGTAAGTTACTGCTCTCCTCTGTCTATCCGCCGTTCATTTGTTTTACAATGTATTCAGCATCATTTCCTACACCTTGAAGCAGCGCTGAACCTCGCCTATGCTGCCAAGGCAAACCAATAAAATACAATCCTTCCACAGCTGATACACCCCGGTGATGTATAATTCGGCCTTCCTTATCCAAAACACCTTCTATTTTCATCCAACAAAGCGGATTCTTAAAACCAGTTGCCCAAATGATATTGTTTACTTCTAATGAAGATGAATCTTTAAAAATCATTTCATTTTGCTTTCCGGCTATGACTCTTTGTTTTAAGATGATCTTCTTCTGTCTTATTGCATGTTTTAATTCATACCCAAATATGGGGTCGCCTTTCTTCTGAATGAACTTGCCTAATATTGATGTATGACTTGCATGTAAAACTCCTAATTTATCAAACCACCAAAAGATGCTTCTTTTTCCAATCCATAAAGGGAAATAAACCGGTTTATTACTGCAAGCCAAATATGTAACTCTTTCTTTGGATAATTCAACAGCTATCTGAGCCCCGCTATTCCCGCCGCCGACTACCAGTACATTCCCAGGCGCCAGTTGTTTTGAATGTTTATATTGTGAAGAATGTAATTGATGAATATGATCGGCTACATCCCTTGATATTGATGGAATATTAGGGGTATGAAAAGGACCTGCGGCCATCACAAGATTCTTCGTTTGATATTCTTCCCGGTTTGTTTTTATTAAGAAATAGTTCTTTAATTTTTGGACACTTATTACTTCTGTCCGTAATTGGATCGGGATTTCAAATCTTTCAACATATTTTTTCAGATAAGCAGCAATTTCATTTTTTGAAGGGAGTCCATGCTTGTCTCCTTCAAGCTGCATTCCAGGCAAAGAGCTGTACATTCGAGAAGTAAATAAAACCAATGAGTCATACCGGTTGTTCCAGCTTTCTCCCACTTCATGACTTTTATCCAAAATGATAAACTTTTGTTTCGACTTCTTTAGATAATATCCTACTGAGATTCCTGCCTGACCGGCTCCGATTACTATCGTGTCGTACATATGAATCCCCCCTCCGGTTTTATCTTAATTGTCAGCAGACAAAGTGAGTCCCTATTTCCTTCTTTAATGATGATGATGGTCACGCGGATTCTCAGTTTGGGCCTGACAAAGAATCGTATTGTCGTGATTATGCGCTGCTGTTTCCATTTGAATGGTTACATGTGTAATGCCTTTATCTCCAAGTTCATGTTCAATTTTGCGTAAAATACTTTCACTTTCAGAAATGGTCAGTTGATCGTTAACAACTGCGTGGCAGGAAAGAGCATTCAATCCGCTTGTGATAGACCATATGTGCAAATCATGAATGCTTTGAATTCCTTCTGTCTCTTCAATTGTATGAATGATGTCAGTGACATCGATATTTCCCGGAGTTCCTTCCATTAATACGTGAATGGAGTCTTTCGTCACATGGTAACCGCTTCTCAGAACAAGAATAGCCACAATGACACTGGCCACTGGATCTGCCCAGCTCCACCCGAAAAAGATGATAAGGATCGCAGCCAGTATGGCACCTACAGATCCGAGCATGTCACTTATCACATGTAAGTAAGCCCCTCTTATGTTCAGGTTATTCTTTGTATCTCCGCCGTTCAGCATAATCCAAGCGACCAATATATTTACAGCTAACCCGATGATACTAATCGTCAGCATGCCGGTTGTTGCTACCTCCGGCGGATGAGAGAAACGTTTGATTGCTTCATAAATGATGTAAAGGGAAATCAATATTAATGCAACACCGTTTATCACAGCTGCGAGAATCTCAAATCGTTTGTAGCCGAATGTCTTATGATGACTTGCCTTTTTTTCGGCCAATTTAAAAGCAATCAGAGCAACCATTAATGAGATCGAGTCACTCAGCATATGGCCTGCATCTGACAAAAGCGCTAAACTATTGGTTAAAAATCCGCCTATCGCTTCTATTATCATATAACCTGTAATCATGATAAAAGAGATCAATAAAACCTTCTTATTGGATCCGCCAGCGTGATTGTGATTGTGACCCATAAAAATCTCCTCCTTATCTCATACACTGCATTTATTATTTCTTTTCTGTTATGAAGCATTCTAACATGGACAAAAAAATAACCTTATATGATTATGTGCTCATATATGAATATATAGGTTCTTTACTGAAATGTCAAAATCTTTTCAATGAAAATGTCCAATACTTTATATTGCTCTTGATCAATGATTGCTATGAAGCCGCGGATTACAGTAATTACTTTAGGCGCAGACAATTTAGAAAAATCGCTTCACTTCTATCGAGATGGCTTGGGTCTGCCTACAGAGGGAATAGTCGGTACAGAATTTGAACATGGCGCAGTTGCCTTTTTTGACTTACAAACAGGACTGAAACTTGCCATTTGGAACCGCAAAGACATCGCACATGAAACAAACGTTACGTTAACTGCGCCAAGCCCTGCAGAATTTACATGAGGACATAATGTTGGCAGTAAAGCTGAAGCCGATAAAGTCATGGAACAGGCAAAACAGGCAGGAGCAACGATAACTGATCCCGCTCATGATACTTTTTGGGGCGGATACTCCGGTCACTTCCAAGACCCCGATGGACACTTATGGGAAATCGTTTGGAATCCGCACTGGGATATAAGTGAATAACCACATTTCAGAAATGAAAACATCAATAAAAACACACCTAAATGTTCTGGTGTGCTCCAATAATGATGTTTAGAATGCAAACGCAGCATTTTATTTGTTTCCCAAAACGATCAAACTATTTATACGATGGCGGGATGCTTTGCGGAAAACGGAATACATTTTCGGGATCGTATTTCGCCTTTATTCTTTGAAGCCTTGCAAAGTTTGAGCCATAATATGCTTTTCCGAAGTTCTCGATATTTTGATCCGGAACATTCACATATGAACCTGTTACATATGGTTTCATCAGCTGACGCACTCTTTCAACTGATGCAAGATTCGAAGCTTCTTGTGATTTATTTTTCCAACTGGCCGTCCATTCCGTATAAAACAACGGACGGCGCCAATAGAAGGCTGTTTCACTGCTTGGTACTCTGCTTATCGCGCCGCCCCAATTGATAAAAAAGAAATTGGTTTCTGTCCCAGTCGCTTTTTCTAAAAATTGTCTCATTACTGCAATAGGTTCTTCCGGCCAAAGATTGAGCGCCCACGCCGAGGAGAATTTAACACTCTGATCAGATCTGCCGGGAATCGGTTCGTCAGGATCTAAGAAATCTATACAATCCGGGTAGTATAGTGTTTTGATTACTGTTTGTGCCGGCGTTCCGGCATTTAATAAAGGTTTTAATAATTGAACCAGCTCTGGTTTTGAACCGAGGAACAATCCTTCCACATGGCACAAGCCATTTACTTTGCTGTAAATCTCAAGGTAGCATCCTAATCGTTCGTCTGTAAACGGCGCCCATTTTTGCCACGCTTTAAATACCGTTTCTAACTGTTCCCACGGCCAAATGATATTAAAGACGGTTGCGGTTTTAGGGGCACGGTGAACTTTGAATGTATATTGGGTGTTATATCCGAAATTGCCTCCCCCGCCGCCTCTGGAAGCCCACAGTAAATCTTCATTGCGGGATTGATTTGCTTGAATAATCCTGCCTTTGGCATCTACCATTTTCAGTGCGAGAAGGTTATCGCTTATCAGGCCGATCGATCGGGAAAGCACTCCAAATCCGCCTCCCATTGTGATTCCTCCGATTCCGACGGTTGGACTGTCTCCGAACGGGGCCATAAAACCTTCCCGAGCTAAACCTTTTACAAGCGGGCCGACGTGAATGCCGGTTTGAACGGTTGCTACCGCGTTTTTTTCATCTAAGAAAACTTTATTCATGTCACTCACATCAATAACAATTCCATCACTTACCGTGGAAAGATTTTTATCCAGAGCATGGCGGCCGCTTCTGACACGCATAGGCACATTCTTCTCACGAGCCCATTTAATAGCATTACTTATATCGTATGAATTTTGTGCAAAAACAAAGACAAGCGGACAGACATCAACATAAGGGTTCCAATTCTTAACCGCCTGTGTATAGCCGGGGTCCCCTTTGAAGATGACGCGTCCTGTTAACTGTGCTGATCCCATCTATTTCACTCCCAATAAGCATTTGATTCCGATACCAGTATATGTAGGAATTGGACAAATTCTTAGACAGATGTTCTGCAAACTTAAAAATAGATACATATACGCGAAGATGATATAAAAACAAAAAAAAGACAAGAGCGGCAAGCTGCCGAAACTCTTGTCTCTCCTGCCTTTTTTATCATGATAGGCACTTACATTTATTGGCGTGATATCCCGACCAAACTATGGAAGTCCATAGAAAATCATGTTTGCCCTGCCATGCGTGGTTCTGCTGAGACACCGGCTGAGCAATCTTTCTGCTTGATCCCCCGACAAAGAATCTTATTCTTTATCGTTTTTGCACCCCTGTACGGTTAAAATCAATACACATTGAATCTTATCTTTTACATGATTAAAAGATCTTATTTTTTCTTCTTGTGCTTACGTTTGCAATCATGTTTTTTCTCTTTCTTATGACGTTTTTTACATTTTGCTTTGGCTGCTAATTTTGCCGCTTCTACCTTTGCTTCTGCTGCTGCTTTTGCTGCTTCTGCTGCTCTGGCTCTTGCTTCTTCCGCTCTTGCTATTGCCTCTTCCGCTCTGGCTCTCGCTTCTGCTTCTCTTGCTGCTTCCGCTCTTGCTGCGTCGTCCGCCATATCAAAATCATGGCCAAGGTCACAGGCTTCGTTGTATGGCTTTTTCTTCTGAACGTACTGTTGATCTTCACCTTCGTTATAATACATTACGCCACTCCTTCTCTCATCTTTTAATCTTTACATACTATGTAAAGAAATAACTGCAGCTTGGACTGGTATTTTGATGAACCGGCACATTTTAGGATAATTTTCATTTATCGATACAACAGATTCTGGATGCTTGATGAAACTTAAATGTTTATGATAAGCAGCGTAAAAAGGGAGACTACGAAAAAACCAAGGGTTAAACCCTTGGTTTTTTTGTGAAAATGATAAAAAGGATGCTGCACGCTGCAGCATCCTTCTGTACCAACTTTTTGTTGAACGATTGGAAAGTGTTTTTTGACTTTTAGTTTGCTTGCTGTGTTTGTTTTACTGGTTCTTTGCTAAAAAGTCCGACAATGTTCCACAAAATAATTGCAGCAGCTATGATTAAACGAGTCGTACTGACTTCTTGGTTAGTAAACAATTTATAGCCATATATTGACCCCAATGCTGCTATACAAAAAATATTGAACCATTTACTCCAACGCAATTAGAAAACTCCTTATAAAATGATTACATTTCCAAACAATGTATTATAATATTAACAAAATTTTTCAATATTTTACCTTAAATCATTCTTAATTGGTTTTCCTGATCATTTTCTCTAATCGTCTTCGATCTTTCGGATTTTTGATCATTTTTTTGTTACAGGCTAGACCCAGACATCATTTTCAGCTGTTTGATCAGTTATTTCCTGCCCGGTATTCACAACACCTTTAGGTTCTACAAGCAAAATGTTACACTCTGATTCTGCATAAGGTTTATGTTCAACATTTTTCGGAATGACAAACATTTCACCTTCATTTAATGTTACTTCTCCATCACGAAATTCAATGATTAAATTACCCTCAATGACAATGAAGACTTCATCTGTTTCGTCATGCTTATGCCAAACAAAATCCCCTTGTACCTTAACAAGTTTAAATTGATAGTCATTCATTTCAGCGATTACTTTTGGAGACCATTGATCTTGGAACGCAGCTAATTTCTCTTGAAAATTAATCGGTTTATATTCCATTCTTTCCGCTTTCCTTGTAAAACTCTATCATTTAACTAGTCCCAAATTAAAGGCCTGTCCACTTCAGCAGTTCTGAGATAGTCTAAAAGCTGACCGGTATGTACGGACTCATGGTAAGCGATTCTTAATAACATGTCTCCTAGTTCGCGAATATATCCAACATCAGACCTGTCAATCTTTATATTTGTTAAATCTGTTTCGTTTAACGATTTGATGAATGTCAAAAACTCGGCCCGATACGGTTTTGCAAATTCTAATTCTTCGCTTACAGTGGTAAACATTTTTGATTCATAAGGATTAATAGTTTCCTCTGAAAACTCACTCATATTTTTCATTAAAATTTGATGATAAAGAAATTCTGCTTCTAATACATGTCTTATCATTTCCTTACACGACATGGCTTCGGAATCCGGGCGCCAGTCCATTTTTTCCTCAGGTATAGCTGCCCATAACTTGATGCTTCGCCGTCTTACCTCTTCAAAATGTAAAATAATAAGGTCAATTGTATTCAAGTGTTTTCCCCCTTTTATTTTTATAACCTATTCTCCTTCTTTCCAGGAATACCTTCATGAGCTGCCTCTTAAACTTAAAAATATTTTCTTTCCCACCCCGTTAGATTGATAAATTGAGCAATTTTTATGGTATGAGATATTCATTCATCCATACAATAGACTCTGGTTGAACATATACTGAATGATAGTTTTCATCAGAAAGGAGAAATCAGCTTTGGCAAAGTATCGGATCATGACCTTTGACGGGGGCGGTACCTTAGGTGCTTTAAGTTTACAACTATTGAACAGACTGGCTGAAGAAAATCCAGCATTAATAAGCCGAACCCATGTATTTGCGGGAAATTCAATCGGTTCATTTACTGCCCTTGCATTAGCAAGCGGAAGATCTCCGAAGGAAACACTTCAGTATTTTGAGGATGAAATCCTGCCCGCATTCAGCACTTCCCGGCCGGGCGGACCTGTTTTCAATCAACAATTACCATATTCCGATTTTATTAAAGCGGTACGAAACTTTTTCCCGCCAGGCCTTCGCCTTAAAGATGTAAGAAAACGAATTGTTGTCCCTTCATTCAAATTATACTCCCCAGCACTGGATCGTTGGACGCCCGTATTATTTCACAACTTTCCCGGCTCTCCCTATTTAAATGAGAAAGTGAGTGATGTCATACTGCGGAGCAGCGGTGCTCCCGCGACGCAGCGCGCCTATCAAAACTACGTGGACGGATATGTAGTGGCAACGAACCCCAGTACGGCCAGTATCGCGTTTGCGGTTGGTAAAGCCAACGTGCCATTGGATCAAATTGCGGCGCTATCCATCGGTACAGGTGAAGCCCCGACTCGGTTAAGAAGAGATACGAGGGGATGGGGAATGGTGAGTGCGGATAACATACGTCCCGAAAACCTGAAGAACCTTCCTCCAAATTGGGGAGTCCTTTTGGACAGGTCGCCTAATGAACCATTACTGCCATTTCTTCAGATGATCTCCGGCGGAAATGGCTACTATGAATCCATGGTCAGCGCGAATCTGCTGGGAGATCGCTTTTTCCGGTTAGATCCGCGGATTCCGAACTTCTCCAAAACAGACCCTTCCGTGGTTCCCGCTGTCATTGAAATTGCGAACAAAACCAACTTACAACCTGCGAATACATTTATAGAGAGAAACTGGAACGACAGCCATTAACTAAGTTAGAAGTTTATAATAATTCAATGAACAAAAAATACCAAGGGACTCAAAACCCTTGGTATTATTAATGCGGCCGAGAGGGTTTGGACCTTCACGGGGTATTCACACGCTTGGATACTGTTTCATTTGAAGCTGAATCGGTCTTCGGTTTTTGTTCTTTTTTTATTTTCACCGTTTCAGGCAGTAAGAAAGTAAATATTGCCGCTCCCAACAAAATAATAATTGAGAAATAAAAAGAAAGATCATAGTTACCCATTTCACTATAGAGAAAACCTGGTACATAAGCTCCCAGCGCTGATCCTATCTGATGACTCAGGAATAACCAGCCTAAAATAAAACCAACTGAATATTGTTTAAAATATTGCGTGGCTAACATTTGAGTAGGAGCTACAGTTGCAAAATCAACTAGTCCAAACAGGGTGGCAAAAATAAGCAATATGACCGGATGATGACTATATAACAGGATACAAATTGATAATGCGCGTATGACATATAAAAGAATAAGCATCTTTTTACTGCTCCAACGGTCTGCCGCAATTCCTGAGATGATTATCCCCAATATATTAAATCCCGCCAATACACTAACTGCGGCACTGGTTACACTTGTTGAAAATCCATGGTCATGAGAAAAAGGGATAAGGTGGGTATCCATCAGCCCTGTAGTTGTAAAACCGCATATAGCAAAAGGTAATATTAAAAACCAGAATTGTTTCTTGCAAAACACTGCCCAAACAGAAAAGCGGGCCGTATGCTGTTCACTTTCAGCTTCTGCTTTCATAAAACCACCCATAGGAGATAACCCCATCTCGCCGGGATGATTCCGTAAAAATAACAGTATGACAGGAAAAACAATAACCATTAAAAGCAGACCCAAAATCACTACAGTTAATTTCCAGTTAAACCATTGAATCAAAATGAGAGAGCCGGGAACAAGAAGCATCTGACCAGCGCCAAACCCTGCCTCCATAATCCCAAAAGCAAGTCCGCGTTTTTCATTAAACCAATTTGTAACAACAACTGTTGCGGCTACATTAGATGCCCCTCCAACACCGACGGAGATAACAATTCCGTAAAGGATAAATAATTGCCATGGATGATTCACAAAAGAAGTCAATACAAAGCTGACCCCGACTACGAAAGTGCTGACTGACAAAATCATTCGGGGACCTAATTTATCAACCAGCCTCCCTATTATGGGCTGAGATATGCCATATATGATAAAACTCAGAGTGGAAATAAGTGAGATTGTTCCTCTATTCATAGAAAAATCTTTTTCCCATGGTTCAACAAAAGCTCCAAATGAAAGACGCGCGCCTTGAACCGCTAAAAAGGTGAAAAAAGTGACAAACACAATGATCCATGCATAGTGATATTTTATTCGCATCCTATCCCCCCTCACTTTATAATTCCAAATCCCAACGCTCTTCTATTAAATTTGATCCCCATAAAGGTTTTTCTTCATGAATTTCTGTAATTTCGAATCCGTTTTTTTTATACAATGGCCGGGCTGTTGACATGTCTCTTACCGTCCAAAGAAATATACGCTCGTATCCATTTTCTTTACAATATTGAACAAGTGCCTTAATCAGACGGCTGCCGACACCTTTTCTTTGAAAAGACGGATCGACTAAGAACCACCTTAACTGTCCTGTTTTTTCATCGTCATTCACTAAGCCGATACAACCCGCAAATTGATTTCCGCTTTCTGCCACCCATATTTTTTTAATATCAGCTTTAAACGTATCGTGAAGATAGGATAAAAATGTATCATCCCAGCCATGGGATTCGGCATAAAATAATCGCTGTTTCTCAATTATGTTTTTGACATCCTCTGAAGTATAATAGTCTCTTATTAAAATCGGAGATTCTTTATCATAAAAAGAATGCTGCAAAATATTTTGAATGGTTTCCATTGAATGTACAAGTTTTTCTTGTTCCTCTTTGTCTATGCATTCAAGGATATATTCAACTTGCTGATTCGCTTTTTTCTCCAGACTTTTATAAATACTTTCCCCTGATGCGGTTACGTAAAGGAAATGATTGCGTCCGTCTTCTCTGCATTTTTGCTTGTATATGAAGCCTTCTTCTTCGAATTTTCTGACTATTCTGCTCACATATCCTCTGTCCAAGTCTAACCTTTCTTGAATGATTTTTGCTGTACAATCGGGCGTATTATAAATTTCGTATAAAATCCTGGTTTCCGTTAAAGAGAATGGACTGTCATAAATATGTTCATTTAGAAAACCCAAAATATCAGTATAAAATCTATTAAATTGTCTGAATGCCAAAACACGTTTTGTTTCCAAATTGATGAACCTCCTCCAAAAGATTGACTTAAGCAACTTTTTTCCATCGTAATCGAAACAGTTGCTTAAGTCAACTATTAATTTTCATCCCCTTTCAATTTGATGATTTTCTTACCGTAAAAAACACATTGAAAATAAACGACACTGCTACATCGGAAAACAGCTGCGTACCGCGATAAATTCTTTTTGGCGTCAATATGGACATACAAAAAGCCGCTTCCATTACGTAAGAAAAGCGACTTTTTAGATTTGATTTTCAAGTTCCTTTGACAAATTTTGAAAAGACCATTGACTATTCAGTTGAACTGTATTAAGTTTAACTATATAGTCAGACTGAATAGAGGATGAGGATATGAAACATAAATTATTACCGCTGTCTGAAACCATGCATTATATTTTATTAGCTCTGCGGGAGCCGCTTCATGGCTATGCTGCCATGCAGAAGATCGAAAAGATGAGTAACGGAACTGTTATTTTAGCAGCCGGCACATTATACGGCGCGATTGAAAACTTGAATAAGCATGGCTGGATTGAACCTGTTGGAGAATCGGGCCGGAGAAAAGTTTATATGATAACTGCGGAAGGAAGCGCCATTTTGAAAATGGAACAAAACAGATTACTTCATATTTTATCCCTGTACGAAGGAAGTGAATCGAATGAAGAAATGTAAGATGTTTTTTGATATTGAAAAAGAGGAGCAATGGCTGAACGAGCACCTACAAAAAGGCTATCACTGTACAAATATCAGCGGATTAGGAATATACACTTTCGAAAAAACCGACAAAAAATATGTAATGCGACTGGATTATCAAGATTATTTATCAAAGAAAAAGTTCAAAGACTACAAAGAGATCTATGAAGACTTCGGCTGGAGTTATATAAACAGCCCATGGCTTAGCGGAACTCGATATTGGCAAAAAGAAGATGATGATCAAAATGAAATCTTCTCGGATCGCCAATCAAAGAGTAATTATTATAAAAGACTAATGAGTTTTTCATCTTGTTTTGGTTTACTGTGCTTGTTTTATTCTTATTTGATTTACAAGGATTCAGGTTTGTATTTAACTGAAGGTCTGTGGAGTATGGAAAGCGCAATGTTTTGGAAAGCATTTTTATTTGAAACTCCATTTGCCCTTTTGAGGTCGCTTCCCGCCCTTATGGCTGTTCTATTTGGCTGCAGTTTCTATAAAGCGTATCGAAAGTATTCAATGTTAAAAGAACAATAACGCGGGGAAGTTACATTCAAAGAAGTAACTCGAGGATCATGTATTTGCCGAAGCCGGGCGCTTTAACGGAAAAAAAAGCGCCCTGAATTTGCTGATAAATCAGACGGCTTATTTTGTTAATAATACATACTTATTTACAATGGCTTGAGCGAGACAAGCTGATGAATCAACAAAGGTAAGTCCGCTTCTTTTTTGATCCGTGACCGTATTTAAATCCGTACATGCAATGATAACCGTATCAGCCTTTTCTGCTAAGTCACGGTGTAATTCATCATATAATGTACGAGCCTCATTGATTTGACCTTGTTTAATCTTTTCTATTATGTGATCGACATAGATTTGCCAACTATCTTGATGTAAAAAATCATAACCTTCTCTGTTTAACGCTTCTTGAAATATTCCAGATTGAACCGTAGGAACAGTGGCTAAAAGAGCTGCTTTTTTGGAGCCTTTAGGTATTTTTTTTATGGTTTCATCAATCATGTTTAGTAAAGGGACTGAAATCGATTTTTTTATTTGGTTAAAATAGATATGTGCGGTATTACATGGGATTGCAATAAAATCAACACCCGTTTTTTCAAGCTTTACAGCCCCCTCAATAATTGCCTTTTCCATGTCCGTATGATTGAGAGGTTTATTCATATAGAAAGGAGTCGGACAAGAATAAATCATCATATGAGGGAAATCCATGTCATGTATTGCTCCATATATTTTTTGGCACTCGTCTACTACCTTATCTACAAATGGCCCAGTAGATTTTGGCCCCATTCCTGCCAGTATTCCAATCATAATTGTCCTCCTCTGTAAAAATGTGTACGAATACGACCACGATAAGTTATTCTTGTGTTACGCATCTGAATCTGCTCTCATTTCTTTTTGGCTGTCTTCTCTTATTTTATCATTTCATTAATCGAATTATCATATCTAATTCCGCCGCACGCAGAAGAATGGCAGATACATTAAGGTTATGAAAGCTTGTTTTCATTACACTCTCTATCCTCCACTTTCATCATTTCTATATGTTTTCATGAATTATGGTTAAAAATCGGTGATTAAATTGTGCCCATATAGATTAGTAAAGTGTCATTGATGTCAAGGCATGAACTCCTAAAGGAGATTTAATAACTCATTTTCAACGAAAAACTGATCTCTGTTAATTAGTCGAGATTCCAAGATATACACGGACCAATTGAATTGATCTTTCCTTTTTTGGGAATCCCACAGGTTCCCTCTTGTTTTGATGTTGTTTTTTAAAAAAAGTTATTGACACCAATAAATGACCATGTTATCATTAAAAATTTGATATCTCACTCCATATATGATAACCTTAAGTTAAGTTCCCATATATGGAGGTGGATTATATGTTTCAAATTGGCGATAACATTGTTTATCCAATGCACGGAGCAGGTACAATTGAAGCCATAGAAGAAAAACAATTCTTAGAGGAAAAACAACAGTATTATGTCATAAGAATGTCAATCAGTAATATGACAGTTATGATTCCAACGCGTAAAATATTGAGTTCAAATATACGGCCAGTTACTGATATACGTGCATTAAAACACATTATACACATTTTTCAGCATGGAGAATCAGATAAGTTACTGCCGTGGAAGCAAAGGTATGTAGTAAACACGAACAAAATAAAAACGGGTGAAATACAAGAAGGCGTTGAAGTTGTACGTGATTTAATGCGAATGAAGAAAGAAAAAGCACTTAATTCAAGCGAAAAAAAAATGTTGGATAATGCATATGAATTTTTGATTAGTGAACTGGAAGTCATTAAAGGAATCACTGAAAAACAAATAAAAAGTTTCTGCTAAGGTTAATTTTAAATAATGTTTTGCATTCCAAAAAGCACCCGCGAGTTTTCGGAATATTACGATTAAAATATTTCAAAGACGCTTAACTTCTTCAACTTACTTTTAGAACATTAACCTCTTTTATTATTCCTACAATCTAATCTGTTTTTATTATTAAAAATTTCTTCAACGAACATTTGATGTTTTATCAAAAAACTCGATGAAATAGTCACTTGATTTTTGTAATCCTGATTCACACTGGCACGGACAAGGAGCCGTAAGGATGGAAGAGAGGCAGGGCTTTCATTGTTTTAGGTCTAAGTGATTATTTCCAGAAGAAAAAACAACCACTCCCCTCTTTATCTTTAAAATTTCTTACATCTGCTTCCACAGTGAATAGCAGTTGGTTATCTTCTTTTCATAAAAGAGATATGCGAATTGTAACAAAGAATAACATACAGTTATCTTGAGAACATAAAAACAAATCATTTATATATATTCCACATATCGTCAATCCGGTATGTTATACTGTAAACAATCCTTTGAGGTTTTAAACCTTTTTCTTACCTTGTAGCAACTGTCCCTACTCGAACGTTGAGTAGGGTTTTTTTATTCACTATGATACAGAGAACATAAAAAAACAGGCCCTATATAAAGAGCCTGTTTGTATAAACGATTGAAGATTAAGCAGTTTTTTGAACGTTAGCAGCTTGAGCTCCGCGAGCACCTTGCTCAACGTCAAACGTTACTTTTTGACCTTCGTCTAAAGATTTGAATCCGTCACTTTGGATTGCAGAAAAGTGTACGAATACATCGTCTCCATTTTCACGTTCGATAAATCCAAAACCTTTTTCTGCATTAAACCATTTAACTGTACCTTGTTCCATTTTTGTTGCCTCCTAGTGTGTTACACATTGTATTACTATCCTTGCCCAAAGTATCATCAAGACGAAAAGTCGATATTCATACTATCCTTTACACGAACAAAAATAATTCTCCTTTATCATATCACGAAACGGAAATAACTGCAAATTAATAATGTGTTCATTCATGTTTTATTTGTTAAACCTGTCGATACCAGTGCAAAATAAGATGCCTATTAATAGCTATGGTTTGAAAACACCGTGAAAATGAATCACGAGTGCCTTCAAACCCAGTACTTCATATTGATTGTTAAAGATTTCTTTAAAAAGCTCAGCTGTTTCTTGTTCAAGTACAAGATATTCTTGGCTGTTCACTGGTACAGCTTTGTTTCTGCAGATGTTTCCAAACGATCACTCAGGTATACCCCTATTTTAACGGTATTAACTTGTCATGTTTGTTCCTCAAACAATCAAAATTTACGGTCTAAATAAACCGATTCACATTGGGGAGCATGGAGAGAGTTTGGCCCGATAAAGAGCCGGGTATAATCTTCATACGCTTTTTGTATCCCGGCTGGCCATTGCTAATAAAGATTTAATCGAGATGGAAACAAGTATCTCATTTCCAATAATTTCACAGACGAATGGGAAAGATACTTATCATCTATGGTGTATGACGCTGTGACTTCAAAGACAAACGTTTTCGATACTTAGAAGAACATCAGGGAAGGGGAAATCTTTAAAAAATGAATGAACAAAACCTAAGGACTTTGAGAAAACTGGTTACACCCTATGAAAAGTCCGATTTACAAAAAAGTATATGTCAAATCATTAACACATTGGTGCCATTTTTCCTGCTATGGTATTTGGCATATAAGAGCTTGTCCATTTCTTATTTCCTTACATTAGCCATTTCTGTCGTTGCAGCAGGTTTTTTAGTAAGAACCTTCATCATCTTTCATGATTGCTGCCACTATTCCTTTTTTAAGAACCGAAAGGCGAATCGAATCCTTGGAACAATTACTGGAATTCTGACTCTGCATCCGTTTGATCATTGGGCACACGATCATTCTGTCCATCATGCGACAAGCAGCAACCTGGACAAACGCGGTACGGGCGATATTTGGGTACTGACTGTTGAGGAATATAAGGAAGCCTCAACTAAGACAAAAATAATGTACCGTTTGTACAGAAATCCGTTTGTTATGTTTATTATCGGACCGATTTACGTCTTCGGGATTACCAATCGTTTTAATCGTAAAGGGGCAAAACGCAAAGAACGGATGAATACATATGTAACGAACCTGGGGATCGTCGCTTTGGCAGCACTTTTATGTTGGGCTATCGGCTGGCAAAACTTTCTGCTGGTCCAGACACCAATTTTTATGATATCGGGATCCCTCGGAATTTGGATGTTTTATATTCAGCATACGTTTGAGGATTCATATTTCGAAGAAGATGAGCATTGGGAATATGTAAAAGCAGCCGTTGAAGGAAGCTCTTTTTATAAGCTTCCAAAAGTCATGCAATGGTTAACAGGCAATATCGGTTTCCATCATGTTCATCATTTAAGCCCAAGAGTCCCAAACTATAAGCTTGAAATCGTGCATAACAACACTGAACCATTGCAAAACGTTCCGACCATCACACTGGCAACAAGTATTAAGTCGTTAAAGTTCCGCCTATGGGATGAAGAAGGCAAAAAATTTGTTGGTTTTACCCACTTTAAAAAAACTTCTAAAAGCCAGGTATCAGCTCGGCTAAGAACGGATTAAATAAACGCCCATAATCGATGATAATGTGCAGTGTATCTTGCATAATAAAAGTGCAGACTCGCGCAAAGATTTTGTGCAGAGGTCAGCACTTTTTTAATGCCACATGCACTTACAACAAAAAAATACCAAAGGTGTCAAAACCCTTGGTATCATTAGGGTGCGGCCGAGAGGACTTGAACCCACGGGTTATTCACCCGCTGGGCCCTCAATTGGGTGCATCCATGTTATATCCTTCATTTACTTATATCCATTGCACACATTTACTCGTTTTTATTACTTTATCAGCCATCTTGAAGACTTAAAATTCCCTAATACTTCACCACTCGGAAACCCTCCAAAGAATAATCATTATTATAATATCGAACAATCATATTAATATTGTCAAAACGTTCGTTTTTGAATCACCTTGTTCATACTTCTATCAGTTTATAATTGAAATGAATTCGCCAATCTCTTCTACAAATAAAACAACATTTATTTACAATTAATTTTTATTTTGTTATTTTACTCGTGATCATCGTTTTCTTTGTATATTCATTTTATTATGGCTTTGATTTTTCTAATTGGTTTTCGCCCCATAAAAAAAGTTGTTCAAATATAGGGTTCAGCTCTAGTCCTGCCCTAGTCAATGAATATTCTACTCTTGATGGAACTTCATTATACTGAACTCGTTGAACAATTCCGTATTCAATCAGATCCTTTAATGATTGATTGAGCATTGTTCCTGTAATTCCATACACTTTACGCTTTAACTCATTATATCGAATATCATTGTAACTACATAGTACAGCTAAGATTTTTAAATTCCATTTTCCCGCTAATATATTTAATGCATAACTTGCTGGAGCTATCGCTTTATTTAGCTCACTTTCAGTCATATTTTATCCACTCCTTAGTCAGTTTTTCCTTACTTAGTCAGTTTATATTGAGTACTTGTTAAATCTTTTCCATTTATTATAATCAAATATGTAAACCATGTCACCCATGTATTAGAGAGCTAAATTGATCATAAAACCCTTCAAGTTAATACTTTTTCAAGGAGATGGAGTGAGTAAATGAAAAGTGAAAAGATGCGTGCTGCACAATATACTAAATATGGATCACCGAATGTTCTTTTTGAAGATTCTATATCAAAGCCTGTTATAGAAACTGGAGAAGTACTCATTCGTGTACATGGGTCGAGTGTAAACTCCATGGATACGCTATTTCGATCAGGCAAGCTGAAACTATTAACGGGTAATCAATTCCCAAAAGGAACAGGGGCAGACTTTTCTGGTGAGGTTGTTGAGGTAGGATCGAACGTAAAAAATTATCAATTAGGTGATAGAGTGTGGGGGGTTCTTCCTATGAATTTAAGGAGCCAAATTGGTAGTGCCGCTGAATATGTAGCTATATCACCTGAGAAAATATCTAAAATTCCTACAAAGGTTGATCTCTTACAAGCCGCGGCATTGCCTGGTGTAGGTGTTACTGCAATTATTGCCTTAAAATATAAAACGAAACTTAGAAAAGGCGAAAAGTTACTTGTACGTGGTGCAAGTGGAGGAGTCGGAAGCATTGCGATTCAAATTGGTAAAATGTTGGGTGCTCATGTAACTGCTCTTGCAAACGAAAAACATCTTACTTTTCTTCAAGAGCTAGGTGCAGACGAAGTATTTGATTATAAAAAAACATCTCCTACTGATCTTAAAAAGTTTGATGTAGTCATGGACACAGTGGGAACTGACCTCAAACATTATAGGCGCTTGCTTGCAAAGAACGGTAGAATGGTTACTATTGGATTTCCTAGTTTTTCGTCCTTCATATATATATTAGCTTCAACTACTTTCGGTTCTCGTAGAGTTCGCACATTCAGCGCAAATCCCAAAAATGAACTTCTAAAAGAATTAGCATCTTATGTAGATTCCAACAAGGTCAGACCAGTTATTGATAGCATTTATTTTTTATCTGATGTTGCCAAAGCTCATCATTCCTTAGAAGCTGGAGGTGGACGAGGAAAACGTATCATAAATTTACTTGATAAAAAATAAACCATCATTTCAGGATAAAATGGACGCTCATTTCTTGTAAAAGGCGTTGCTCCATTTGCGGCGTTATTAGGCGGGGCTTTAGATGGATTGAGATCAACTCAATTTGCTGATGCATTCAGTACTTTAGCCGCTATAATATAGATCGTCTTTTCACCAGTACCAAGAATAGTATGAATAACCGAAAAAGGTATAGTGGAAAATCTGTAATTTCAATTAACAAAAAAGACCAATACTCTTGTGAGTTTGGTCTTTTGGACTACTTCATATATGCGGTTGAGAGGAGTCGAACCTCCACGGGTTTAACCTCACTAAGCCCTCAACCTAGAAAGTTTTGGTAAGCAAGTCTTCTCCCATAGCTGTATTTTCCGCACAAAAAAATAATACCAAAGGTGGTCAAACCCTTGGGATTATTGGTATGCGGCCGAGAGGACTTGAACCTCCACGGGTTATTCACCCACTAGGCCCTCAACATTGTAAATCCGTATCACTGATTATGAAAGCTTATTTTCATTACATTTCCTATTTTCATTTGTCATCATTATATACGTTTATATGAATTATGGTTAAAAAATGGTGAGCCAAAATAACAATCACTATAACTTTTTCATGTGTATTGATTAGAGTTTTAATTTCTTTCTTCTTATTAAAAAGGCTGACGAAAATTTCGTCAGCCTAATCTTTAATATTCTGCATTTTCTCAAATTCGCTTTCCATAAATGATATATCGTTTCGGTACATTACCGATATTGAAAAGGGATAACAGGTTGTAAGATTGCGGTTAATAATTGGTGAGCAAAAAATACCTTAACTTCTTTACTTCTAAAAAGGGTTATACTGCCTAGGCATGCCATGAGAGTGACATACATAAAAAAAGATGCTATTGAAAAGCAACCTGAAGCTTATTTAAAGTTCAAAAACATCCTTCTAAACATAATGCCCTTAAAGAAATCAGATCCTTAGCACCGTGAAAAGAATAAATATGGTATATTTAGATAAAAAGTTCCTATTAGGAGGTTTATATGGAGAAAGATGTCAAGGTACCAAAGGTTTTTATATCTTACAGTTGGTCTTCTGAGGCTCATAAACAATGGGTACTTGATTTAGCTAATAGATTAGAGGCTAAATCTGGAGTTGAAGTCATTTTAGACAGGTGGCACTTAAAAATTGGACATGATAGATATAAATTTATGGAAGAGAGTATAAGACAAGCTGACAAGGTAATAGTAATTTGCGATAAAACTTACTGTGAAAAAGCAAATAATAGAGTTGGAGGAGTAGGGTCAGAAACCATTATACTTACACCCGAGATTTACGAAGACACTAAACAAGATAAATTCATTCCTATTGCAATGGAATCATCAGTCGATAACCAGTTGCTCTTACCTGATTTTATAAAGTCAAGATTGGTTTTACCGATTTTAGAAAAAGGAGATTTTGAAAAACAGTATGAAGATTTAATACATCTTATTTGGGATGAGCCAAGGCTAACTCCCCCAAAAAGAGGAAGTAAGCCAGACTTCAAAAGTAGTAACGAGAGAAATGATGATTATGATATTGTCTTTGATAAAAGTAATAGCGAGAGAATAATTTGGTTACTCCCAAGGGGATTTTTATTATTGAAAGACATAACATATCAAACACATGACTCTTGGGCAATAACTGTACATTATTTCAATTACAATGGAGAGTGGCAGCACGGTACACATTATCACGATTCATACTATAGAGACTGGGATAGAAATATGGAAGTTCAGTTTAGAAAACTTTCAATCCCAAAAGCTGATTGGCTATGGTGTCAAGCGCCTTTAAACTTAGTTAGGGATCTAAGAGATGCAACTACAATTATTGATATAGCTAAAGTTATTCAAAAAGAACAACAATGTGATTATCCCGTTTATTATTATGGTCCACAAGAACCTATCCTTTTACCTAAAGTTCCTTCTGATTACCATTTTTATTATAAGAATGGTAAACTTAGAGATATTTTAGAGTACTTAAATAATAAACAACTAAAAAATGAAACCGACTTAAATGAACTACATTCAAATGCGTTAACAATAAGGCAAAGCACCTACATTGAATGTCTTAAGTTCTTAGGCGAAAAAAACCCCTTATTTCATTTTGTCAAAGAAGTCCTTGATGAATATGATAAATCTTTTTCAATTGATGATTTAATTATATGGTTCGGTAGAATTGAAAACATACTTTCTAGTACATTAAGTCACGCTTATAATGATTGGAATCTTAAAAATTAAGTTAGACATGAAAAAGAGCAAATTTTTAATATATGCTCTTTTTCTATGTTCGCTTAACAACAACTTTATCTTATGCGATATTTATCTCAATTGATTTGCTTATGCTCATGTAAATGAGTGAAGGCCTCCTCAATACCACCACTACCAATGAAGGTTTGCTATTTAAGTACCTCTAATTCACTCCTAAAGTCAGCATATAAGCACATGTTCGGTGCTAATTAATATGAGTGTTGCACAGCCTCATCATTAGCTCGATATACACTAAAATTTCCGTGTCCCCATAAAATGAAAATATCGCTCTATTATAATCACCTGTTACGCACCTACTCTATCATCAGCAACATGGAAAGGAGCTTTGATAACAGGAACATCATTTGTTAAAATCACTCCTACGATACTACCCAATAATATCACTGCAAACAAAGTCCGGCTAATCTTCATTAATTATCTCCCCTTTTTTATTTTCCGTCCCGCTTTAATACTCAGTCGATAATACTCATTGGAACGTGATAAATCCCCTTTTTCAAAAAATAATCAGCTACTCTGATTGCAAAGTTTTCAATGTCTCCGTACATTCTTAGAAGGAAGATACCATTAGCGATGACACTAATGGTACCCTTTGTTTCTACTCAATAACTTATTCAGCTTCTCCAACAACTGTAAAGCGTTCATTTATATGTTTTGGATTTTCAATTTCATCCAATACTGCAATTGCATAGTCTGCATAGCTGATATAACTTTCACCTTTCGAATTCACAAGAAGATGATCTTTTCCTGACTGATAAAATCCAGTTCTTTTCCCGTCTGGGTCAAATACCGCTGAAGGACTGATAAATGTCCAGTTAATATCAGAAGTTTCCTTTAGTTCTTGCAAGTTACGACCTTGCCCTTTAGCTGTCGGAATAAAAATCTCCGGGAAATCAGGTGTATCCATTACACTGACAGTTTTATTTTCGTCTACATAAAGACTCCCTGCTCCACCTACAATTACGGCTCTTGTACCCGTTCCTTTTAATGCCCTAATTAATGCCCGGCCAGCATCTACATGTGCCTGTTCTTCTCCTAATGGAGCACCGAAGGCATTAACTGCTACATCTAACTTTTTTAGATCATCCGATGTAAGATCAATTATATTTTTTTCAATGATTGCAATCTTTTCCTCTTTAAGTTTTGCAGCATCTCTTACAATTGCAGTTACTTCATGTCCCCTGCTTACCGCTTCTTTCAAGATAAGACTTCCAGCTTTTCCGGTTGCACCAATGATTCCAATTTTCAATTTAAAGTCCTCCTAATCATTCAAAATTTTAAATGTAACCATATCGATTACATGTAATAAGTTTAGTTACACCTTATTTATTTGTCAATACTTTTATCATCTTGTTAATTGAGCATATTAGAGTAAAAGAACTTGTAATACATTCAGTTACAAGTGTACTATAAAGAGTGTAAAGTAATGAGGGTGGTGAAGAAATCATGTCTATTAGCAGCCGTTTTGCTGTAGGAATTCATATATTGGCTCTTATTGAAATAAATGAAGACGGAATTAGCACTTCTGAATTTTTAGCTGGAAGTGTAAATACAAATCCCGCCTTAATAAGAAAAATTATGGGGATGCTGAAAAAAGCAGGTTTAGTAAATGTTCGGCCAGGTATTGCAGGAGCTGAATTAGCGAAGGATTTAACTGAAATCACCTTACTTGATGTTTATAGAGCAGTTAATGTTGTTCAAGATAAAGAATTGTTTAGTATACATGAAAATCCCAATCCTCAATGTCCCGTAGGCCGGAACATTCAAAGTACAATTGGTCCAATATTTGAAATCGCCCAATCTGCCTTGGAAAAAGCTCTTGGGCATATCACAATTGAGGATGTGGTAAAGGATATTATTGAAAAAGAAAAATTGACCAATAATTTTTAAATGATTTCACAGAAAATCTTTTATCAGACTGGGGATAAGAAAAATGGCTTTTTGATGAAAAAGAGCAGACATAAAATCTACTCCTTTTGATGAAAGATTTAGATTACGGTAAGGGATATAAATATGCTCATGATAAAAAATTAACGACAATGCAGACGATGCCAGATTCTTTAATAGGACGTGAGTATTACTATCCAACAACTCAAGGTTCAGAAGCTAAGTTCAAACAAAGACTTGAGGAAATCTCGGATTGGTATAAAAGAAACCGCAAATCTTAGTTTGAACGAATATGTTCTGTATATAAAAATAATGAGGTATGGAGTGAATTGATAATGAATTATGGTGAAATAAAAGATTACTTCCTAACCTTTCCAAACTCTTATGAAGACCATCCTTTTGGAGATGGTTGGACTGCAATTCGGCACAAAGGGAATAAGAAAATATTTGCACTTATCTTCACTCGCGACGAACACTTATGTGTCAACCTTAAATGCGAACCTAAAAGGGCTGATTTTTTACGTGGTCTTTTTGAAGAAATCAAGCCCGGATACCATATGAACAAGGAGCATTGGAATACTCTTACCTTAGATGAGGGACTCCCAGAGCATCAAATCCATGACATGGTAAAGTACAGCTTTGAACTGACAAAACCAAAAAGTAAAAAGGAAATATAACATCGAAGGATAGAACGCTCATTATAATTATTCACCCGGCGCAATGATACAGAGGAATATGCAAAAAAACCTCAAGGCAGCAATTTTTAAATTCGTATTTACGAGATGATTTTTTCGTTATTGTGAGTCCTTTGTTTCTCGACATAGGTTGAACAAATAAAAAAAGAGCAGACTCAAAGTCCACTCAATTAATTTAGATGATTGCTTATTTCATCCAGACACCTATAAAAATTGAAAGGTGACGATGATATGCCGCAAAGGTCATTTAGCGTTTAATTAATACTGATAACTCACCTTCAAACACTTTTTCCTCTTTCTGATTATAGGTAGATAACAATACAGTAAGTATCCCCGTCTGGCTTTTATTTGGTTTTTTATCAATAACCTTAACAATAGTGTTCAGTTTATCATTAGGGTAAACAGGTGCTAGGAATTTTATATTATTCATTCCTGTCCCAGCAATAATATCGTCTTCATGACACCCTTCTTCAATCCAAAGCTTAAAAGTAATAGATAACGTTTGTATTCCAGAAGCAATAATTCCATTAAACCTGCCCATTTTTGCTTTTTCTTCATTTAAATGCATGTATTGTGGGTCATACACTTCTGCAAAATTCATTATATTCTCTTTTGTTAATTCAAAAGATTTAGTTTGAAAAACCTGCCCGACGGTGAATTCATCCAACTTCATAAATAAATCTCCCTGAATCTAAACTTTATTATTAAATCTACGTAGCATTTTAACATACTGGCTCTCACACAACAACTTAACGGTAAAACGATTGTTCCCCTATCAGGAATGAACAAGCACATTGTTTTTGTTTCCTTGCCTTTAACCTCTTTATAATCAGGTGTTTTCTTATAAAGACCAAGGCGGTCGCCATCACCATCACCCGGCATATGTGCCATTTCTTCATAAGAATCCCCAAGCTTCTCATAATAAGAATAAGCAGTAAGCTTGCGAGAACTTTCTTCTGGCTGATAAAACGCAAGTTGAATATACTTCCCGTCATCATATACAAGAATTATGGCGTTATCTCTTTTGTACTCATCTGAATCTGTTCGCATTTCTTTTCTGATTTTCTTCTCCTGCTTCATCACTTCATTAATCATTATCATATTTACTACCGCCGCACGCAGTCAGCAGAAGGATGAAGGTGACTGACAAATCATACGACCTACTATAAGTAAGTGGACAGTAACAGATGAATTTTTATAAACAAAAAATACCAAGGGTGTCAAAACCCTTGGTATCATTGATGCGGCCGAGAGGACTTGAACCTCCACGGGTTATTCACCCGCTGGGCCCGCCATCTATATTCATAAAACTATTGCTCAGTTGTCAGCATGTTAAGTAAATTACGAATTTCCTTGTAACTTTTAATTTCTTCTTCATTACAACCGGTTTTATCAAATACTGCATTAGGAATCAATGTGACTTTTTCTTTAAACTCATTCCCTTCAGTTGTTAACGTAATAATTACACTTCGTTCGTCCTCTTTTGAACGCTCTCTTATAATAAGTCCTCGCTCCTCAAGTCGTTTTAAAACTGGAGTTAATGTTCCGGAGTCTAGATATAATTCTTCGCCTAAACCTTTAACAGATATTTTTTCCTTCTCCCATAAAACAAGAAGAACCAAATACTGTGATTAGCGTACAAGTTCTCGTTTTCTGCTTTGGACCCCATATAGAAAATAAAAAGCCAGCTCTCCTTCGGGAGAAGAACTGGCATAACAAAGCTTCTTGCTTCTTATTTTGCTGTATTGCTCGGACCTTTTAATTTCTCTTCGTTCTTGCGTCAACGTTTTATTATTAGGACACAACCAATAAAATAATGACGATCGAGAATAGCAACGCTGCTTTTGCAAAGCAGTAAGCCCTCCAGAATATAAAAGAGCTGCAGTCATTGCTGCTCGGATAATCCCAGCTTATTCTGAGTCTGTATTTCGAGTAGCCGGTCAATTAAATGGATGTTTTTTTCATTCCTTTTCTGTTTGTTCCATTTTCCACCACAGTGAATCTTTTGGATTTTCAACAGCTTCTTGAAACTCAGCTTTAGAAGCAACTGTTGGGTAAGAACCTTTTAAAGATTTACCTGAAGTATCTTTAAATAAGGTTAACACAACTATTAAGCCAATTAAACTAACTGCTAATAAATAGAAACCCGGCGCCAAATTGTTTCTTGTCACATGGGTTAACCAAGAAGCAACTAAAGGTGTTGTTCCACCAAAAATAGAAACTGATAAGTTGAATGTCCAGGATAACGTACGATATCTAATGTCAGTATGGAACAACGTAGGTAAAGATCCTGGCATAGTACCTTCGTATACAGATAATACAATACCTAACATTAAAAGTCCTATAAATAAGAATGTTATATTCCCCATATTAAGAAATTGAAAAGAGATAATCGAAAATACAATTCCTAATACTAATCCAATTGTTATAACTTTTTTATTTCCTAATTTATCTCCCAATTTACCAAAAGTTAAAGCGAACGGTACCATAATAATCAATACAATTGCTGTAACCGGTGTACTTATATTATCACTTATACCAAGGTTCTCATCTAAATAAGAAGGCATATAACCTAACAATAGGTAATTGGTTATATTGAAAAATGCCACAAATACGATACATAAAAAGATATCTTTTTTATATGTTTTAATGACTTCTAATAAACCTGGTTGTTGTTCTTGGCTTTCAGAGATGTCATTTTCAAAAATTGGTGATTCATCTAAATGACTTCTCAAATATAAACCAAATAATCCTATTGGAATACTTAAGAAGAAAGGAATTCTCCATCCCCAACTATTCATTTGAACATCAGATAAAGTCCAGAAAAGTACTGTAACTAAAACAGAAGCTACTATATAACCAGATAATGTGCCGATTTCTAAACCGCTGCCTAACCTTATACGCTTATTATCTGGAGAAGATTCTGCGATATATACCATTGCACCAGCGTACTCTCCACCCACAGAAAAACCTTGCAGAATACGAGCTAAGAGTAATAATATAGGGGCCCATACACCAATCTGTTCATAGGTAGGAAGCACACCAATTATTAAAGTAGATAAAGCCATCATTAAAATAGTAATTGTTAATACTATTTTCCGACCAAATTTATCACCCATTTTACCAAAAATAATTCCGCCTACCGGTCTAAGTAAGAAGGCAATTGCAAATGTAGCAAAAGTAAATATTAACTTTAATTCATCGTTTTGAACTGGACTGAAAAAGTTTTTACTAATAATAACTGCCAAATAAGAATATAAAGCAAAATCAAACCATTCCATCGCGTTTCCTATCCCTGTAGCAAACACGCTTTTCTTCGCTTTTTGAATGTCTACAACGTTAATTTTTTTCTTGTTAAACTTCATTTAATAATATCGACTCCTTGATTATCAAATCCACATTATACAAGCGTATAAACGGTCCAAGCATGCAGTCCCAGAATGTATAGCGTAATGCTTCTCTAAAAGTCTGGGGGTTTCTGTTTCACCTGATGGAGAGCTAACGGCATAGTGGATGATTGGTTCAACTGTACCTAAAAGACTAGACTAATATCCATATCAGCGCCAAATAACATTGTAAACCAAGAAAGAAGGATGAAATTCAGTTTTTTCTTTCGCTGGTTTCCTTAACTTATTTTTGCCGATTGGACTAAAAATAATACAAAAAGCAACAAAAAGAGAAACATCCAACAAATAATACCAGCCAAAGCGGTTAGTGATATATCCTTGGGCTGTGGTTGGTATTTTCTGCAGACTATTTGGAGAAATGATTCCCCTTCATACAGATCTATTGTGAATATTATCACAATCAAAAAAAACTTTTATTTCTTCAAAGTATCCTAAACCTTTATTTTAGTTCTTCCATTACGTCTTCCAATATGTTTATTATAAGATTGATGTCGTTCCTAAGAATTATTTACTGATTCTATCTTTATTACCCCACAATCAGGTGAAACAAAACACTATAAACGTATCATATCTTTTTAAAATCTGACAAGCTCAACAGGGTGATAGAAACCCGGCTAAAGCCCAGCTAGTCAATGGATAGAAGAAATTTTTTTGTTCTTCCCAAGGAATAACCGTCTGCGTTTAATCCAGCCCAATTAGAAAGAAAAAGAGCAGGAGTAATCCTGCTCTTTCATTCAAAACTTTAATTTGTATGAAGAATTTCGTATACCTTTTCGACTTTCTTTACCTATTAATCAGTACACAGACTACAACAGAAATAAGTAGCACCGGGTATGAAATAATGGATGCATTTAAACAGGCCAATCACCGACAATTGAATTTAGGAAAAAGCGTTAAATTCTCTCTTATGATGTTGTTACGTATTGTTGACGGTAAAATTATTGAACATAGATCTCATGTGGATGTACATGATATTCTCCGTCAGCTTGGCGTTAATTAACAGTAAAAAGTTGAAATAGTGAGAGACCAGGTGAATAGCTTGGTCTCTTTTTTTATAATTAAGTCCTCGCTCTATGCCCTCCTGCATTCAGTCGATGTAACTTTGAAATAAAGTTTAATTAACATCTATCACAAATCCTTATTTTCACAACACATCATTTATTTTAGCTTCCCTCGCGAATACCGGATCAATGCTCAGCTTTAAGATAGTTAACCAATTTCTCCGCACTGTTCTTAACATCTTCTTTTGAAAGGTGAAGTGTCCCATATTGTGTAAAGGCAGGAAGAAAACGCATTCCTATATAGTTAGCAGTGACTTGAAACGGTCTGATAAGCTCGCTGAGCGTGATATTATATTCTCCGCCTGCTTGATAATCAGATTCCTGTGCGCCTAAGGAGATCGCTAAGAGTAGTTCTTTTCCATGCAATTTAGTACCTCCAGTTCCATAAGCCCAGCCATGTGTTAACACATCATCTTCCCATTGTTTGAGTAACGCGGGACTGCTGTACCAATACATTGGGAACTGAAAAACGATACGCTCATGATCTAACAGGAGCTGCTGCTCTTTTTCTACATCAATGATAAAATTAGGGTATTCACCGTACAGGTCATGAACCGTAATGTCATTCTCTTGCTTTAAACGATTCATCCAGGTTTTGTTGACAACAGACGTTTCCAAATTAGGGTGTATAACGATAACTAATGTTTTCATTTGACTGTTATCCTTTCTTCGCCGATTAGTTATTATTGCTTTTGTGATAAAGAATTGCTTCTAATTTTAAAATAACAACTTATTTACACCTATTTTATCCTTTTTCATGAATTCAGGGCAACTATTGGACACCGATTACATTTATAGCCAAAAAAAAAGGCTTAACCTATTAAAAAAGATTAAGCCTTTTCAGTACCTTTATGCCCCTACCCTATTATCTCGTGTCTAAATTCTAATAGCTGATCATATAACAAGGCATCTTTGTTTTCCTCCATGCTTGTAATACTTTCTCTACTTTTGCAAATTGGAGCTTGAGGCATTAGTAACTACCTATAATGATGAAAATATTTGTGCGATGTCGACTGCAGATGACTTACTTTAGGTAAGTGGGCAGTTTGTGGGCAGTAGATCATTTAAAAACAAGCACAAAAAAATACCAAGGATCTCTCTATTACCCTTGGTATCACTGAGATGCGGCCGAGAGGACTTGAACCTCCACGGGTTATTCGCCCGCTGGTCCCTCAACCTAGTAAAAGCCTATCATGAGTTACAAAAGCTTTTATTCAAAGCATCTGTTTATTTTATTTATACTTATTTTCATCATTTTTCATGAATTCGGAGCACAAACTGGGCACCTATTAGAGACCAAGGAAATCTACATTTCATCAAGAAATATGTACTCATCGCCCTGCTGTAATTAGTTTCACATCATTTATTTCAGCTTCCCTCGCGAATACCGGATCAATGCTCAGCTTTAAGATAGTTAACCAATTTCTCCGCACTGTTCTTAACATCTTCTTTTGAAAGGTGAAGTGTCCCATATTGTGTAAAGGCAGGAAGAAAACGCATTCCTATATAGTTAGCAGTGACTTGAAACGGTCTGATAAGCTCGCTGATCGTGATATTATATTCTCCGCCTGCTTGATAATCAGATTCCTGTGCGCCTAAGGAGATCGCTAAGAGCAGTTCTTTTCCATGCAATTTAGTACCTCCAGTTCCATAAGCCCAGCCATGTGTTAACACATCATCTTCCCACCATTAATTTAAATCTCGTAATTTCATTTTTTTCAGATTCCCATTGATACATATTCTTGCAATGTTTTAATGTCGTTTACTAAAATTGAATTGAGTAAGGGACCCATCTTTCAGGAGTTCCACCCATCTTTTCGTAAAAACGCTGAGCTCGTTTATTATCATGAGCAGTTAGCCAAAACATATCAGCATAGTCATTGTCTTTAGAAAATTTTTCACATGCTTTGAAGAGGCCATTCGCAGCATCTGTCCCCCTTGCATCTTCCAAAACGTATAAATCATTTAGTACACTTGTTGTTTGTGCAAATAGTGTATTGTAAGTGAAATATAATGTAGCAAAACCAACTAGCTTATCATTTTGTTCTGCAACAAATTGGATACCTTCTTTTTGATTAAGAAGTGTATAAAAAAGTTTTTCAATTGAAGGTTTCGGTCTCTGATAAAAATCAACGATATATTCATACATTATCTCAGTTAATTGGTCAATATCCTTAGCTTCAGCTTTTCTAATATTCGTAGCCATTACAAATCCTCTCCCCTTTTAATATGTTTTTATATTTATTTGATTTGTATTAAAAAGTTGTTGCTAACTTTCTCGCATCTGATATACCTTTGTGAATAATTTCTTTCGCTTCGTCTCGATTGAATTCATGTCCTTCAACATATAATACTGCTACATCCTGTATACCAATGATATTAAGTACATGTTTTAAATACGGGTGGCTATAATCCATTTTCGCAAAAGGTTCATGCGAGTAAACCCCACCACTCACCTGAATGTGAATAGCTTTTTTTCCTTTTAGATGACCAACCGGTCCATTCTCAGTGTAGTGAAATGTTTTCCCTACTACAACAAAGGAATCGATGAAAGCTTTCAATTTTGGAGGAATCCCCCAGTTCCACATAGGAGATACAAATACAAATTTATCAGCGCTTGCTACCCTGTCAGTGAAATTATTGAGTGCGTTAATTTTATGCTTCTCTACTTGCCTTAACTCTGAACCCTCATCCCGCAATTTGTCCCAGCCATTAAGGATATCTTCATCGATTATTGGGAATTCATCTTCATATAAATTAATTGTCCTAATTTCATCCCCTATATGAGATTCACGATAAGATTCCAGAAACGCACGTCCTACCCTATGACCAACTGAATTTTCAACTGATTTTGGATTAGCGGTAATATATAAAATTTTCGACATATTAAGTCTCTCTCCTTTGTGAAGAAATTCCATATTAATGAAAAATCCAAGGCTTTAATTATGAAGTTACACTCGCTCTGAATTATTAAGTGGCTAATAATTTAAAACCAATACGCCAAGATGGATAAGTGGGCTTCCAACCATATTCTCTTTTCGCTTTTCCATTTGAGGCCCCACGTTCTCCTCGTTCACTTCCATCTATAAATATTGGTTTTGGTGCTCCGATCTCGCTCGCAAATAGCGTGAGCCATTCTTTTCCCGTGGTTGGTTCATCATCCACAATATTAACCGGTCCATTCGGCCAGTTTAATGCTTCAACTGAGGCTTGTGCTGCATCTTCCACATGTAAAAATGATGTGATGCTATCATCGGCTTTAGTTTCTCCTTTTAATACCTGCCGACCAATCAATCCGTTTTTTTCATACCATGTACCTGATCCGTAAAGCGGCCCATACCGCAGGATGACATACTCGGGTAATTCAGCAACTGCGGATTCTAATGATGCCACTCCAATTACATTTACTTTCCTTGGATTCGGTGCGTTGAGATCTAAAGGGACATCTTCATTGGCAGGTATTAATCCGGGTTCATAGGCCATAGAAAGACTTTGAGCAATTATCCTCTTCACTCCAACTTCATGACACGCATCAACAATATTTCTCGTACCTATAATTCTGATTCTCGCGTTTTCTTCAAGATTGTAACTTGTTAAAGAGGTAAGCTGATGGACAACAACCTCAGGTTGAATTTTCCTAAAAGCATTAAGAACAGCATCTCGATCCATTGCATCTGCTTTTACAGGAGTTACCCCTATTCTTTTGAGGAACGTGTTCGACCGATTACCTCGGGTCAATGCAAATACTTGATGGCCGTTTTGTATTAATTTAGGAAGAAGGGACCGACCAATTACTCCAGTCCCCCCGGCAACAATGATCTTCATGCTATACCTTATTTACCTGCTAATCTTGAAGCAGCTTCTTCAACTTCTTTATTTGCTTTTTGTAAAACATCCTCCGGACTTAGTAAAGCTGTTCCTTGCACTCGGATAATTTGATAATCCTCAATACCGAGGAAATTGAACATTGATTTCAAATATTTATTAGAGTATTCAACTTCTTCATACCAGTCATCATTTGTATAAATTGATCCGCTAGCTTGTATGACAAGCATTCTTCGTCCATCTTTAAGCAGACCCACTGACCCAGTGTCAGTATATTTAAATGTTTCGCGTGCGATCATGATATTGTCCATATAGTCTTTTAATTTTGATGGAATATTGAAATTATGCAAAGGCAAAACGATGACATACGTTTTTGCACTTTTGAATTGTTTCAATACTTCTGTCATGCGTTCTGTTACTTTTTGTTCATCACTTGTCAGTTCTTCGCCCTTTCCAGCCTTATCCCATGCGCTTAAAACTGTTTTATCAACCATAGGCACTTCATCACTATACAAGTTAATCTGCTCAAGCTCTTCACTCTCTGGAATTAATTCTTTGTAAGTTTCCAAAAAGTGTTTCATTACCCGTAAACTATATGACAACGTATCATCCACTTTTGGATGTGCATTAATGATAAGTGTTTTGCTCATTTAAAACTCTCCTTTTATTTTATATTAAAGATTAATTTAATCGACGATCAATTCGGTCTTTAATATAAACTCTGCAGTTTATTTTGTCAAACGGAACAAATAATATACTAAAGAAGGGTTTTATGATTGACTATCACCAAAAATACTCCTAAGATACAATGTGATAACCCTTAAAATCAAAAGCAGGTGAGTTTATATGCAGTACAGTGTTGGGGTTGAATATGCTTTACATTGTCTGGTTTATTTAATAGATGTTCCCTCCAAGGAAAGTGTCGGGATTCGGGACCTTGCAGAGTTCCAAGGACTTTCAGAAACATTTCTTTCAAAAGTTTTCGGTAAATTATCTAAAGCTGGTATTGTAAATTCTGTCCCCGGTGTAAAGGGAGGATACAGGTTAGCAAAATCCCCAGAAGATATTTCCTTTTGGGATGTAATAGAGGCTGTTGAAGGACCAAAACCCATTTTTCAATGTAAAAATATTGTAAGCAATGGTCTGCTTTATCGAGACAAATGCAACTCCTGTGAATCCAGCAATTCTTCTTGTACAATTAACTTGGTAATGCTTGAAGCAGAAGAACAGATGCGTAATTATCTTCGTAATAAAACGCTCGCATGGTTAAATAAAGAATTGGACGTAGTATTGCCTAAAAAAACAAGGACAGATACTCGGGAATACTTCATAAAAAAAAGCTCTGACTAAATTAATTAGTCAGAGCTTTTTTGTGCTATTACAAGTCATATTATGTTTTTTCGTTTTCCATCTCGACGTTTGAATTTGTAAAAACAATGCCGTACCTATTGGTGCTTCTCTTGCATAAGAAAGCGCAAATGTTATACTCATATTAAAGACTATATTAATCGCCGATTTATACGGTCTCTTATAAAAAAGAATAACAATCTTCTTTTTTACAGATTAATTTCAAAAAAGGAAGGAGAAATGTAAAATGAAAGCATTAATGACTCTGTATCTTAGGCTCGCTTTAGGAATTAGCTTTTTATCTTCTGTAGCCGATCGATTCGGACTATGGGGGACACCTGGCAAGCCTAATGTCGTATGGGGAAACATTGAAAATTACACGGATTATGTCGCTGCCTTAACTCCTTTTATACCAAATGCTCTTGTACCGATAGCAGGATGGATAGCAACTATGTTTGAAACCATCTTAGGAATACTTTTGATCATTGGTTTCAAAACAAGAATAACTGCTGTATTGAGTGGTGCTATGTTGATTATTTTCGCTCTAGGTTTAACAGTAGGAACAGGTTTTAAGACTTCTCTTGACTATTCTGTATTCTCTGCATCTGCAGGTGCATTCATATTAATTTATTTTAAAAGAATACCCTATAGTATAGATGCTTTACTCATGAAAAAAACTGTAGAGGCTGAATCATTTTCACTTGAGTCAGACAAATAGCCCTCAAACCTCTAAAAGATAGGGAAAGAAATATCGAAGCATAAAAAAGGAGCAGACATAAAGTCTACTCCTTAATTTTCGGTTTCCTTCCCTTTAACTTCTTCATAATCAGGTGTTTTCTTATACAGACCAAGTCGGTCGCCATCACCCGGCATATGTGCCATTTCCTCATAAGAATCTCCAAGCTTCTCATAATAAGAATAAGCAGTCAGCTTACGAGAACTTTCTTCAAAAAAAATACCAAGGGCGTCTACAACCCTTGGTATCATTGAGATGCGGCCGAGAGGACTTGAACCTCCACGGGTTACTCACCCGCTGGGCCATCAACATAGTGAAAACGTATCATGTATTACATAAACCTTATAAATAAAGCATTCTTTATCTACATTTCCACTTGTTTTCTTCTTTTTTTATGAATTTTGGGCAAAAATTAGGCATTACTTTTTTTAAAAAAATCACTGAAAATATTAGCTTTAAATTTGTAATTCCAACTAAGATCTAAGAAACCACTAACAAAAGAAGTAAGGTGGTCTCGCCCAATAGGTGCGATAGTTTTTTCTTTTGGTAGTATCTTGACTTGTCCGATTTTGAGTAAAAAAGAGTACGTATTAATCTTGAATAGCACAAAAAACACTACCCTTTTCGTTACTTTAGAGAAAGGATAGTGTTTTTTGGTTTTGCGGGTATCGGAAAATCTTTGCTAGTAGCAGTACCTCAATAAAAGATCGCAAATTCCACTTACCTAGCTATATCAAGGCTTACTTGTCTGATTTGGGATGTATGGGGTACAAAAGTTGAGTTACAAACATTATTATCCAAAAGAATGTTTACTGTAATTATTTTACATGGTATTATTTGTATCATGCATACGAAATATGTATGTATAATAAATGAAATTAAAAGGAGTGCTTGATCGTGAATCTTAAGTCCATTTTCAAAGGAGTAACATCGACTCTGATAGCTGGTGTAATTGTTGGAACTTGTACTATACCTGCTTTTGCGGAGTCGACTACAAGTGTATCGTCGAAAAATTATGCAGTTACAAGTGGAGTATTCAAAGCTCTAGATAGGGAAATTTCAGAGGGTTCTGTTGATCAATCAAGCTGGAGTCGGGAGTTCGAATTAGATGAGAATGACGGAGCACAAGTAAACTTCTGGATTTCAAATAACGGAAGTAATGACATAAAAATATCAATTGATGGAAAAGTCTCAAGAACCATCGCACCAGGCAAGCAAGGCAACATTTCTGCCGAGGTTAAAAATGGTTGGTTTGGTTGGACATACAATTACACATTTACAGCTTCACCAACGGCTCAAGGTGGTAGTGTTAAGATGAAATATAAAATTGCTCAAAGAAATAATTAACGAATTACGGAAAGGTAATCACTTATTACCTTTCCGTAATTTCATCATTTTTTTAGTTTTTTAATAGATTCCTTAAATAAAAGGTTTTGTATTAAATCCTATATGATGCAAATCAACCCCATTAGTAATTACTTTTCTCCAATTTTCTGCTCCTGCTTTTCCTGCTCTTTTCCCCTCAACCTTACGAATATTATCATGTCCTATATTTAAGGGTTATACAGCGCTCATTATCATTATTTACACCTTTTTTGATGTATTTTCATATTTTCTGGACAGTAAATGGGAGTAAAGAGACCTTGACCACTCACCAAGATAAGTAAAATAAAAAACGAAGGGCATCAAACTAGATGACTTACTATAAGTAAGTGGGCAGTAACAGATAAATTTCTATAAACAAAAAATACCAAGAGTGTCTAAACCCTTGGTATCATTGATGCGGCCGAGAGGACTTGAACCTCCACGGGTTATTCACCCACTAGGCCCTCAACCTAGCGCGTCTGCCATTCCGCCACGACCGCGTGCTATGAAGCTGTCTTTCCACTAAGCATATAAGCTAGTGATGATGATCAGCACTTTGAAAAGAAAGTGCGGGTGAAGGGACTCGAACCCCCACGTCGTAAGACACTAGATCCTAAGTCTAGCGCGTCTGCCAATTCCGCCACACCCGCGTGACAAGTGGTGAGCCATGAAGGACTCGAACCTTCGACCCTCTGATTAAAAGTCAGATGCTCTACCAACTGAGCTAATGGCTCGCTCTAAAAGTGATTCAAAAATTTTAAATAAAATGGCTGGGCTAGCTGGATTCGAACCAACGCATGACGGAGTCAAAGTCCGTTGCCTTACCGCTTGGCTATAGCCCAACGAAGGTAAATGGTGACCCGTACGGGATTCGAACCCGTGTTACCGCCGTGAAAGGGCGGTGTCTTAACCGCTTGACCAACGGGCCGTCTGGTTGAGAACTTATCTGGCGGAGAAGGAGGGATTTGAACCCTCGCGCCGCTTACGCGACCTACACCCTTAGCAGGGGCGCCTCTTCAGCCACTTGAGTACTTCTCCATATGGCTCCACAGGCAGGATTCGAACCTGCGACCGATCGGTTAACAGCCGATAGCTCTACCACTGAGCTACTGTGGAATAATCAGACTTTCTTTATTATAAATGATGCGACATATTGTGTCAAGAAGCAACATTTATTTTTTTAAGAAAGTGTCGTTGTCTCTCAACGACTTTTATAATTTAACATAGAACATTAAAATGAGTCAAGCCTTTTTAAAAAATTCTTTTGATTTTTCCTCTGCACTTTCCGCAGGCATATCTTTCCGGATTCATTGCCCGCTTCTTTATATACTGTTGGCCGCAGGCCGCGCATCTATACATATATGTTTTCTTTTGTGTCTTTTTGGTTTGCAGCGGCGTGCAGAATCTCGGCGCTCCGACTTTCTGAAGCAGGTCTCTGAAATCTTTGTCTCTGTGCTTGTACCCTTTTCCTTCAAGGTGAAGATGGTAATGACACAGCTCGTGTTTAATGATTCCTTCCAGCTCGCTCTGCCCGTGTTCGAGAAGATATTTTCGGTTTAATTCGATGTTATGGGAAGACAGCATGTACCGGCCGCCTGTCGTTTTCAGCCGGTCATTGAAAAAGGCCCGGTGACGGAACGGCTTTCCGAAATCTTGTGCAGAGATGTCTTCCGTCAGCTTTTGAAGTTGTTCGTTATCCATAAGTGCACCCCGCTTTAAAAACATTGAACGGGACAATTCACCGTTCGCATACAATGAGTTAAAACCGACCTCTAACTAAAAGCTGAGGAGGAATGAGCCATGCCGAATTGGCTGATGAAACAAATGCAAAAAGCGTTTTTAGAAAAGGACAATTACCAAATCAAACTGCTGAATCAGTGCTGGTATTTCTACAGAAAAAAACACTGCTCGTAAGCAGTGCTTTTATTTTACCATAGACAGCGACACTCTGCCTTTTTGCACGTCCACCCCTTCGACCCATACGGTGACGATGTCTCCGACCGATACGACGTCGAGAGGATGTTTGACGAATTGATTGCTCAGTTTTGAAATGTGCACAAGCCCGTCCTGCTTGACGCCGATATCGACGAAAGCGCCGAAGTCTACAACGTTGCGGACGGTGCCCTGCAATTCCATTCCTTCCTTTAAATCCTCAAGCTGCAGAACGTCTTTTTTCAGCAAAGGCTTCGGCACTTCGTCACGAGGATCGCGCTCCGGCCTTGTCAGCTGCCCGCAAATATCCGCAAGCGTAATTTCCCCTATACCGAGCTCTTCAGCCGTTTCAGACAGCGGCAATACGCTTATTTTCTCTTTTACGTCCGCGCTTCCGATCTGATCCGCAGTGAGCTGCAGTTTTTTGAGCAGCGCCTTTGTCTCTTTATAGCTTTCCGGGTGTATCCCGGTGCGGTCGAGCGGCTCCCGTCCTCCGGGCACTCTCAAAAAGCCGATGCACTGTTCATATGTTTTTGCGCCGAGACGCGGGATTTCTTTCAGCTCTTTGCGACTTGTAAATTTTCCGAGCTCTTCCCTTTTTTTAACGATATTACCGGCAACGGTTTTGGATAACCCGGCTACATATTGAAGCAGCGCGGCTGATGCTGTATTGACATTCACCCCGACTTGGTTGACGACGGTCTCTACGACAAAACGGAGTGATTCATTTAAATGCTTTTGGCTGACATCATGCTGGTATTGTCCGACGCCGACGGATTTAGGATCAATTTTAACAAGCTCGGCCAGCGGGTCTTGCAATCTCCGCGCGATGGAGACGGCGCTGCGCTCTTCGACCTGAAAATCCGGAAACTCCTCACGGGCGATTTCTGACGCGGAATACACGCTTGCTCCGGCCTCGTTGACGATGACATAATAAATGTCCCGCTCTGTTTCTTTTAACACATCAACGACGAATTGCTCTGTCTCTCGTGATGCCGTGCCGTTTCCGATCGCCACAACCTCGACTTCGTACCGGTCCAGCAATTGTTTGATTTTTTTTCGGGCTTCCGCTATCTTTTTTACGGGAGCGTGCGGATAAATGACGTCGATTTTCAGCACTTTTCCCGTCTCATCAACAACTGCCAGTTTGCACCCCGTACGGAAGGCCGGATCGACGCCGAGCACAACTTTCCCCTTCATCGGCGGCTGCAGCAGGAGCTTACGCAGGTTTTCAGCGAAAATATGAATCGCCTGCGCGTCTGCTTTTTCTGACAGCTCTTTGCGGATATCGCGCTCAATAGCCGGCTGGATCAGACGTTTGTAACTGTCCTCAATGGCCTCTTTCAGCGTTTCTTTCACAGGCGTTTCACGGTGTTTGATAATTTGCTTTTCTAAATAAGCTTTTATCTGGTCGGCGGGCGGTTCGATCGCAATCTTTAAAATGCCTTCTTTTTCACCGCGATTCATCGCAAGCACTCTGTGAGGAACGACCTTTTGGATCGGCTCTTCGTACTCGTAGTACATTTCATAGACGTTTTTCTCGTCATCTGCGGCTGACTTGCCTGCCGCGGAAGTGAGAATTCCTTTTTTATACGTTTCCTGGCGAATCCACTTTCTGAAATGAGGATCATCCGAGATTTGCTCGGCTATGATGTGCTTCGCGCCTTCAATGGCTTCCTCTCTTGAAGCGACTTCTTTTTCTGCACTGATATATTGATCAGCGATGTCGTGAAGGCGGTTTTCTTTCGGGAGAGAAAGAATATAGTCCGCAAGCGGTTCAAGACCTTTGCTTTTGGCGACGGTGGCTTTTGTTTTCCGTTTTTGTTTGAAGGGACGGTATAAATCCTCGACTTCCTGAAGCTTAATCGCTTGTTCGATTTTTTGCTTCAGCCCTTCCGTCAGCTTGTCCTGCTCAGAGATCAATCTGATGACTTCTTCTTTCCGCTGCGTCAGGTTTTGTATGTATTGCCACCGCTCGGAGATTGCCTGAATCTGCACCTCGTCCATTGAGCCGGTCTGCTCTTTTCGGTACCGCGCAATAAACGGGACGGTATTGCCGTCTTCCAGCAGGCGGATGACACTTTCGACATGTTTTTGGGATAACGCTGTTTCTTCAGCAATTTGTTTTTTCAAAAGGGCTAACGTTTCCATATCACAAAAGCCTCCATCTCTTCATTCTTTCTCTAGTGTATCAAAAAACGGCGGAACATAAAAAAAGCAGCCTTACGATAAAAGCTGCCCTAGAATATAGGTCAAATCATCACGTCTGGATGTTGTGTACGGATGAAGTGATTTTGATATATCTTCTATTGAGTGTCCCTGCTTTAAGCAGGTGCGGATATGCGGAACCTCAAGCCCATCCGTGTAGATGATGAACCTCGCCCCTTTTTCGTATGATGACGTATACGTTTTGTATCTTTGCGGTTTGCCTGAGAGGTAACCCGAAATCGGCAGCGGATGAAAGACTTCGCCTGATGGGGAGTGCAGGAAGAAACGGACATTGCCGATCGAGCAGTATGTCAATTCCCTTTTGATGAAATTGATTTTTAAGATGGAGGCAGTCGCCCCTCTTTTGTTTTTCATCGCTTGATTGCAGCGCTCAATGATGCTTTCCACATCCTCATCCGCATACGTTTCCACGATGTCTTTAATGGCTGACGAGGATTCGTTGGCAAGAGATCCGCTGCCGAGACCGTCCGCTACCGCGCAAACTAATTCTTCTTCATTCGCCTTCATAAAAAAGCTGTCGCCGCATATGGACTTGCCTTCTTTATTTAATTGGTATACAAGAGTTTGAACATGTTCATTTTCTTCAACCTGAATCATTACATTAGCTCCATGGAGGGATCTCCAATCAAGGCCTCTCTCAGTTTTTTCACCGCTTTCCGCTGCAGGCGCGAGACGTGCATTTGAGATATTCCGAGAATGTCCCCTGTTTCTTTTTGGCTTTTATTTTGCACAAATGTTAGATCGATAATCTGTTTTTCGCGGTCGGACAGCACATGAAGCACGCTTTTGATCATCATCTGCTGGTTGACGCGTTCGTATCCTTCCTCCTGCGACCCGACGATATCTAAAATCGTGACGGTGCTTCCGTCCGCATCCGCTTCGATGCTGTGATCGACAGAAAGCGCCTGATAGCTTTTTCCCATCTCCATCGTTTCAAGCACTTCCTCTTCTGACACATCGAGAAAGGCTGCGATTTCTTCGACTTTCGGCGACCGCTGCGTCTCTGTCGTCAGCTGATCCACCGCCATTTTAATGCGCGGCCCGAGTTCTTTAATCCGTCTCGGGACGTGTACGCTCCATGTTTTATCTCTGAGGAAGCGTTTGATCTCGCCGATGATGGTCGGAATCGCAAATGCTTCAAAGGATTTGCCGACCTCGGGATCATACCGTTTAATGGCTCCGAGAAGTCCGATCATCCCGACCTGGCGGAGATCTTCGTGAAAGCTTTTTCCTTTCGAATATTTCTTTGCCAGCATTTCGACGAGATTGGTATACACCTCGACGAGTGTTTCCTGGGCTTCTTTATTATCATGTGTTTGAAAGTCGCGTATGAGCCGATCAACTTCATCTTTAGTTAGTTTCGTAGTTTTTGATGGTTGTGCCATGATCAACTCGCTCCCCATTTAAATACTTTGTCATCGCCACGGTTACGCCAGAGTTGCTTTGAACTTTGACTTCATCCATGAGCGTTTCCATTAAATACAGACCGAGCCCTCCTTCTGACAATTGATCGACTGTGTGTGAAGGTGTGTACGGCCCGAGATCCTGCTGCTTCTGATCAAAATCAAAGCTGTCTCCCTGATCGGCGACAATGACCTCCAGCCGATCCTCAAACACACCGAACCGCACGGATACTTCTCCCTTATTTTCATCTTTGTATGCATGCTGGACAGCGTTTGTACAAGCTTCGCTGACAGCGATTTTTAAATCTTCAATGTCATCATAGGTATAGCCCATTCTGCTTGCGACCCCTGATAACGTAAGCCTGACGATTCCTACATATTCCGGTTCGGCCGGAATTTTCATCTCTATATAATCAACTGATGTACTCATTGCACGCCACCTTCTGACTTTGCCGAAATGTCAATGATGTCCTTAAGCCCCGTAATTTCAAACAGACGGACGAGCCGGTCGGAAAGATTCTCAAGCTTGAGAGAGCCGCCTTCCTTGCTCACCGTTTTAAACACGCCTACAAAAACGCCTAAACCCGTACTGTCCATATAATTTACATCTTTTAAGCAGATTCTCATGTCCTTCCCCTCGTTTGCCAGGGGCATCAGCTTTTCACGAACCACCGGAGCTGAGTATACATCGATTTCTCCAGCGATATTGATTTGTATATCTGAAAGATTCTCCTTCATATCTACCGTTAAATTCATCGTATCACCTCTGAAAGTTATCCTTACTCGTGCTAATGGCTTTTTACCCGTGCTGCTGTTTTTTTAAACCTTTCTTTTCAAAACAATTAACGTAAAATCGTCATGAAGCTGAAAGTCCTGGAGTCTCAGCAGGCTGTCGTAAATATTTTTGACCATATCCTGCGCGGAGCAGTCCATATGTTCTTCCAGCATGCGCTGAATGTCGCTGCGTTCTAAGAAACCGTTTTCGGTACGGCATTCGGTGACGCCGTCAGAAAAAAGAACGATCATGTCTCCTTCGTCCATGTGCTGTTCATATTGGCTGTAATCAAAATCCTGAGAAATTCCCAGCACCAATCCTTTTGCCTCCAGATCATAAAACTTTTTTTCTTTTTCAGAGTAGTAGAAGCCCGGTTCATGCCCCGCAGAGGCATATGTAAATTGGTGATTTTTCGTATTGTAGTTTGCGTAAAACATGGTGATAAACATGCTTGAGTCCACGTTCTGTTCTACAACGCGGTTAAGATTTTTCAGCACTTGGGAGGGGTGAATGCCGATCTCCGGAAGAGAGTCCATGGCATACTTGATCATCGACATGCACAATGCGGCGGGTATTCCTTTTCCGATGACATCGGCTATCGCGATGTTAATCGATTCCTTGTCTTTGACAAAGTGATAATAATCCCCGCTCATCTGTTTGGCGGGGACGCTGATCGCCCCGATATCCAGATCTTCTTCTTCAGGAATTTTTGTGCCAAGCAGCGTCTGCTGAACATTTGCGGCAATTTCAATTTCTGAACGAAGCTCCTGCTGGATATCTCTCAGACTTTGATGTTCCTGATAAGCCATCCCGTAGCCAATCATGACTTCTATTAAAAAATCCAGCGAATGAAAAACATCTTCCGGCAGATCCGGATACAGTTCCTTTACTACTTTTCGGTGGATACTGATAATCTCCTCCGGAGGAACCTGATGTTCAATCGTTTTTCGGCTGAATTTTTGGGCTTGATATAAAGATGTTTCTGTTAATTCGGCTATATATCGGCTAAGCAGCTGATGATACCGCTGCTCTATAACCTCCCTGAAATCCACGTTCTAACCTCCTACCGAAGCCATTTCACGGCTTGAATCTCTGTTCCTTCCTCTGCAACAGATTGCAGGCTGAATTCGTCCATCAGCCTTTTGACGCCCGGAAGTCCCGCTCCCAGTCCGCCTGACGTTGAAAAGCCGTCTTCCATCACTTTACGGATGTCGGGGATTCCGGGTCCTTTGTCTTCTGCTATAATTTTAAGGCCTTTTTTCCCTCTGTCGTTTACTTGTTCTATGCTGACCTGGCCTTTGCCTGCATATAAGTAAATGTTTCTGGCCAATTCTGAGATAGCCGTCGTGATTCTGGCCTGGTCCACCGTACCGAAGCCTAATTCCTTCGCAACGTTGCGGCCAAGCTGTCTGGCGGCTACGATATCCCATTCTGTCATGATTTTCACACAGGATTGGTCGTTCATCGCTATTCCCCCAATTCCCGCTTCAATGTCTCAAGCCCTTGCTCTAAATCGAGCGCCGTTTCAATTTCCTCAAGTGAGATTCCGAGTTCAATCAATGTGACCGCCACAGCCGGCTGAATTCCCGTCAATACGACCTTTGCGCCCATCAATTTAGACATGGTGATGACATCGCCGAGCACTTTCGCGATAAATGAATCGATCATGTCAACGGATGTCAGGTCAATGACGACCCCGTTTGCGCCGGTTTCATAGATTTTGTTCAGCAGATCTTCTTGAAAATGCAAAGCTGTCTGGTCGTCAAGTTCCCATTGGATGGATACCAATAAGCAGTTATACAGTTTCAGGATCGGGATTTTTGGATGTCTCACAATGTTATTCCCCCAATGAAACGATTTTTCGATTTGTCATTTCAAGCGCTGTTTGAATTCCTTTTTGAAGGGTATTCTTCGTAATAACCTGCGACAAATCAATTCCCAGATTAACGATCGTCTGCGCGATTTCCGGACGGATTCCGACGAGCAGGCATTTCGCGCCGACAAGCCGCACCGCTTCCGATGCCTGAATAATATGGTGCGCCACCATCGTATCAACGACCGGCACGCCCGTGATATCAATTAATACAACCTGTGAACGGTGCTTTACGACGCCGTTTAACAGATTTTCCATAATGTGCTTTGCACGCTCCGTATCAATCGTCCCGACAAGCGGCATGACCGTTACATGCTCAAATACCGGGATCAGCGGAGCCGACAATTCCTGAAGCGCGATTTTTTGCAAAGTAACCGTCTTTTCCCAGGAGATAGAATACTGATTTAAAATTTCCGTATTGATCGGATTGAAAAAGCTGTCTATTTCCAAAATCAAATCTGCTCTGTCCTGATCGGCCATATTAAGGTCGACCATCGTTTCGTAAAGCAGTTTCCAAAACTCTGACAGGGTGGCTGAAAGAAGTTTCAGTGACAGGCCGAGCTGAACGGCGCGCAGTGCGAGTTCACTGATCTGCTCTTCCGTGGCCTCGTCATTTTTAGTCGATAATAAAAGAATGTCTATATAGTCTTTACAAATATTTTCACATATGTGATTCGTAAGCTGATAGTCTTCCTGATTGCCTACTTCTTTTAGTTTGGCTGTCCAAGTATCAAGCAGTTCATCATGCTGATCAATGATGAACTGATACACTTTCTGATTCGACATGGGTTTCACTGACCTCCCGACACAAAACAACAAATTTTGTTTGATTATCTCTTTATTATAGCGCTTATGTTTTTCGAAAACAAAAAAAGTTGCTCTTTATGAGCAACCAAAATATGACTAAAAATCAATGAGTGCCAAACTGATTTGCAGGGCTTCATCAACCTTATCCATCATTTCATCATCCAGATGAGTTATTTTATCCGTTAATCTTTGCTTGTCAATCGTCCGAATTTGCTCCAGCAAAATAACGGAATCTCTTTCAAAACCGTAGCGTTTTGCATCAATTTCGACGTGGGTTGGTAATTTCGCTTTCTGTATTTGGGCTGTTATGGCTGCAACAATAGCAGTCGGGCTAAAGCGATTTCCGATATCATTTTGGATCACTAAAACCGGGCGTACGCCGCCTTGCTCTGAGCCAACAACAGGAGATAAATCAGCAAAATAAACATCGCCGCGCTTTACAATCAAAATGATTATCCTCCGCTGACTAAGCGCTCAACGGTCGTTTCTGCTTCGCACTCAGCATAGTGAGCCTCAGAAGAGATATTCAAGTTGATTTTCGCCATTTCCATATACCCGCGTCTCATCAAATCACGGTTATGGCGAGTTGTCCGTTCGCTGACATACGCTCTCACTGCTTGTGATATCAGTTCGTTTCTGCTTCGTTTCTCCCGCATCGCTACACCATCCAATTCAGCTACTAAGTTTTCAGGCAAGCTGATTTTCATTTCGGTTCTTGCGCTGGATTCAGACAAAAAACATACACCTCCACCAAACTTACGGATACGACCAATACATCCATCCAGACATAATGATACCATTATTCAAACGTCAAGCAAAGCTGTTTTATAAATTCTCTTTTTCCGGATGACGGCTACTTGTTTGTATTATCTTGCAGTAAAGGATTTCTTACTTCCATTATACTCTCATTTTCCAAAAACATACGGGGAACGCGGGAACTAATGGTACAAGGGACCTCGTAATTAATCGTCTCAAGCCGCCCGGCGATTTCATCCATCGTGATCGTTTCTCCCTTCTGGCTGCCGATCAGGGTGACTTTGGTGCCCGGCGGATAAGATTGATCTAATTCGACCATCAATTGATCCATGCAGATTCTTCCCGCGATGTTCATCCGTTTGCCGCCGATCAGCACAGACGTGCCGCTCAGCTTGCGGAGCCACCCGTCCGCATAGCCGATGGGAACCGTTCCGATCCATTGATCCTTCTCTGCCGTATATGTTGCGCCGTAGCTGACGCTTTCCCCTTTGCGGATCTTTTTCACATGGGATAAAACAGAGTGCAGCGCAAAAGCCGGCTTTAATTGAAACGGAATTTCGCTTTGGATGTCAGCAGAAGGACGAAGCCCGTACATACTGATGCCGAAACGAACCGCGTTAAAGAAGCCTTTTTTAAGACGAAGTCCGGCAGCGCTGTTCGCGCAGTGCACCATCAATTCTTTTAAAGGGAGCGGAGCGATCAATGTTTTAAAGCGGTCAAACTGGAAGAGGAAATAATCTCTGTTTTTCTCATCCGCGGTAGCAAAGTGGGTGAATACGCCTTTACAGACTAAACCGGGATTTTGGCTGAGGATTTTTAACACGCTTTGGATTTCTTCCTCCGTTTTGACTCCGAGTCTGTTCATGCCGGTGTCGACTTTCAGATGAAACGGCAATGTTGCACTTCCGAGGTGGCGCGCAGCTTCCTGAAGCCATTCAACAGAATATCCCGTGAGTGTTACGTCATACTCGGCAGCTGCTTGTACATATTCGGGCGGCACGGCGCCAAGCACGAGAATCGGCGCTGTAATGCCCCGTTTTCTCAATGAAATCGCTTCATCCAGTATGGCTACGGCAAGACAAGAGGCACCCGCTTCAAGCGCGGCTTTCCCAACTTCCAAATCTCCGTGGCCGTAAGCGTTCGCCTTTACAACCGCCATGAGATGGACGTTTTGCCCGATGTGTTTTTTCATATGCGTGACATTTTCTTTAATCGCGGACAGATTGATTTCCGCCCACGTTTCTCTGTAAAAGGATGCTGTGGTCATTCGATACACTTCCTAGCATTATTTTCAATTCATATTGTTATTATCATACTAAAATTATTCTGCAAAGTGAAATGGAATCAAAAAAGAGACCGACAGCGGCGGCCTCTTTTTTGACGTTATTTTGACGACTGTCCCTGCATGCTTTTGGCGGCGGCCACCATTTCATCTTTTGTCAGATCCTGTGACGACAGAAGATAATCCACTCCGTCATATGTCCACGTTAAAGACGTATCAGATAATGCCGCAACCGTGAAGCCGAGATTAACCGGTTCGCCTTTCAGCGTGACGGCAGAGGCGGCTTTTGCGATATGAGCTTTTTCTTGAATAAGGGTGAATGATTTTTCTCCGCCGTAAGTCATGACGATCCGTTTGCCGTCCGCCGTTGAAATATCTTTCTCTTCAAGCTTTTTGACGCCGGCCGGCACTTGAAGCGGTGTTTTGACCGCAAATGAATCAGACGGCTTGGCGCTTGTGGCGACGTCCATCTGGGAAAGCGTCATATTTTTCTTCTCGTCAAAAGAGTCTTTATCAAACGGCTTGTTGAATTCAAAGCTTTTGAATTCGACTTTTACCATCACTTTCCGGTCTGTATCCATGACTTTGACGAGCGACGGGCTCATGTCCTTTTTGTTGAAAGTGATTTCCTGAGTCGGCAGCATTTTGTTGTGCTGATAGTTTGTTTTTGTTTCAAACGTGTACTTTTTATCTTTGGCGGAATAGACGGCGTCTTTGTCATGCTGCACGTCCTTTACAAGTGACTCAAACAAATATACTTGGCTGCTGTTATTCGGCCAGTCGCTTTGGAATCTGAAGCTCTTATTTAGAGACGGCGTGAGGACAAAGACTCCGTTGGCGTTCCGTAAAATGACTTGGTTTTGGTCTTTTTTCGGATTTTCCAAATAGACCCGGTACAGGGAAGGTTTTTTATGCCAGATTTCCACATTGTATACTTGCGGATCACTCCCCGTTTCGATGGTCATTTTGGCTTTCGCTTTGTACGAGGTGTATTCTTTCGCCTTCTTATCTAAACCGTTCACGATATCTTCCTGTGATTTTTGGCCGCAGGCCGAAAGAATAAGGACGGCAAGCAGTCCCGTTAAAAGCAAAACAAAGCTTTTTCTCACCTTTTTTCAACCCCTTCTTCTCAATTGATGTAAAGGGAAGAAATCGCTTGTTTGACTTTAACGGTACGCCCTGAACGGACGGACGCGTACCATAAAAGCCTCAAACAACTTGTCTCCCTTAATGCACTATCAAATATATGAAGGGGTTCCGGCTAATATGCAGACTAGCGTGACAACCTTTCAATCACGACCTGGGCCGCGGCGTATTCTTTTGTATGGGTAATGGAGACGTGAACCGCCGCGCCGTCAAGCTTGGCGCAGGCCAGCACAGGCTTTCCCGCTTTGTCGTTTCCGGTTTCAATATCCTGAAAGCTGAGCTCTTTGCCGATACCTGTGCCGTATGCTTTCGAAAAGGCTTCTTTTGCCGCAAATCTTCCCGCGAGAAATTCAATTTTCCTTTTGTCCGACAGCAATGTAAAACGGGCGTATTCAGCCTCCGTCAATATTCTTTGCGGAAATCTTGCCTGCCGGCTGAGCATGTTTTCAATTCTGTGCAGTTCAACGATGTCGATTCCGATTCCGAAAATCATGTGAATTCCTCCTAAAAGTCCGTACTAAAAAACGGTTTATGTCATAAACGTGTTACTATATATGTAACAAATCAGATGCAAAGGGGCTTGCGATGTTTATACGAACGGAAAATTTCCAGACTTTTATCAGACGTTATCCGGCCGTCAGCTGTATCTTGGCGCTGCAGGCGTTCTTGTGGCTGTTTTTCAGTATGCCGCTTCATTCCGTCATGATGTGGTCAGATGCTGTGACCGGCTATAATTACGGCGTTTCCTCGGGAGAATGGTGGCGGCTGGTGACACCGATGTTTTTACACGCGAATTTCACTCACCTTTTGTTTAACTCCATGTCTCTCTTTTTATTCGCGCCCCCGCTTGAGCAGATGCTCGGAAAAGTCCGTTTTCTGGTTGTGTACATCGCATCGGGCATCATCGGCAATATCGGCACGTATCTTGCCGAACCGCTTGATTATGTGCATGTCGGCGCATCCGGCGCGATCTTCGGACTTTTCGGCGTGTATGTGTTTTTGACTGTTTTCCGCAAGGAGCTGATCGGCCGGGATCAGTCGAAAATGATTATGACCCTGCTTATCATCGCGGTGCTGTCGACGTTTATAAACTCTAATATTAACATTATGGCGCATTTGTTCGGACTGGCAGGCGGATTTTTGCTTTCCTTTTTATGCGTGCAGCAAAAAAAGCGGCGGTATTAACCGTCCGCTTTTTCATATGAATACCAGCGCCCGATGCGTTCGGCATCTTCCTCGCTGACATCCTTCAGCATGACATGCTCCATGTGGTGAGCTGATTTCACTGCGGTAGCCACAGATGCGAGCCGCCTTCTTTTTTGCAGAAAGGAGCGGCTGACTTCAAACATCTGCATTCTTCTTCTCAGCATAATCGTGGTCGTCTTCCCGACCAGCCTCGTGGTAATCTGAAGCCTGCCGCCGTTTATGCACCATGATGCTGTCCTAAACGAGGCATATCCAAGCACCAGTTCGACGGGAAGCACAAGGAGCGATGCATATCCCCACGGTTTAAACAGAATACAAAGCGGGATGATCACGAAAACCGAGAAGATTATGGATCGGAATAAATACCGGCGCAGCGCCCTTTTCGGCAAATGATTTCGGTTTTCTTCCAGCACGTAATCCGGTGTGAAACCGTTCAGCATCACTCCGAGCTTTGATTTGCGGATGATCGGAAACAGAATCGTCTGTGCTCCTTCTTTCTCATTCCCCGCACTGCCGGCGCTGACAATCGCCACTGTCGCGTATCCGAATAATTGCCTGATCACATTTTCTTTCATTTTAATGGCTTGGATTTTACGGAGCGGGATTGTCACTTGATGTTTTTCAATAATTCCTCTCGTAATGACCAATTCGTGTTCCTTTTTTTCTATCTTAAAGTTGGCATGCTTGATCATCATACCGGCGATGCTTAACAGCCAGGCGATGAACAATCCTATGAAAATGATCACGGCGTATATACCGATGCTCGCATGCTTGAGAAAAGAAAACCTGTCATAGAGCCAGTCCATCGGAAGCACTTCATCAATCTGAGAAAAGAGGGCGAATACCGCTGAGATGATGACACCGATTCCCCCGGATGTTGAGGCGGCCATAAGCAGCTCACCTACAGACAGTCGGTAAACGGATTGCACATCTTCCCCGCGCATCGGCTCCTGCTCCGCTGCGGTCTCCCCTCGTTCTTCTTGCTCCGCTTTTTGCTGAAAAACAGCCGCTCTGATCCGTTCCGCCTCTTCCACAGTAATGGCGGATAAGACGGCCTCGGCGTTTTTCCCGTCGCCGGCCGTTTCGATTTGAAGCTTAACAAGCTTAAAAAGCTGCTGAATGATGCCGGCACTCGTATTCATTGATTGAATCCGGTCAATGGAGATGTATCTCTTTTTCGTAAAAAACAAGCCTTCTTCAATTCTGAATTCTCCGTCCTCAATCCGGTATGTAAATTTTCTCCACTCGATCACACTAGCCGTAATCAGCCAGATAAGCAGGACGGCGAGCGCAATGCCTCCGTAAAAGCGGATGAAGTGGTTGGAGTTTACAATATAGACGAGAAAAAATGGCAGAATAATGTTTTTAATGGTTTCGATAATAATATGGAATAAGTTCAAAATCACGGACGCCGGGTGCAGACGTTTCGGCTCAGACATCATCTTCCGTCACCCTTGCCAGACGGGAAATGGAATCCCTCAGCCGGTCAGCTTCCTCCATATCAAGCGCCGGAATGGAATGAACGGTTGCCGCCGTGGAGATTTTGACTGAGGCCAGACGGTACCTTCTGAGGAGCGGGCCTTGTGAAGTATCTACGTGCTGCACCCTCACCATCGGCACAATGACCCGTTTGACAATAAAAATGCCGGATTGAATATCAATTTCATTTTCATGGACTTCATAGCGCCAGATCCTGTGCCTGATTTTCGGTATGGCATAGACGGATATCACTGAACCGAATATCCAAATGATGCCGAGGACTCCGGTGATCCAATACGGCCAATGGAAGAAATGGCTTAAAACAGCTGCTGCTATAACGGCCAGAAGACAGAAGGCGGACAGGATGATTTCCTGAAGACGCCAGACTTTTAAGCCGCTTGGACTGATTCGATTTTTTGGCTGTGCTCTCAACATACCTACCTCCCATTTTTTATCATACATACAAATACGGCTGATTTGCAAAAAAGATTCACTTTCCGGCATATCAAAAAAAAGCGGACCCCGTACAAGGGTCCGCTTCCTGTGTTTTAGTATGATTTTTTCTGGCGTCTGTCACCTGAAGAACGGCGGTCGCTTGAGCGTTTTTTATCGTAGGAAGAACGGTTGTTGGTTTTCCCTTTGCCGCCGCGGTAGCCGCCGCCTTGGCCGTCTCTGCGCTTAGAAGTACGCTGGTTTTTATAGCGTTTGCTGACCATCGGCGCTTCATCAGTGAGGCGTACAGGCGTGCTGTCCGGCTCTTTTGTCGCCATTTTAATGGCTGCAGCCACAACTGTCACTGCATCATGATCTTCTAACAATTCCGCAGCTGCCGTCATGTAGAAGTTCAGGTTGTTTTCGCTGATCGCCGTGCGCAGACGGTCAACCGTCACCTGCTGCTGTCCTTCTAATGCTTCGTCAAGGGTCGGCTCTTTCATGCGGTCCATTTTGCGTTTTGTCGTTTGTTCAATCGCGCGAAGCATGCTTTTCTCACGCGGTGTGATAAACGTCATCGCCATACCCGTTTTTCCTGCACGGCCCGTTCTTCCGATACGGTGAACGTAGCTTTCAGGATCTTGAGGCACGTCAAAGTTGTAAACGTGGGTAACGCCTGAGATATCAAGTCCGCGGGCGGCAACGTCAGTCGCTACAAGCACTTCGATCGCACCTTCTTTAAACTTGCGGAGCGCTACCATACGTTTCGCCTGCGTTAAGTCGCCGTGAATTCCTTCAGCCGCATATCCGCGAAGGTTCAGGGCTTCAGCAAGCTCATCGACACGGCGTTTCGTACGTCCGAATACGATCGCAAGTTCCGGAGACTGAATGTCAAGAAGACGAGTCAGCGTATCGAATTTTTTGCGCTCCTGCACTTCCAAGTAGAACTGCTGAATGTTGGACACAGTCATTTCTTTCGCTTTTACTTTTACGTGTTCCGGCTCAGTCATGAAACGCTCTGCGATCCGTTTGATCGGCGCAGGCATTGTTGCTGAGAATAAGAGCGTTTGGTGGTCGCTCGGCACGTTTGAGAGAATGGATTCAATGTCATCAATGAATCCCATGTTCAGCATTTCATCAGCCTCATCCATGACAACCGTATTCACGTTGTTTAAACGGATCGTGCGGCGGTTGATATGGTCAAGAAGACGCCCTGGCGTACCTACGATGATATGCGGGTTTTTCTTCAATGCGCGGATCTGACGTCCGATATCCTGGCCGCCGTAAATAGGCAGTACTTTCGCACGCTTATCTTGTCCGATTTTATATAACTCTTCAGATACTTGAATGGCTAATTCACGGGTTGGCGCGATTACGATTGCTTGAATATTAGGAGACTCGGGGTTCATTTTTTCAACAAGGGGTATACCGAACGCAGCTGTTTTACCTGTACCTGTTTGCGCTTGTCCGATGACATCTTTATTTAAAAGTCCGAGCGGAATCGTTTGTGCCTGGATCGGTGTTGCTTCTTCAAATCCCATACGATTGATTGATTTCATGAGATCAGAACTTAATTGGAAATCTTGAAACGTTATAGTCAAATTATTCAAACTCCTTCTGATTGCTGTTTCAGTAATGTCGTGATTTACCACTAAAAACCGCCCTTTCATCCAAAGGACAGGATCATACGTATACAAAGCCCGAATTACTTTACGTTTAATCTTACCATTACACTATGTGTTTTTCAATAAGGCGAGATGGTCAGGCGGCCGGAAGCGGCCTGACCGGATTCTTCCCGCGAACGAGGCCGGACCCCGCGCCGGACGGGATTTCCCAGCCGGCGGTCTTTCTTTTTCATACGGACAGAATTATTTCACCCTGAATTAGTTTCTTCATTTTTGTATATTTTTATGATGCTGATCAGTATTTTTTCAGTTCTTCTCTAATAAATCTTTAACGATTTCTTCGAGCTTCATACCTCTCGATGCTTTAAACAGAAGGAGATCGCCGGAAGCGGCCATTTTCTGTATGGCGTGAAGCAGTTCTTTTTTGTCAAGATAATGGCTGACGCGCCCTTCTTCAAAATGCCGGCGCGCTCCGTCAGCGATGAATGCGCCGAGTGTGCCGTAAGTAAATATATGGTCGATTTCCGCCGGATTGACCGCAGCTCCGCATTCTTCGTGGAATGCTTTTTCTTCATCACCAAGTTCAAGCATATCACCGAGCACGAGCATTTTCTTCCGATAGCCTTTCATCGTTTCGATTAATTCGACCGCCGCTTTCATTGACGTCGGGCTCGCATTATATGCGTCGTTTACGATCGAGATGCCGTTGTCCGTTTTGACCAGTTCCAATCTCATCCCCGTCACCTTCAGGCGGCTCAGTCCCAGAGCGGCATTTTCCGGCGTAATGCCGAAATAGATGCCGGCGGCGTATGCAGCCATGGCATTCATCACATTATGTCTGCCGAGAACCGGAATAAAGAAAGAACGGTCGATCCCGTCGATATTGAAGTACGTGCCTTCTTCCGCTTGTTTTATTTCTTTCAGGCGGAGATCATTGTCCGCGCCTGCGCCGTATGTCGTTGTCCGGCAAGTGTACGTCTTTTCGCGCAGCAGCGGCTCATCCCCGAAATAAAACAGAACGCCGTCTTCCCGAAGTCCGTTTATAATTTCAAGTTTCGCCTCCGCAATTCCTTCTCTTGAGCCTAAATCCTGCATGTGGGATTCGCCGATATTGGTAATGACGGCCGCTTCCGGTTCAGCAAGACGGCTCAGAAAATCAATTTCGCCTCTCGCGCTCATTCCCATTTCTAAAACGGCGATTTCTGTATCTTCAGGCATGGCAAGCACGGTCAGCGGCAGGCCGATATGATTGTTGAAATTGCCGGCGGTTTTGTGAACGCGGTACTGCGTGCCGAGAACGGCGTGAAGCATGTCTTTCGTTGTCGTTTTTCCGTTGCTCCCGGTCACCCCGATAACCCGTGTGCCGAGCTCTTCCAAATAAGCTTTTGCCAATGTTTGCAGCGCCTCCAGCGTGTCATTGACCAGGATGACAGCACGCCCTTCCGGCGGATTCGGTTCAGAGCGGTCCCACAATACCGCGGAAACGCCTTTTTCGAATGCTTGCGGCACAAAGGTATGGCCGTTAAAATGCTCGCCTTTTAAAGGAATGAACAGCTGATTTTTTTCCAAAGTCCGCGTATCGGTTGCGGCGCCCTCAATCATTGTTTGTTCAAATTCGGGATTTGTCAGTGTGCCTTTGACCATGTCTGCGATTCGTTTTACAGTTCGCTTTATCAAAGGTGGCACCTCGCTTTCTGAAAATGTTGTCTGTTACGGGAAAAGACACTGCCCCTTCAGGCAGTGTCCGTCTTCATTAAAATGTATGTTTAATCAGCTGTTTTTCGGCATGGCGTTCTTTTGCCAGCTCAACCAGCTGTTCGATCAGATCACTGTAATCTACACCTGCTTCTTTCCAAAGCAGCGGGAACATGCTGAATGGCGTGAAGCCCGGCATTGTGTTCACTTCGTTAATGAGCACTTGACCGTCATTGGTCAGGAAGAAATCGGCGCGGACAAGGCCTGATCCGTCAATCGCTTTGAAGGCTTTAATCGCCATTTCGCTGATTTCCGCATATTGTTCATCCGTCACTTGCGCGGGAATCATTAAATCCGTGTCGCCGTCTTCATATTTCGCTTTGTAATCGTAAAAGTCGGTTTTCGGCGCGATTTCACCGACGGCGGAGCATTTCGGTTCGTCATTTCCGAGTACGCCGATTTCGATTTCTCTGCCGGCGATTCCTTCTTCCACCACAATTTTCCGGTCATACTCAAAAGCCAGTTCGAAGGCTTTTTCAAGCTCTTCACGGTTTCGGCATTTGCTGATTCCGACGCTTGATCCGAGGTTCGCCGGTTTGACGAAGCACGGATATCCCAGCTCCTTTTCAACCTGCTGTAAGCAGCTGTCCGGCGTCTGTTTCCAGTCCTTTTTTAAGAAAGCGGCGTACTTCGCCTGCGGAAGCCCCGCTTGAGCGAACAAATGCTTCATGATGACTTTATCCATGCCGGCTGATGATGCAAGCACCCCGTTGCCGACATAAGGAACGTTCAGCAATTCCAGCAGACCCTGAATGGTGCCGTCTTCACCGTTCGGTCCGTGCAGAAGCGGAAATACGACATCGATCGGCGCCTTTTCGTCAGGCGACGCTTCAGGAAACATTTCCCGGTTCAATGCTGATAGAGCGAAATTTTCACCGTTTTGTTCCAGCTGAAGCATTTTCACGTTGGAAACCGGCTCAGTCAGCAGCGGGCCTCTTTGCCATTCTCCTTTTTCAGTGATGTAAATCGGATGTATATCAAACTTCTCAGTATTAAGCGCTTTTGTTACAGCTAATGCTGTCTGCAGCGATACATTGTGTTCGGCTGACTTTCCGCCGTACACCAATCCTAGACTTGTTTTCAATGGATATTCCCCCCACAACAATTCATCTTTACTATCTTATCACTTTCCTCAGAAAATGATCTAATTATTTTTGGGCATTCTGAATATGAAAGCATTTGTATGTAATTCCTTTTTATTTTATATTAAAATGGCATGGAAAAGGAGATGTGTCATATGAAAAAAATCAGTACAACAGAACAATTTAATGAACTTATTCAATCCGACAAGGAAATCATCGTGAAATTTTTCGCTGACTGGTGCCCTGACTGCACGCGCATGAATATGTTCATCGGCGATATTTTGGAAGAATATAATCAAAATGATTGGTATGAACTGAACAGAGACGAGCTCCCTGAGCTTGCCGACAAATATCAGGTTATGGGCATTCCGAGCCTTCTGATCTTTAAAAACGGGGAAAAGAAAGCGCATCTTCACAGCGCAAACGCGAAAACGCCCGAAGAAGTCACAGAGTTTTTATCACAGCATATTTAATTCGTTTCACGATCTTTGTTTATGACTTCAGGCTCTACATGAACATGGACATGAGTCACATCATGTTCATGTTTTATTGCATATTCGACCTCATCGGCTACTTCATGGCCTTCTTTCACAGACAGTCCCGGATCTACCGTAATGACCATTTCCACATGAACCGTGCTCCCTAAATACCTTGCTTTCACATCCTTCAGCCTGATGACCTCTTTTATTTCTTTCACCGTGTGTTTATACGGCTCCAAATCTTTCAGATCAAACCCGTCCGTCAATGAGTGGGAAGCATCTTTGAAGATGTCCCATGCCGTCTTACAGATGATGATTCCGATCAGAAAAGCAATGACCGGATCAACCCACGGCAGATGAAGCCGGGCGGTTAAGACGCCTATAAACGCCCCAATACTGACATAGGCGTCAGAACGGCTGTCTTTCGCCGCCGCATGAAGCGCAGAACTTTTAACCCGATCCGCAAGACGGCTGTTATATACATACATGCCGTACATTACAATCGCGCTTCCGAGCGCCGTCCATGCCGCAATGAAGCTCGGCTCGGCCTCCGTTCCGCTGACAATCGCCTTTGCTCCTCCGATCAGCACTTCAATACCGACCGCCATCATAATAAAAGACGCAATTAATGAAGAAATTGTTTCAGCCCGATAATGTCCGTAGGCATGATCACTGTCCGCGGGGCGCTGGGAAATCCGGAGCCCGATCAGCACAGCCAGTGATGCGACAATATCCGTGGCATTATTTAACCCGTCCGCTCTGAGCGCTTCGGAATGATAAATAAGACCGATCACCAGTTTGACGGCGGCAAGGATGAGGTACGCGGCGATATTAAGAATCGCGCCTTTCTCACCCCGTTTTAAGTTTGCCGTTTGATCATTCATGTAAGGACTCCTCCATTCTCATTCATAGTATGGATGGAAAAGCGGAAAAATAGCAGCTCTGATCTGAGCAAATGCAATATTCGACAGCATTATTCCCCGGGAAACTTTTTGTCGAAAAATTGGCGGTATTTTCCCTTTACATATGAATATGCCCATTGTATACTTTCATTAACTGATAATGATTCTCAATATCATTTGATTAGGAGGGTAATCATGAGGTCTTCTCCTCAGCTCAGATCATCAGTTGAAGGACGAAAAAAACATCTGATCCATTTGCTGATCAATAACGGAATATACAAAAAGTCGGAACGGCATTTATATGAATTATCGCTCGGAGAATTAGAAAGCGAATACAAATATGTAAGGAAGGTGCGGGCTCATGGCGAAACGTAAAATAAAAACATACGAACAGCTGATAAAAGAAAACAAGGCGGCCATTATGAATAATCAAAAGCTGATGAATGTGATCTATGACAGAATTGACCGCAAGCATCAAAAACTGCTCCGGCACAACAGCCATACATAAAAAGAGCCTTTTTCAGGCTCTTTTTTTATTGCTCAAAGGCTTCCGCCGCTAATTTGCCGATGACCGCATCGTCCATCGGCGGATTGTGAAGGCCGGCCCGGGCATCCCGATAATACCGCTGAAGCGGATTGTTTCGCTCCAGGCTTTTTGCGCCGGTGATTCTCATTGCTTTATCAACAACAGAAAGGACCGCATTTGTCACAATATGTTTTGCGGCGCCAAGCTCGCTTTTGATGAAAGGACGGCGTTTCGGGTCATCATACATTTGCGCCGCCGTGAAGAGAAACTGTCTCGCTTTTAACAATTCAAGCTCCATTTCCCCGACACGCTGCCCAACGGCCGGCACGTCTTTAATCGGTCCGTTCAGGCTGTTCGGCGAATATTCGGATGCAAACCGGACGGCATAGTCCCTTGCCGCTTGAGCGATGCCCAGATAAGCAGCCGGAATGTGAAGCAGCCAGCCATTCACTTTCGCCGCTCTCGGCCCGCTGATAAGCTCCACAAGCCGCTCGTCACTGACCGTGACATGATCTAAAAGGAGATCATGGCTTCCGGTCGCCTTCATGGCAATCATATCCCATGTTTCCTCGACTGAAACGCCTGCCTGATCTTTATGAATGAGAAAAACACCGGTCGTTTGTTTTTCTTCAATCCATGCCGTCACAAGCATATAATCCAAAGTCAGTGAAAGGGTTGTAAAGGTTTTTCGGCCGTTCAGCACCCATTTTCCGTCTTTTTTGACAGCGGAGGTGCCGGGTCTTCCTCCCCTCGTCGGACTGCCGGTCTGCCGTTCCGTCGCTGCCCTGTTCAGGACAGCTCCCTTTTTCACCTCTTCTGTGATAAATGAAAAGACATCTTCATCCCAGCTGTTTCCTTCTCCGAGCTCACCCATGACGGATAAATGCCAGCCGATTCCGAGAGCAACGGCCGCGTCTCCTCGCGCCAGCCGTTCCTGAAACAGCACCATATCATAAACGGGAATGCCTGCACCGCCGAATACCTCAGGTACCGTTAACGCCGTATATCCTGCGTCGCGCAGTCTTTGAATTTTCTCCGCGGGAAAACGGCCCGCCTCATCATCAAGCGCGGCTGTTTTTTGAAATTCGTCTGCAAGCAGGCCGATTTTTTCCATCCATTCCCTCTGCCGTTCATTCTGTATCCATAAAGACACTGGAATCCCCCCATTATAATTCCGATAAAGTTAATAAGTATTATAGAGATTCAAGTCTCGTTTCGCAACTGTGAGGCTGTACAAAAAAACACGCTATTCCATGGAATAGCGCGTTCAGACTGCTTCCGGGCCGCGGTCCTGCTTAAGCCCGAGATAAATCAGCATATATGTGAGATAACCCATCGTCATCACAAGCCCGCCAAAGAAAAAGCTTGAAAAAATCGGCTCTTCAAACGCGGTAACTGCCGCAAGCACGATCCAGCTTGCATACAGGTAGATGATGAAATAACGGAATCCCGACTTCATTTTATATAAGAGAAACAGCCCCACTGTAGAAAACAAACCCAGCGCAAGCCTGAAATAAACAAGATGTTCGAATTGGAACATGAATGACACAAAGGAAAAACCAAGCAATAACACAATCGGTAATGCGGTAATAAAATTTCTCAAGTGAGCACCTCCGTCATTACCTTTATTATAAATCAAAATAGCATAAATTATTGATTTATCGTGATCTTTTTCACAAAAATGTCATTCCTTTACTTTATACCCGAACATCGCGTTTGCAAAAGCTCCACCAAGCGACGGCTAAGAAGAATACGATATGGATAATGATAATGCCTGCGGAAAATAACGGCGTCATTCCCGCAAACAGCGGTTTCGCCCCGCTCATATATTGCGTCAGGTCAGTATTTGCGAACAGCAGAAAACTTCCCCATTTGTTTTGGAAGAGCGACATAATCGTCACGAGTGATTTTGCGCCGTACAGCACGATAAATGACAAAATGACGGCCGTTGCGCTGTTTCGGAATACAGAAGAACACAACAAGCCAAAGCATGCCATCGCAAACGCCTCGACCCAGTTCGTGCCGATTACTTTCAAGGTGTTCATAAGAAGCGTCCCTGATTCAGATGTCACCGACACGCCGAAGAAAGCCATGCCGAACAGCAGAGACAGAATATAGTACGCCGCATACAGGTACAAGCTGACCAAAAATACGGTAATGAGTTTAGATACAAAAATCCGCTCCCGCTTTACCGGGCGGATTAACAAAAATTTGATCGTTTTCTTATCAAATTCAGCGGAAATGATCGTTGCCGCGATCACGATCGTTAATGCCTCAAGCAGAATATTCAGCCCGGGCGCGTACGCCATATAGCCGATGAAATTCTCATCCGTTCCGGAACTGATGACAAGCCGTTTAATGACAAGCGCCATAATAAATTGGAGAACGGCCATCAGAATCAGCGCCACTAATGAGACTTTTCGGTTAAAGAGTTTCATATGCTCATTCGCTGTCAATTTAAACATTCGTCTCCTCCTCCTCTTGAAGCGCCGTCGTCACTTTCATGAATTCATCCTCCAGCGATTCCGCATACGGCATGATGGAATACACGAGAAAGTCTTGTCCGACGAGCGCACGGTTTAATGCCGGGATGTCCTTCTTCGCTACGGTGACGGTAATGCCCCCGCCGTTTTTCTCCGGAGCAAATTGCTGTTGGGACAGCCATTCGAATGCTTCGTCAGCCGGCTGAATGTCGAGGACGGCTTTTTCTTCTTTTTCCTCAGCGCCGCGCAGAACAACCTCTGTTTTGATCTCACCTTTTTGAATGATGATGACACGGTCGCAAAGGTCCTCCACTTCACGCAATAAATGCGTCGCAAAAAGGATGCTCGTCCCTTCAAGCTCCGCGAGTTCCTTTAAGTGATCGCGGAAATCCTTCATTCCGCCGGGATCAAGCCCGTTTGTCGGTTCATCTAAAATGAGCAGATTCGGACGGTGAAGAATGGCCTGCGCAATCCCGAGACGCTGACGCATGCCAAGGGAATACGTTTTAACTTTGTCATGAACGGCATTTGTGAGCCCGACCCGCTCGATGACTTCCTGAAGCCTGTCCTCTTTGATGTTTTTGTGCATGTTGGCAAAGTGCTTCAGATTTTCCCACCCCGTCAGGTACGGGTAGAATTCAGGATTTTCCACGATCGCTCCGACGGATTCAAGCGCTTTTTCGAAATCAGCATCGTGCTGAAAGCCGTTAATTGTAATCGTGCCGCTGTTTTTCTTTAAAAGACCGACGATGATTCGGATAAGTGTGGTTTTTCCCGACCCGTTCGGACCGAGCAAACCGATGATCTCGCCCTGCCTGACATCCATGCTGATGTTTTTTAAAATGTGCTTTTTGCCTATTGTTTTGTCAAGGCCTTCAATATGTAAAATCGGCTCAGTCATACAGCCTTCCTCCTTTTTCACAAAAAATAAACAGTGCCCGTACAAAGGCACTGTCTGCATTATAACATTAGTCATATATTCGTGAAGAGCCGGAGCCGACGTTATGTCTTATCCGGGACCGGTCCGTTTTTTTCCTTCTCTTCATTATTGACGACATCCAGAATATCAAGCAGGAACACAAAAATCGGAATTCCGATAATCAAGCCCCAAATGCCGAAGAAATGTTCCGAGAAAATCAGAACTGTAAAGGTAAAAAAGATCGGCAGTTCCGTTTTCGCTGACATCAGTTTCGGATTAAGGAAGTACGTCTCAATCGCATGGATGACGAAAATGACCAGCACGATGTAGATGACATACGCTGCGCCGCCCGTCGTATATGCGATGATGCTGAGCGGAATGAGCGAAATCACCACACCCGCAACGGGAATGAGCCCGAGGAAAAAGACCATGATGGACAGGCCGAACAGCTGCGGAAAATGCAGAATCGCCAATGCGATCAAGGTGAGGATACAGTTCACCAGCGCGATAATAAATTGGGCTTCAAGCACTTTGCCGAATGTTCTCGCAAACTTGCTGCCGAAATAAGCAAGTTCGTAGTAAAAAACAGACAGCTTGCTGTGCTGAAATTTTTTCATAAACTCCGTGAGCCGCTTTTTCTCGAACAGGAAAAACATGCTGAGAATCAGTGACATCACGACCTGCAAACCGAAAGTGCTGATATCGGCCAAGTATGTATACAGTACATTAAAACCTTCTTTTACATAGGAACCGATATTGATATCGCCGAACACGCTCGATATCTCATCATAAAACGGGATGACATCGGGATGATACGCGATGTGCTTGATCTGCTTAATCAGCTGTTCAATCTGCTTGGCAACAATCGGGTAAAAGACAAAGCCTCCGACAGTCGCCCCGACAGCCAGCGCAATATATAAAACGGTGATGACCACCCTCTGGCTGATCCGGAAAAAATGGTTCAACACGTGCCGGATGACAGTCTCCAGCCGATCCATCAGAAAAGTAAAAATAAACGTAAGCAAAATCAAATTAATCATACTTTGGAATACAACTAACACCCCAGTCAAAACAAGAAAAACGGAAAAACGTCTGACACCCGGATGCTGAAAAAATTTAAAAATAGCCGCCATTTATACACTCCTGCTAGGACAAAAAGCCCTTAGATTTCATCTTTCACTCTCTAATTGTAAATTATATAACAAAATGACGCTAAGGTCTTTGTCCACCTCCTAATAAATTTAAACAAATTTATCTTTTTTACTCATGGCGGCCGAAAAAAAGAACGGCATGCCCGATGCATGCCGTTCCTTTCCTTTTATACCGCCGTTTTCATTTCTTTAACGGCCTGTGTGCTTTTCGCTTCGTCAAACTCATTTTCGCTCTTGGCTACGATGATGGTGGCGATTCCGTTTCCGATCAGGTTGACGATCGCCCTTCCTTCACTCATAAAGCGGTCGACGCCGAGGAGCAGCGCCAGCCCCTCCAGCGGAATAACCTGAAGCGCCGATAAAGTGGAGGCGAGCACGATAAATCCGCTTCCGGTTACGCCCGCCGCGCCTTTTGATGTCAGCATCAGCACGAGAATGATCGTAACCTGCTGGCCGATGGTAAGGTCAACGCCGAACACCTGCGCCAGAAAAACCGTCGCCATGGACAGATAAATCGAGGTGCCGTCCAGGTTAAAAGAATATCCCGTCGGAATGACAAGGCCGACAACCGATTTGGAACAGCCGTAGCGCTCCATTTTATCCATCATCCGCGGAAGGACGGACTCAGAAGAGCTTGTGCCGAGAACGATGAGCAGTTCATCTTTAATAAAACGGAGATAGTTCCACAAGCTGAAACCGAATAGTTTGCAAATGATATTCAAAGCGACAAATACAAACAGGAACATCGTAACGTATACAGACAGCATCAGACTCGCCAGCGGCTTGATGGAATCAAGGCCGAAGTGCCCGATCGTATAGGCCATGGCCCCGAATGCGCCGATCGGCGCCGCGCGCATGATGTAGCCGATGATTTTGAAAAAAACGTGCGACAGTTTATCGAAGAAATCAATAATGCTTTTGCCTCTTTCACCGAGCGCCGCCAGGCCGACACCGAATAAAACAGAAAAGAATAAGACCTGAAGAATGTCGCCTTTTGCGAAAGCGTCAACCATATTTGACGGAACGATGTGAGTGATAAATTCAATCCAGTCAATCCCCTGTCCCCCGTTTTGCGTGTACTGAGAGACATCCCCTTTTTCAAGCTTGCTGTAATCAAGCCCCTCACCGGGTTTCATGATATTGACGACCAGAAGTCCGATAATAAGGGCGATGGTGGTCACGACTTCAAAATAAATAAATGCTTTTCCCCCGACTTTGCCGACTTTTTTCATGTCTCCCATCTTGGCGATGCCAAGCACGATCGTCAGGAATATGATCGGTGCGATAATCATTTTTACCGCATTGATAAATGTATCGCCGAGCGGCTTCATCTGCTTCCCGGCCTCAGGCCATACGAGTCCGACAATGACGCCGATGATCACCGCCGTGATGACCTGCACCGTAAGATTTTTGAAAATTTTCATCCCTACTCCCCCTTGCCTCTCGCTGCGTCTACACGAAAATGATAGCGTTTTCAAGCGAAGGGGGGAAGCTTATGATCATAACGGACATTTTGGTCTTTTTGGTCTCGGCTAGCGGACGAATTTGTAGCGGTTAACCGGCCGGCCCACTCCCCCGTATTGAATGTCGAGCTTAATCTGGCCGTCTTTCTCAAGAAAATCAAGATAACGCCGCGCTGTCACCCTGGCGATTCCGAGCGCTTTGGCGGCTTCTTCAGCTGAAAGCGGCTCCGTCTGCTGTTTCATATAGGTCAAAATTTCATTCATCGTAAAATGATTTAACCCCTTCGGCAGATCCCGGGACGGATTTTGCGGAATTTTAAGCAGCATGTCAAGCTGCTCTTGCGACATGGTGTCATGCTCTTCAATTTTCCGTTTATATTGTTTATAGTTTTCGAGCGCCTGTCTCATCCGCTCCAGCTTAAACGGCTTCAAAATATAGTCGGCCGCACCGTTTTGCAGCATAAGCTGGATTGTTTCTTTGTCTTTTGCGGCCGAGACGATGATGACGTCCACTTCGAGCTTTTGTTTTCTGATTTCCTGGAGCGTTTTAATTCCGTCTTTTTTCGGCATGTATACGTCTAATACCACGAGCCCGGGCCGCAGATCTTTAATAAGCCTGATTCCCTCGTCTCCGTCAGCGGCTGTGGCGATGACGCTGAACCCCGAAACACCGGTGATAAATTCTTTATTCACCTCCTGCACCATCGGATCATCTTCAATAAGCAGCACCTTGATGTCCATCGAATGATTCCTCCCCCTTCATCGGAAATAAAATAGAAAATGCCGTTCCCTGTCCCTGCCGTGTGTCGACTTCAATAACGCCCATCCCTTTGTCGACGATTTGTTTGACGAGGTACAAGCCGTATCCCGTTCCTCCCGTTTTATTGACGGTAAACCCTTTGTCATAAAGGCGCGGGATGTGCTGATCGGAAATCCCGCTTCCGTTGTCTTCTATTAATATAGCAAGCACTTCATCATTTTGCTCGATACTGATGTCAATATGTTTGTCCTCCGTGTCCGCTGTTTCGAATGCGCCGAACGCATTTTCAATTAAATTGCCGAGCAGGACGACGATGTCATGCTGGTCGACATGCTCCGGAAATGCCGAGAAACTGCTGTTTTCATCAATTTTCACAGAAATGCCAAGCTCTTTTCCTCTTTTGATTTTGCTTAACAGCAGCCCCGCCGCAGCGTCATTCTGAATGGCCTGATGAAGAAAATCGGTGACGCTTTCTTGTTCTGATGATTCCTTAAAAGCAAGCTGGAGCGCTTTTTCTGATTTTCCGAGCTGAATCAGTCCCGCGATGGTGTGAAGCTTGTTCATATGTTCATGATTTTGAACTCTGAGCGCATCGACAAAATTTTTCACACCTGTCAGTTCTTCCGCCATTTTCGCCGCTTCCGTCCTGTCCTGAAAAATGGCGACGGCTCCGATGACCTTCTTTTTCATGACGATCGGAATTCTGCTGCTCATGATCACCTTTCCGCTGACTTGGATTTCTTCATTATATACGGCTCGGTTCCGCTCGACGATCTCAGGGAGCCGCGAATCTTTTAACACGTCCCAGATCAGCCTGCCATCGGTCTCTTGTCTGACATTGAATATCTGCTTCGCTTTTTCATTAAAAATGGTGATGTGATGCTGATTATCGATCGCGATGACGCCCTCATTCATCGAATGAAACGTAGCGGTCCGTTCCTCATACATTCTCACGATCTCATGGGGCTCCAGCCAAAACATTTGTTTTTTGATGTGGCGGGCCAGCAAAAAGGAGCCGGCCAGTCCGAACCCGAGCGCCAGCAGAACGATAAACAGTATTTCATGTTTCAGCTGAAGAAGAATTTCACCGAATCCGGGCAGCGTTTTACCGGCCAGAACGACCCCGATCTGATTCAAATCCCGGTCTTTAATGGGATAAAAAGCGCGGACGGCGGTGCCGATTTCTCCCTTTGCTTCGGAAAAATAAATGTGCTCGGCGAACGCCGCGGCTTCGTCCTCACCCCTTGAACGCTTTCCGATCATTGTGCTGACGGGATGTGAATAGCGGATATGATCCATATCCATGACGACGATGTAGTCCGCTTCATTGATGATCCTTATTTCTTCGACCGCATGGCGCACGTCTTCCCTTTGTTTTTTCTGCTCGAGGGCGCGTTTGACATCGGTCATCTCAGATACCGTCCGCGCGGTATTCATCAGCCGTTTTTTCAGCTCGCGCTCCTCTGTATGCTGAATATTGCCGATCAGCACGATGCCGACGATCAAAAAGGTAAAAAGCACGACGATATACGAAAGTATGGTGATTTTCCAGCGGATGGTGAGCTTTTTTTTCGTCATTGGCCTCTTCCTTTCCGTCTCTTTACGAAAACGGCCCGCCCGATTATGCTTGTTATAGAAAATGGCGGAGGGGGTTTTCGATGAAAAGCTTGCTGACTTGTCTCAGCCTGATGGTACTCGGTATCGGAACCGCTTTATTCATCGGCTTTCATGATCGTTTCTCAACGGAAGAACCGTATTATGATGACGAACAGGAAGGCCTGAAAGATCAAATCGTTTTCAAATTCAGCCATGTCGTTGCTGAAAACACGCCAAAAGGGCGGGCGGCGAATAAGTTTGCCGACCTGGTCTATCAAAAGTCCGGCGGCACCATTAAAGTAGAGGTGTTTCCAAACGGGAGCCTCTATTCAGATAATGAAGAAATAAACGCCCTCCAAAACGGGGACGTGCAATTCATCGCTCCCTCCACCTCAAAGCTCGGATCACTGTCTCCCGAATGGGGTGTTTTGGATCTGCCGTACGCGTTTACAAACTATAAAGCCGTGCAAGAAGGCCTCAACGGCAAAATCGGCACACGCCTGTTCGCTTCATTAGAAATGCATCATTTGAAAGGACTGGCGTACTGGACGAACGGGTTTAAGCAGCTTACGTCAAATAAAGGGCCGATCTTCACTCCGGACGATTTGAAAGGACAGGCGCTCAGGATCATGCCGAGCAGCGTGATCGAAGACCAGTACCGCCTGCTCGGCGCGCGCCCGCGGCAGGATTCCTTTAATTCCACGTTTCAGCTCTTGGAAAGCAATCTCGTAGACGGAGAAGAAAATACGATTTCAAATATCTATTCTAAAAAATTTTATAATGTTCAACATTATTTGACAATCAGCAATCACGGGTACCTCGGTTATGCCGTGATGACCGACGAGCATTTCTGGAATTCGCAGACAGAAAAAACGAGAACCATCTTAACGGAGGCGATGAGAGAAACGACGGAATGGAACGAAGCCTCCGCTGAGAAAATGAATAAAGACCAGCTTGAAGAGATAAAGAAGAATTCATCCATTCATATTCATGTGCTGAGCAAAGCGGAAAAGAACACATGGATGAAACGCCTCGACCCGATTTACGGACAATATGAACAGGTGATCGGCCGCGGGCTTGTGCAGGATTTGTTATCCTTGCGCCGCGAGCCTTAGCAGGACCAATACGCCCATCTCCGTTTCAACCCTTTTCCCGCCGGGGAAGTAAATAGGGACAGAGCAAAAAAAGGAGATGGAGACATGTTTACACATACGAAAAAACTGCAGCATCCGGCTAAACCGGATCGTCCTGACCCGCTGTTCGCAAAAAAGATGCAGGAAATTTTAGGGGGACAATACGGGGAAATATCCGTCGCCATGCAATATTTGTTCCAAGGATGGAATACACGGGGCAATGAAAAATATAAGGATCTTCTGATGGATACCGCGACGGAAGAAATCGGCCATGTCGAAATGATCGCGACGATGATTGCGAGACTGTTAGAAGACGCCCCGCTGGCAGAGCAGGAAAAAGCGGCTGATGATCCGGTCATCGGGTCCATTTTAGGCGGGATGAATCCGCATCATGCAATTGTCTCAGGACTCGGCGCAATGCCGGAGAGCAGCACGGGCGTTCCGTGGAGCGCAGGCTATATCGTCGCAAGCGGAAACCTTCTGGCAGACTTCCGCGCCAATCTGAACGCCGAATCACAAGGAAGGCTTCAAGTCGCACGCCTGTATGAAATGACCGATGATAAAGGCGTGAAAGATATGCTCAGCTTTTTATTGGCCCGCGATACCATGCATCAAAACCAATGGCTTGCGGCCATTAAAGAATTAGAAGAACAGGAAGGTCCGATCGTTCCTTCCACATTCCCGAAGGCGCTGGAAAAACAGTCATTCTCCCATAAGCTCATTCATTTCTCAGATGGAGCAGAAAGCGCTGAACAAAATTGGCTGAAGGAAACAGCGCCGGACGGAGAACCATTTGAATACGAAAAGGAACCGAAAGCGCACGGCGAAATAGCTAAGCTGGATCCCGTCCCGCCGTATGTCCACAATACGCTTCCCGGACGCGAGTAAAGACACAAGCCCAAAACAAACTGTTTTGGGCTTTCATTATGCCTTCAGAACCGTCCAGTCCGGTTCGTATCGGATGTCCGGGTGATGTAACAGCTCGTGAATGATAGCTTCATCCTCTTCATACAGCATCACTTCTATTGAATGAATCGCAGCCTTCTGCTCGTTTTCTTCGTATATGCGGTCATGTTCGTTCTCCATAAAATCACCATAGGCCTGTCTGTTCTCCCAAACGCTGATGATCTCTGCGATGAACAGGCCGTCTGCGTTTTTCCGCCACCCGCCGGCCTGTTTGACGAAGCCATTTACACATGATAATGCTCCCCACCTTGACTGTGCTTGCGCAAATGCTTCAGCGTTTGCAGCGTCTGTTTCACATACAATCTTTTTGATCAGCATGACAATTCCTCTGTGATGACTGTTTTCGCATGCGTATGCTCGACACAAAGATTCACGGTTCTGACGTAAGAGCGGGTGCGGTGAATCGTGCCTTTCGGGATGAGCAGGCTGTCATTTGCCTTGAGCACTGCGGTTTCTTTGTCCTTAAAATCAATCAGCAGCTCCCCTTCCAGAACGATGAACCATTCATCTGAGTCAGGGTGATGGTGCCAGTCATATTCTCCCGTAAACACTGCGAGGCGCACACAGTGGTCATTGATCTCCGCGATTGAAAAATTGTCGTGTTTTTCTTTGACTTTATTGGCGATAGCGAGCAAATTCAGCATGTCAGACACGAGTGAAAAACCCCTTTTTCATTTATTGTATCGCAACGGCGGCTCAGATCAAGATTTTCCCAAAATAAAAAGCGATCCAGCTGATACGCCGGATCGCTTTTGATCTGCAGGTTGTCTGCCTTTTATGCTTTTATTAGCTGCTTCGTCTGTTTCCGCCTTTTTGGCCGATTTCCTTATAAAAATCTTTGTCATGATTTTTGCTAGTGGCTTCTCCGCCTTTTTGGCCGATTTCTTGATAGAATTCCTTGTCATGGTTATTGCTAGTGGCTTCTCCGCCTTTTTCACCGATTTCCTGATAGAATTCTTTGTCGTGATTTTTGCTTGTGGCTTCTCCGCCTTTTTCACCGATTTCCTGATAGAATTCTTTGTCGTGATTTTTGCTAGTGGCTTCTCCGCCTTTTTGACCAATTTCCTGATAGAATTCTTTGTCATGGTTATTACTTGTCGCTTCTCCGCCTTTTTTACCTGCTTCTTCTCTGCTCATTTTGTTATTATCTTGTGCCATTTTTGAATTCCTCCTTTAATTGGTGTTGGTTGTTGGTTTCCCGATTTCAGAACTGCTAAACAAAGAAAACACATTGAATGTGTTTTCGGGTGGTTTTTTATCATTCTGTATCCTTCATGCGTTTTAGAATCCGGCGTTTTTTATAAAGCATGATGCCTGTTTCCGCGATGCTTTCTAAAGCTGAACGGTTGGCGGACGCGCCGAAGATGATGCCTGCGGCCGGAACCATTTGCAGCAGTTTTTTCGCGGCGAACGTATCGCGATAGCTGTAAACGACTTCCCGCCAGCCTTGGATTTGCGAGGCGACGCGCTGATAGGCGCGGTCGTTTTGATCATATTGCCGTAAATCTTGCAGGATCGCTTTTTTTCCGATGACGTCACTGGATGCAAGCTGTAGCAATTTGACGATAAACACGCGTTCTTTTTTGTCTTTCGGATCAAAGCCGTAAGCAACCGCGATATCCTGCAGCGTCTTTAAGGACAGGCCGAGCATCGCCGGAATGTCTGCCGCCAGCGTGAATACGCCGCCGACTCCCGTTGCGGCTCCCTGCACCGTCGCGGCCTTTACGCTTGTACGCGCTATGGCTTCTGCGATTTCGTCCATGACGGCAAGCGGCGCATTGCGGATGTCGTGAAGCGTTTGACATGTACCGTGCGGCAGCCGTTTTTGAAACTTTTTCATGATGCGCTTTTCTGATGTCAGGTACTGTCCGCCTGACTGAATAAACGTTCCCGTTTCATCGAGAATGAGTCCGATTTTCCTCTGAATAAATTGCGGTGTCAGCTTGTCCAAAAGCTGAAACGGCAAGCGGGTGAATGTTTGCCAGAACATCACCCTCTGCTGCGCCTTTTCCCATTTTTGAATGTCTCTCAGTTGTCTTTCCAGGTCTGTCCGCTCTTCTGTCACCCGTCCTGCACGTCCTTTCTGATTTCTTTCTTCATAGTATACCTTTATGGCGTTTTCTTTTTACACCCGGACGGATTTTTTATCCGGAAAACATCCCATTGTTTAATTTCCTTCAAATTCTGTATATTGTATAATTTTGAATAATACGATTGAAGGAGAATGTTGAATGCAATGGATTTATTTAAGTTTAGCGATCATTTTTGAAGTATTGGGTACGGTCAGCATGAAATTATCAAATGGATTTACAAAACTTGTCCCAAGTATTTTATTATTATTGTTTTATATCGGCAGCCTTTGTTTTCTTACTTTGACTTTGAAATATATAAGTGTCTCCATCGCGTATGCGGTCTGGTCGGGGATGGGGATCGTGCTGATTTCCGTGATCGGAATTTTTTTCTTTCATGAACAGTTCTCTGTCATAAAAGCCGTCTCTGTTCTTCTGATCATCATCGGTGTCGTTTCCTTAAACTTTATTTCTGAAAGTGAAACGTCATCAAACGGCATCAGCGTTCATACGGACAGAAACAGATGATGAAAGGGTTAAAGGTTCTCTTCCTCATTACAGATATTGGATTTATCGTTTATTGGATTGTTACTTTTTTTGAGTGGATTCCAAAAAACATGGTGTTTAAAGATTATGATAACGCCATGATCATGGCCTGGAACTGGTCATTCTTTCCCTTAGATATTTTCATTTCGATAACCGGGCTGTACAGCTTGTTTCTTTATAAACGGAAACATGCGTTATGGCGCTCTTTCGCATTAATATCACTTGTGCTGACCTTTTGTTCAGGCCTGCAAGCGATAGCCTTTTGGGTATTTATCGGTGATTTTGATCTTATGTGGTGGGCATTCAATCTGTACTTGCTTCTTTATCCTTTATATTTTATTCAGAAATTGCTGGTCTCTCGTAAAAATAGCTGTCATTCTTTTTGATGAGGCGGTTTTCTTTTTCTTCAGGCGGGAAACACTTTTCATAAAGGAGTGATAGACATGCCTTGGTCTATGAAGGATTATCCGCAATCATTGAAGAATCTCGAGGAACCTGTGAAGAAAAAAGCGATCGAAATCGCGAATGCGATGGTAGATGAGGGTTATGAAGAAGGACGGGCTATTCCCATTGCGACAAGTCAGGCGAAAGAGTGGAAAAAAAACGCTTCTAAGGAAGAAATCGATCAGCTGATGGAACACGATGATGAAACGAAACGCGGAAATTGAATCGGAATAAAGGAAAAACCCCGCTCTCAAGAGAACGAGGTTTTTCTGATTATAAACCGTAATAATAGGATAAAGTGGTGACTGAAACGTAGCCTGTCGCTCCTGCATACGTGACCTTCAGCCATTTATTGGAATTGGTGTAGTGGCCTTGAACATATTCTCCGGTTACCCAAGAACCAGTAATTTTTTTACCGCTTGAGAATGTTGTGATCGTTGAACAGCTGACCTTAGAGCATGAGCGCATATTAGCACCGTAAATACCGACTGTGCCCCCGCTGGCTAAAATGGAAACGTCCGGTTCAGCTTTAGGTTTGAAAGCTGCTGCTGATGCAGAGCCGCCAAAAGCGAATAAAGAAACAGCAAAAATCATGGCTAAAGAAATGATCGACAAACGACGTACCAAGAAAATTCCCCCTCTTTTATCATATGGCCGGAAAGCTTTCCTGACGTTATTATACTTTTTCGCCCGGGAGACTGAAATAAGTCTAATGCTCCAACTTCTTTTCTTCGCAAGTGACCATGCCGATTCTTTTTTTGATAGATAACAGCGGTTTATTAGACTGGAATCACTGAAATATCGTTGATTCAAACGTTTATTCAGAGCGGCCGGAGTTTTTCCGGAGGTCATTTGAATGGTACAGAAAGGTTTTATCTTCCAATGGAAAGAAACATTATTATTCTATTTACCCGGGAAAACGGAGGAAATACAGCGTCTTTTTCTCAAATCAGTTGGGCGGACAGAAAGTTGTGAAGTTATATAGGCAAGTGTCCTCTTTTCACCTTTTTAAAAGAACGCTCCACGCATCCGCGCATGATCCGACGCGGAAACACGCTTTGCGAACGGCATCGCTTCTTTCCCGGAACGATGCCGTTTTCATTTTCGGACCTTTCTTCGGCGGGATACATATCATAGATAAAACAGGGCATCAATGTGCCGGTTTATTGAACATAAAGAACTTGACATCTTATAATAGCGGATTTATGATGTAGATAAAATAATTTGCATCTAGGAAACTTTTTGTTATTTAGCTAAAAATCTATCGGAATTTAGGTGAGACATAATGAGCAAAGACATCTCAGCACAATCACTGCAAGCAAAAGCCGTGCAGGATGCACTTGACGGCAAAAGCAAGGGATTCAAGCGGCTTCTGCCTTTTTTAGGCCCCGCCTTTATCGCGGCGATTGCCTACATTGATCCGGGAAACTTCGCTACGAATATCTCAGCTGGTTCGAAGTATGGGTATATGCTGCTGTGGGTCATCCTCTTTTCAAACTTGATGGCTTTTTTAATTCAAGTTCTTTCCGCGAAGCTCGGCATTGCCACGGGTAAAAACCTTCCGGAAATCGCCAGAGACCGGTATCCGAAATGGGTATCAGCCGGGCTGTGGATACAGGGTGAACTGGTGATTATGGCAACTGATCTGGCAGAATTTATCGGGGCGGCGCTCGGACTCAACCTGCTGTTCGGCATACCGATGGTTGAAGCGGCCATTATCGCGGCGATCGGATCATTCGCGATTTTAGAGCTGCAGCGCCGGGGTTACCGGGCGCTGGAAGCGGGCATTGCCGGACTTCTGTTCGTCGTGGTGATCGCCTTCGCTCTGCAAACCTTCTTTGCCAAACCTGACGCCGCCTCCGTTCTCGAGGGGCTGTTTATCCCGAAAATTGACGGAATGGACAGTGTGCTCTTGGCAACCGGGATACTCGGCGCAACCGTGATGCCGCATGCCATTTACTTACATTCCGCACTGACACAGCGCCGTGTCGTCGGAAAAACGGATAGTGAGCGGAAAAAGATTTTTAGATTCGAGACGATTGACATTCTCATCGCGATGGTGATCGCCGGGGCGATTAACGCAAGCATGCTCATCGTCGCTGCCGCGCTTTTCTTCAAGAACGGGCTGTATGTAGAAGATTTAGACGTGGCTTATCAGCAATTCGGCCACTATATCGGACCGGCTTCAGCCATTCTCTTCGGGATCGGGCTGCTGGCCGCAGGGCTTTCAAGCTCTTCTGTCGGCACATTGTCAGGCGATATTATCATGCAGGGCTTCATCCGTTACCGTATCCCGCTTTATTTGCGGCGTTTCATTACCATCATTCCGCCGATGATCATCATTATCTCGGGGGTCAACGCCACAGAAGCGCTCGTATGGAGCCAGGTCGTTCTTTCATTCGGCATCTCCTTTGCGCTCGTGCCGCTGATTATGTTTACAAGCAACAAACGCCTGATGGGCGCCCTGACGAACCGAAAATGGGTGACGGCTCTCGCCTGGCTGATTGCGGTTTTGGTGATCGCGCTTAATCTGTTTGTGATCTACGATTCATTCCGTTAGAAAAAAACCGGCCGCAATGGCCGGTTTTTCTTTTGACGCCGGGTGCCGTTCGTATCTTTTTCCGGGCGTTTTTGGTATGATAGAAGAAAAATCGGAGTTTTGCTTATGTCAGTATTTATCCTTTTTTATCTGTGGATTGTGCCGATTGTCATCGGCATCTTCTGTTCTCTTTTTGCTTATCGGACAACGGGTAAGAAACGTCTGATTCCCGGCTTTTTGATGATCGCATTAAGCATCGTTTCCTTAATCACGGGGCTTTGGATCGGCGGGGTGAACTATCATGTGTTCATCGGGGGCATGTTTTTATTCGGTACGTTATTGGCCGGCTCCGCCTTCCCGTTTTTCTTCGCTCTTTCACGCAAACGAAAATAAACAGGCATGCCGCCTGTTTATTTTTATTCATTAACCCTAAATTATAAACCGCTCCGATAATGTGATTCCGCCTCAATCAGCCTGTACATGTGTTATATAGGCTCCAGCCCATGTCCCATCTCATCGAAACTGCAGCCAAAATGAATCCTACTAAAGAAGATTTTGAATTATAAGAAAAATACTGTATTAAAATCCTATTTACCCCAAAAATACCTATTGATAGAATGGTATCTGAGAGGGGAAAATGTTCAAAGCGGATCATATCGGTCCCGCCTAAATACATAGTCTTTCATTTCTCTCTACACTACATTTCTAAAGGAGGATTTCCCATTAGACACGCAGCTAAAGGCATTCTGTTTGCCGCATCTTTAGCCCTTGTAACTACTGCTTTTGTCCCCGCATCCTTAGCTAAAGAAAATCATAATAATACTGCCAATGCCACTGGAACGACCAAATCATTTTTTTATCAGACTGATACGCAATTTTCCTACGGACTTAAAGCACAAAGCGATGCATCTGTGTCAAAACCAGTCAAAGATGTAATCAGAGAAGTGCTGAAAAATAAAACAAAATTATTCAATCTTGTTGAAAAATTAGCAGGAAAGAAAATAAGAAATGAACTCGAATCCGTTTTCAATGAACACATCGAACCGGTTTTAAAGAAAATGCTGAACGAGTATGTCGCCTTAAGCTGGGCTGACGTGGAAAAGAATCTTTATCTTTCACTTAAAAAGTCCGGACTTTCTGACAGCCAGGCTAAAAACCTCGCTCAATTGACAACTTTAGCAATGAAAGCATTTTAAAATCATTCATAAATGATCGTCAGGAAAATACGTATGAAGTAATGCAAAGTGCTGTTAGATTCACTCTAATAGCACTTTTTCATTGGAGATGTCACATGACTGTCTTTTTTACTGTTCTGCTCACTTTCTTATGCTGCCTTGTGATTTCATCTCTTATTTTTATGATTCTATTAAAAAAAGAGATCGTGGATACACCGCCCAACCGCTTAGCTCATGCAGCATTCATCGTACTTATTGGATTCTCCCTGTTCTTGGCTATAACTGTACCCAGCCTAGTTATGTATTTTGCAGCTATAACTGTAAATCATTTTTTCGGAGAATATATCATCTATGGTTCACTTTCAGACTTATACATATTTTCTGTCGTCGTAAGTATCTTAGCTTTAGTTTATATGCTTATCCTTACAGCAATTGTAAAAGGAATGACTCATGTTTTGACATTGCCTGCTTGGTCAGCCTATATCCTTGAATTCATTTTTGCATGGGCTGCTGTTTACTTCTCAATCCAATACGTTTCCAATCATATCATTGAGAACATATCTATATTTCAAGGTGGAGAAATTCTTCTTTCATTGTTCATCACTTTCTTATTTTCGGGATTGGATATCCTTTTCACTAATTTGGATGAGATCACAAAAGAGAAATTAGGCTAAGGGGGTAACAAATATGAGAATAATGACATATATATCCTATTTTTCTATTTCTTTAGTTTTGCAGGTGGTATGGCTGCTATTAATAAAAAGAACCTCTAATATATTTCTGATAGATATGATTACGGTGTCCTTCTTATTCACCCTCTTTATGTTCATCTTGGATCAAATGTTCAAAAATAAGCGGACAAATTAGGGACTGTTTTTTAATAATCCTCGGGCTTCTCTTTCGTTTTGAAATGATTCCGGATCACACGAGCTCCAGCACTGTATCAAGCCAAATATATGACTTTGCGAGCTCAGCGGCCGCAGGCGCGAGCGCATTGTAAATGACGCTGCCTTCTCTTGTATCAATATCCGCAGAAATACGGGACAGCATACGATCCATAATCTCCTCAAACGTTTGATCTTCAAACATCCTCGCCAAGCATCTCCTTGATCTCCACAGTGCCCTCGTCTGTCTCTACGATAAAAGAAACTATGAACCTATTACCTGATTTATCAATCTCAAAATCAGTGACTGAAGAAATTCGATCATCATAAATTAAAGCTTCTTCGATCAGTCTCGGGATCTCCATTTTTTTATATGCGTCTGTTGTCTCGTTGTCAGAAAAAACCTCTTGAAGCTCATTTCCAATGTCATGACTGAAAATAGAATAGGAATACCGCTCTGTATACAGGGCCATATAAACAAATTGCTTAATTCCTCAAGCCCTGCGATCAGCTCGTTAGTAATTCGCCCATTTTCAAAGTCAATTCTATATGTGCGCGATGTCTCTATTACTTCACTGTCATCTTCAATATCATCAAATTCAATTTCTGGGGAAAGGTTCAAGAAAAAATCACTCCTATAACGTCCTCCATTTATTGATTGAATGAACCATAATAAAAACCGCTCTAAAGAGCGGTTTTAAAATATAAGAAGTAATCATTCTAAGAAGAAATCGAAAGGGATTTATTTACTGCTTTTTGAGCATGGATTAAAGTCGTATCAAATAATGGCACCTCTGAATCCTCTACCTTTACTAATAGTCCAATTTCAGTGCATCCAAGAATGATTCCTTCTGCTCCTCTACCCACCAAATTATTTATGATCTTCTTATAAATGTTTTTGGAAGACTGTTTAATTTCACCCAGACACAGTTCTTGATAAATAATATTATTTATCAATTCTCTTTCATCATCATCAGGAACAATGACATTAATATCATGAGACGCGATACGTGATTTATAAAAATCTTGTTCCATCGTATATTTAGTACCTAGCAATCCTACTGAGCGAATGTCTTGTCTAATAATTTGTTCTGCAGTTGCATCGGCAATATGCAAAATAGGTATAGTGATCATTTCTTGGATATATCCAAGAACTTTATGCATAGTATTTGTACATATTACAATAAAATCTGCACCTGCTTTTTCTAATGATCTTGCAACTTGACCTAAAGCTTCACCTGCTTTATCCCAAGCTCCTATGGATTGATAATGTTCAATTTCCTTAAAATCAACACTGTATAAAAGGCATTTTGCCGAGTGAAGCCCTCCTAACTTCTTTTTTATTTCTTCATTGATAATTCGATAATACTCAGCTGAAGATTCCCAACTCATTCCGCCAATAAGACCAATAGTTTTCATAACCCACCTCGGATAAAATTTTCAAAATATTATAGTTATTTTAAGGCATAGATTAGGCCTTTACAATTATTTATTTTTTCAGGATTACTATCATTAAATTTTATCGAGAATAAAAAATGATTGCCCGCCTTTTAAGGAGACAACCATCACACGTTCACCAGTATTCAACGCTTCTTCTTCACCGACCCGCAGACGCTTTGGAACAATAATCAAATCAGAGGGTATTATTAATTTGTCATTTTCATTAAACCTTATTTCAATAGGTGAAAAGGAAACCACTTCAGCCGGCATAATATCCACCGGCGACTCAGAGCCAACAGCACCGACAGCCAGATGTTTAATTGCTTCGCTTAACCTCATGATGAAGCCCCGTCCGGAATTGTGTTTTTCTCAACCACATCAATTGTCATCGTGTGGGAGCTGCCTTTGAATTCGTGCTTGTCGGAATCAATCCAATATGTTTTCTTTACGCCCACTTCCGGAATAGAAATATACACCGGAAGCCCGCTCTGCAAATCAGGAATACCAATTGCTTGAATACTCTTTAATTCCTTTTTCACACCTTCTTTCTGTGATTGGAGTACGTTCGCTCGCTGCTGAAGCTGCGCCTGATTAATATTATCCGAGACAGTTTCCACATACTGCAGAACCCCGTATTTATTAATTCCTGAATTATCTTTTGCAGTGGCAGTGTACGTCTTATTGTCTTTCTGGCGCCGGAGTTTGACCTTCGTAGCTGTCTCATTAATTGAGGTGCTATACTGAAATCCTGTGATGTTTACGCCCGTCTCTAATACCCAAACTTCCGACGGGTCAGGCCAAGCCCTGAGACAAAGCTTACCCTTTGAAGCATATAACTGATAATTATGACCGGTCTGTTTTTTTTGTTTGCTTCAATGCCTTTAATATCATGTCATAAAGGCTTGTATCATCTTTAAAGACCAATGATTTAATAGTATAGGCTGTTTTTGCAATGGACCCGGCAGGAATCTGAAAATCTCGGGCCAACCGTTTTACTATTTGATCAGGGGGATCAGGGATTTTTTGTTAAAAACTTTTGAACATGAAATTCAAAAAAATAAATAGCACGATTATCGTCACAACAATAAAGGCTTCTCTTGTGAAGTTTTTATCATCTTCTTTTTGCTGTTTCTTTCTCTTAATCTCTTCTCTATATTTTCTTTGAACCTCTTTCTTTTTTTCATCCATTATCTAAACTCCTCTGAGTCCTTTTTCTTTTTATCACTTGCACCCCTCCTTTCAGTTATTGCAATTTTATCGTGCAACACATAAGTACACCAGTGAAAAAAGCCTTGACTATAAAGCCTTCTCGCACAGCTGAGACTCTAAAAGTTGAATTTAATTTAACGGATTAAAAAACAGCCCGATACTTCCGGATTGAATGAAAATTGTTTGACTGCTTGCATTCTGTTTCCTCCTTAAAGTAATAGAGCGGGCGTTAAATACATATCCTCATGCTGAATGCCGGAAGCGGCGGCTCGTCGCCGATGACGGCGTCGATGACGACCGGCTCATTTGAGTTAAGCGCTTCATGAGAATGATTCCGCCTTCTTATTTTTTCTTAAACAACAAACCGATTCAAAACCAATATAAAATATTTAATTATTCAGAATATTTTCGTAAGTTTTGTATAACAAAAATTTAAAAAGAGTGAGGAGGGAAACATATGATAATCAGAAGCGCAGAACACTATGATGTAAAACAATTGACCGATTTAATGTATTTATATATCGTGGATTTTTATAAAAGACCTAAGCCACCGATTGAAAAGATACATCATTTGATTGAAATGTTATTTGAGAAGAACAGGGGTATTCAATTCGTTGCTGAACAAGATGGGAAACTTATTGGCTTTGCAACATTATATTTTAGTTTTACGACGAAAGCAGATAAAATCGTGATAGAAAAAGCAAGAGGTACAGGAGCAGCCAAAGAACTGTTTAAAAGATGCGAAACATTTACAAAAGAAAACGGGTATGCGCATATGTCGTGGATAACTGCATCCGATAATTACCGTGCACAAAAATTCTATGAAAAGATGGGTGGCTCTCTTGGAACTTGGCTGACCTATTCCATTTAACCCGGGATGACCTTATTGAAGAAAAGCCTAAAATAAAAAGCAGGACTTTTACTATGGCTTATCTGGGTAAATAACTAAAAAATAAACAGGCATGCTGCCTGTTTATTTTTATTTTTTAAAACAGCCGTTTTAAGCTTTTCTTGAGTGACGGCATTTCGATTTTTTGGTTTTCAAAGAAGTTTTTCAGCATGTATTTGCTGAAGCCCTTCGCTTGACCGTAAGTGATTTTTCCCGGAAGCGGCGGCTCGTCGCCGATGACGGCGTCGATGACGACCGGCTCATTTGAGTTGAGCGCTTCATGAAAAGCGGGAGCCAATTCCTCGTGTTTCGTCACTTTGATCCCTTTTGCCCCGCAGCTTTCTGCAAAAGCGGCGTAATCCATATTTTGCAGCTGGGTGACGTAGTCAATGTTGCCTTTGACCCGCTGTTCATATTCAATCATGCCTAAATTTTCGTTGTTTAATATGACAACCGTAATCGGCAGTTTATATTTAACAGCTGTCGGCAGATCCTGCATCACCATTGAAAATCCGCCGTCTCCGCAAATGGCGATGGACTGCCGCTCAGGTTCGGCAAGGCTTGCGGCAATCGCTCCCGGAAGCCCGCACCCCATCGTGGCGAGCCAGCTTGAGACGATAAAGTCCTGCTTCTTCATTTTAAAATGGCGGGCCATCCACACCGTAACCGTTCCGACATCCACTGACAGGACGGCGTCCTCTGCGGCCGCATCCTGAAGCCGGGCAATGACCTGCTGCGGCTTGAGCGGATGAGTCGCTTCGGTTTCATCCTTTTCGATTTCCTTCCACCAATGCTTCATGTGCTCGGTGCAGGCGTCCAAAAATCTTCTGTCTTCTTTATATTCAATGTATTCCGTCAGCTCTTTCAGCCCCAGAGCCGCATCACTGACGATTCCCGCATTGACGGGATAGCGCTTGCCGATTTTCGCCGGATCCGAATCAAGCTGAATGGCGGGCGTATCATCCGGGAGATAATCCCTGTATGGGAACGATGTGCCGAGCATGATCAGCAGATCGCATTCCTCCATTGCTTCGTAGGCGGGCTTTGTGCCGATTTGCCCGAGATTCCCGAGAAAGTGGGGATGGCTGTCAGGCACGACGCCTTTTGCCGGAAGGGTAATGACAATCGGAGCGGCCGCTTTATCGGCGAATGCGAGCAGCTCCTCTTTTGCTGATTTTAACCCTTGGCCGGCGAGAATGACCGGTTTTTTTGCGTTGTTAATATATTGCGCGCATGTCACGAGATGTTCTTTTTTCGGCTCTATATCAGCTTTGAGGTATATCGGCGATGTGTAAACCGGCTCCCGTTTGATTTTTTGCGCGAATAAATCATCAGAAACAGTTAAAACGGCAACGCCTTTTTTGCTGTAAGCCGTGCGGATCGCCTGATTCAGAAGATCGGGCAGCGCTTCTGCCGTATGTACTTGCTGGTTGAATACCGCCACGTCCTCAAACATTTGCTCTAATTTGATTTCCTGAAAGCTGTCACGGCCGATTTCATCGGAAGCCACCTGTCCCGCAATCGCCAGCACCGGAACGCCGTCCGCTTTGGCGTCGTATAAACCGTTCAGCAGATGAACGGCCCCCGGTCCTGCGATTGAAAGGCAGACACCGATCTGGCCGGTCAGTTTTGCCTCAGCCGCGGCTGCCAGGGCTGCGACTTCTTCGTGCCGGGTTTGGATGAATGTCAGGTTATTCCGTTCATGTCTCAGTTCTTCGATAAATTCATTAATGCTGTCTCCGGGAATGCCGTATATATGACCGACTCCCCATTGTTCAAGCAGCTCCGTCATTACGTGTCCTGCTGTTTTACTTGGCATACTGCATCCTCCTTTTACCTGTATTCATCCCCTTTTTCATACAGGTTGAAACACGAGCTATACTCTCAGCTTTTTTCTTAGCAGATCAAGGATGGATAACAGATTTCGGTCTTTAAGGACTGCCTTTTGATTTGCCGCCCCATTGAGTCCGTCTTTTATTTGCCGTTTTCTGTTCGGCACCATGAACAGCGGCAGCCGGTTTGGGGAAAACCAGCGTAAAGCGGCGGTTTCCGGCCCGTTCATCAGCGGAGTTCCCCCATTAATGGCTCCGATGAATACATGTTGTGTATCTTCAAATGCCGGCCTTTCATACTCACCGGCTTTTTGCAGGATGGTCACGTTATAACCGGTTTCTTCGAAGGCCTCTCTGACGGCTGCGGCTTCAGATGTTTCACCTTCTTCAATCCTGCCCCCGGGCAAATCCCATAAGGGAATGTCTTTTCGTTTTACGAGCAATATGTCCCGCCCGTCATTTTGTATGATGACAAAAGCGCCTTGTGCCATGTCGTCCTCCTTTACAAAAAAGACCGCGGCATTTTAGCCTGCGGTCTTTGCCGTTACTTTTTAAAATGATACGGCAGGGTGGCGACGATGATGTCCTTCTTCCAAAACAGCCGGACGCGGAGCAAGAAGGCTGATTGGTTGTGAAGGATGGTCTGCCAGCGTTTTTTCGTGATGAATTGCGGAAACAGCACCATCACGGAGAACTGTTCTTTTTTCGCTTTCTGTTCGACCGTTTCCAAAAATTTATCAAACGGGTGAACCAGACTGCGGTATGAGGAATGCAGGGTGACGAGGCGGACACCGTTATGAAGCTCTTCCCAGCGCTTTTCCACCTTTTTTTCGTTTTCTCTGTCAAAGGAAACATGAACCGCAATGACCTGATCTGATAATGATTTCGCATACTGAATCGATTTTTGGACGACGGTGGTGACACCGGCGACAGGCACGATGACGACGGTTCCCCTGATTTCCTCAGGCTGCTGATCAACGACCCGCAGCTGTTCGCCGACCGCGGTGTAGTGATTTTTAATGACGAAAAACAGCATGACGACAGCAGGCATGAATAACAGCACCGGCCAGACAAGATTGAACTTCGTCGCGAATAAAATGCACAGCACCATAAATGAAATGGCGGCGCCGCATGAGTTAATCAGCATTTTTACCGCCCAGCCCTTCGGCTTCTGCCTGATCCACTTGATGCACATTCCCGTCTGCGACAGCGTAAACGGAATGAACACGCCGACGGCATAAAGCGGAATTAAATGTTCCGTGCGGCCGCCGAATAAAAGAATGAGCAGGATGGACGCGATACCGAGAAAGATGATGCCGTTTGAAAAGCCTAACCGGTCGCCGCGGACCGTAAACATTCTCGGCATATACTGATCGCGCGCTAAATTAAACGCCAGCTGCGGAAATGCGGAAAAGCCCGTATTCGCCGCAAGCACGAGAATCAATGATGTAACGCCTTGAATGAAATAATACACCGTATGCCGTCCGAAGGTTTCCGCGGCGATTTGTGAAATAACGGTCTCGTTAGGCTTCGGACCCGTGCCGTAGCCGTACGCCAGCACCGTAATCCCCGTAAATAAGATCGCCAGCAGAATCCCCATCATGGCCAAAGTGCGGGCCGCGTTTTTTGCCGGAGGATTTTTAAAGGCCGGGATCGCGTTTGAAATGGCTTCAACACCGGTCAGCGCCGAACACCCTGAAGAAAAGGCCTTCAGCAGCAAAAACAGCGTGATGCCCGCCACGGGTGTGCCGATCGGCGTGTGTTCGGCCGGGTGAACCTGGCCCGTCATGAGTTTAAACAGCCCGACGACGATCAAAAGGACAAGCGCCGCCACAAACAGATAGACGGGATACGCCAAAATGGACGCCGACTCTGACAGTCCTCTCAAATTTAAAATCATAATCAGAATCACAAGCAAAACAGCAATGAGCAAATGATGCGGGTGCAAAGCCGGAAATGCCGATGTAATCGCGTCAGTTCCGGCAGAAATGCTTACCGCCACCGTCAGAATATAATCAACAAGCAATGAGCCGCCCGCAATCAGGCCCGGCTTCTCACCAAGGTTTTCTTTTGACACCATATAAGCGCCCCCGCCTTGCGGATAAGCGTAAATAATCTGTCTGTAGGACAGAATCAAAGCAAGCAGCAAAATGAGAACACCGGCTGCGATCGGAATGGAATACCAAAACGCGGCCGCGCTTACCGCAGCCAAAATGATCAGAATCTGTTCCGTTCCGTAAGCAACTGATGACAGCGCGTCTGAAGAAAGCATGGCGAGCGCCTTGAGTTTCGTGAGTTTCTGCTCTCCGGCAGCCTGTGATTTCAGCGGTTTCCCAATCAAAAATCTTTTGATTGAATGGTACATTTGTTGTCTTCCCCTTTTTTTCATTTTCCGTTTGATTTACAAACCCTTACTGCTATGATGTCTCCGAATGCTGATTGCATGCCATATTTCAGCACAGCAAAAAGACACAGAGGCAAACGGATGCCCCTGCGCCATAATCGTGCACAGGTTTCATTCATCTCCTCTCATGAACGCTTACGAGGTTAGCTGTCGGATTCGGGCTGATGAGAGTTGGCCCTACCTGAAAAAGGATTCACCCCAAGCGGCATCACGCGCCGCAAATTGGTTCCCCCGCTCTGATTACAGATTAAGCGATATAGATTATAAAAGAGATCATACTCCCGTCCCGTTCAGTTGTAAAGGGGCTTTTATGCTGTTTCAAAAATAAAAAAATCACCGCCAAAAATGGAAATAAAAATACAAAAAAAGAGGCCTGTTAACGGCCTCTTTTTCCTTCATTACTCTTCGCTTTTTTCATGATCCGCTTTTCTTTTTTTCCTTCTTGCCGTCAGCCAGATCAGACCGGCCGCAATGATCATAAGCGCCGCGGAAACAGCAATATACGTAACGTTCAGTGCTGCGGACCGGCTCTTCGTATCAGCCGCCGGACTGCTGTCATCGGACTTGATTTGCTGATGATTCGAAAACAGCTGCCGGCCGGCTGTTTCGTTAATGACGGTTGCGGCATCGCTTGTGCTGTCTAAAAAGCTGATCAGCTCTTTTGTGACAGACGCGCCGCTTCCTGATAACGGAGCAAAAACAGCGATGCTCCGGCCGGAGTCCCAAGGTGATTCCTGGGTAAACGCGACTTGTTTCGTCGTCTCATTCAGCATCTGAAACGAAGAAACATCGTACGCGCCGCTGCGGTCTGACGGCACGAGAAGCTTAGAGGCGTTTGACTTTAAAAGCGGGATTTGCGGCAGGCCTCCGATAAACACAACATTCCGGCCTTTGGCATCCGCTTCCTTCATGTCTGATGCCGTCTTTACGGTAAAGCCGTTTCCGAATGAATCCGCCACCAGAGAAAGCTCTTTCAGTGTCTGCATGTTTACGTCATCCGGGATGACGATCACTGTTTTCTCTTTCCCGCCGCCCGCAAACGGGAGCGGCCATTGCCCGAAATCAGCTTTCTGCGCCGCATCGCTTACCGGATACGTCAGCGTGCTGCTTTTATCAATATAGACCCATTTGTTTTCGTCACGGTCGATACACGGATTGTTATGTTTCAAACCTGATGTGACAAATTGCAGATCAATGTACCTGCTGCTTCGCAAAAGCTTCGGATCAATCGGGATGGAGACGTGGTAAAAGCCGTCTTTATCTTTATTGCCGAGATCATCAAGACGCACCGCATTCGGCTGTCCGTTGACCGTGACGTTCAGCTCCGCTCTCTCGGCGTCATTTGCTGAATCCGCCTTCGTCCGGATCAATTCCGACGTCTTTAATGTAAGTGAAAGCTTGACCTTACCGTCTTTATCAACAGCGGCCGCCGCAGGGTAAAAGAAGTGCTCTGACGCCGTTTTGTTTGATCCGACCGTTACATTTCCCGCGCCGAAGTCCTCTAGTGTCAGTTTATTGCCTGTCTTTTCCGCAGCGGGCTGAAGGCGGCCGATTGTCAAAGTATCTCCGCCCAGCTGGCTTGAATAAGCGCTGTCTGTGATGACGCGGATTTTATCCGCCAGCGTTTTGTCTGATTGCGCCGTGACAAACAGGACGGGCTGCCGTTTGTCCCCTGATGTCAGAACCCGTTCAGCGAGAAGAAGTTTGTTGTCTTCCGCTTTGATGTTCCCGTGTTCGAAAAGTTCTTTTATTTTCCCGTTCCAATGCTGATCAGCGCCGATGACAATTGACGGATTGCTGATTTTGCCGGCGTCGGATTCTTTTACATAGGATACCTTCAGCCTGCTGTCTGCCGTTTTCAGAAATGCTTCTGTTTTGACTGCGGCTTCAGCTTCCGCCGAGGTCGGTTTGTCAGGAAGGATAATATCGGTTTCTTCACCCGTATTGCCTGATTGGGCAAACGGATACGGGAAATGGCCGAGATCCGCTCCCTTTGACTTGCTTGCTTCTGAAAGCACAAGGCGGCTGTCCGGATAAATTTTTATCCAGTTGCCTGACGTATCCTGCCTGACGCAGACGCCCTCTTTTAATACGCCGTAAAATCGTAATGATACATTGTGAAAGCCTTGGGCGGATTGGCTTTTGCTGAGATTGAGCTTCACCGTTTTCCGCTTGGAACTGCCGTCAAGCTTAATGGATTTGACGGGTTCATCATCAATGGCGATGGTTAAAGAAGACGGGGCAATTAATAAGTTTGACGCCTCGTAATCAATCAGAAGCGACTGATCGGCATTCGAAGCTCCCGCAGGAATCTGATAGGTCAGCTCTGCGCTGTCTTTCGCCCCGTACAGTGTCATCAGATCGCCAGTCAGCGCCTGCTGCTCTTTTGCGCCGGCGCTTGTTCCGAGGGCGGAACCGTCCGTTTTCAGTTCCCGGGCCGCGGCCGCCTGCCCGTTAGACATCAATAGCAAAAGGCCAGTTATCAATATGATCGCTTTTTTCAAAAAGGTCACCCGCTTTTATTTTGATTGTATCGCTCCGTTTTGTACCACTTGACTTCCTGCTTGAACAAGCGGTGCTTGATCTCTGTGAATAATGACCAGATGACGAGCACGATCCAAGCCTGGGAGTATGTAAAGTACATCAGAAATACGATAAAGAAGTTTTGTTTGTTCATTTCTGTTTTTTCAATGCTTAAAGTAATCATGACCTCAGTCATAAACAGGAAAAAGGCCAGTATCCACAAAATCATCGCCAAAAACCCGACTGCCAGATGCAGGTCGTAAAAAAGATTGATGATAAAAATCGTGTTTGACATGATCACACCGAAGAAAAACAAAAAATACGTAAAAAAGAAATAAAACAGATCGAAGATGATCCGCTTGCGTTTCAGCTTAAAAAATTGGGATAAAAACTTGAGAACAACGTATTGGTTGCCGCGCGCCCATCTTGTCCGCTGACGCCACCACACCTTCCATGTCTCAGGCTCCTGCTCCCATGTCACAGCCGCCGGGAAAAAGCGGATATGATAGCCGAGATTATACACGCGGATGGTCAGCTCGGTATCCTCCGCCAGCGCCTTATCATCCCAGCCGCCGAGCTGTTCGATAATGCTCCGCCTGATCGCGAAGTTCGTTCCCGGGATGGTGGCGATTTTGAACCATTTCCATCTGCCGCCCTGCGCCATCCACTGAAAGCAGATGGTTTCAATATTGATAAACTTCGTCAGGATCGTTTTGGCCGCGTTGATGACACGGAATTTCCCGACAACCGCTCCCGCTTTCTCATCATTCATCAGACCGAGAACCAGGTAGTACACCGCCATTTTTTCCGGCGTGTTGTCCGCATCATACACGCAGATCACGTCTCCGTTCGATTCCGCGAACCCTGAGTTCAGCGCCGAAGATTTTCCTTTTCCGGCGTTCGGGGGCTTTGTAATGACCATTTTAATGAAGTCATACTGACGGGAAAATTCATTGACGATGTCTCCCGTCCGGTCGGAGGAGTTATCATTAACGACGATGATCTCAAGCCTGTCTTTCGGATAATACAGATTCACCATCGCCTTCAGCGTCTGCCTGATGACGACCTCTTCGTTATGCGCGGGAATGAGCACGCTGACCTTCGGGAGCTCCCCCATCTTTGCGCGCCATTTCGGAATGTTCCGTTCGAAGGTCATATAATGCCTGAATCCGCCCTGCATCAGAAACATGTGATAGAGAAGCATCACCCATATTAAACTTAATGAGATAAAAAACAGAATGTTACTCAAGGCTCCTTCTCTCCTTAAAAATTCGTTTTTTTAATGTGGCGCGCAAATAAAGGACGTAGCAGGCGAACATGATGATAAACAATAACACCACGCCGGAGAGAATCCAAAGCGCTTTTTCCAGAGGCGTCTGCTGATGGTGATTGAAAAAGGCCGTTATCGGATGAATCTTGTTTTCCACATGAATGGTCCCGTCTCCGTCCGTTTTGATCTTGACGCTGTCCGACGTTACCGTTTGCTTCGTTTTCTTCAGATCGAGCCACTCGCCGCCGGGAATCCGCTCCATCTGATTGACGAGCTCGGGGAGGTATTTCATGCCGAGATACGGATGGTAGAAACCGCCCGCCGTTCCGCCGCCGAAATCAATCATCTGCGAAATATGATTCTCCATATCTCCGAGCGGATTTTCCTTTGAGTTATCGGCATAACCGATTGTTTCAGGGTACAGCGTCATCCCGTCAAGCATAGCCGGCTTTGAGACGAACGGAGGGGCGCCCGAGGTTTTCCACGTCGTGCCGCTGAGCTGCACTTGTCCGAAAATGCTGGAGAAATAAGAAGATGCGATTTTGTAGCCTTCTTCAGACATCGTATAGTGCGGCGCTTCGAATGACAGCGGGTAAAGGCCGAGCTCTGTCAGATCGTCAATCGCCTGCTCCAGCTTCGTTCTCGTGTAGATTTTTTCTTTTTCACGGAAAGGCTTCACATACGCCCGGTACGCTTTTTCATTCGGAAAATCCTGTTCCTTTTCAAGCTTGACCGGAGTATCATCCGCATTTTCTGACGTAATCGGCTGATCCGCTTTGGCATCCCAAAATTCAAAGCCTTCTCCCGTTTCGCTGTATCGGTATGCGTGCGTGTAGCCGTGAATAATGATGCTGCCGCCCATTTGCTGAAGTTTTTTCAGGACGCTGACCATTTTCGGCTTGTCCGCCAGGTATACTTTTTCTCCGTTTTCCGGATTGAGATAGACCGGAATGACCGCCAGAATAAACGGAATGTGTCTTTTATGCAGGTAAGCGCCCGCTTCGTAAAGCAATGTTTCATCTGACATCGGACTGATGTCTTCAAGCCGTAAATAAAGGAGGGTGCCGCCCGCTGATTCTCCGAATGCGTTGCGCAGCGCTTTCGCCGTCAGAAACGAATCATTTAACAGGCTCGTCACACCGAAATAATAGTCAGAGCGCGCCGTTTTCCACATAAAAGGGCGGGTGCTGCCGTCACCGGACCGGTATGTATAAAGGGACTTTCCTTTTACTCCCGATACGCCGAGCACGGACATCCCTTTTTCAAGCGGCATGTCTGTTTTTTCTTCTTTGCCGTAAATGCGGTATACCGTTTCTTTCTCTGTCAGGGACAAACCCGCAAATTGGCGGAACTGTCCGGCGTTATAGCCGATGCTGATAAGCTGCTGCGGCATGCTGCTGATCAGAGACACGAATGATGTGCTGAGCTTTTTTTTCGTGACGCCGTAATAGATGACCCGCCGATTCTTTTTGAGGTCCGCGGCTGTGATGTCTCCGTCGCTTTTCACGGTGACGGCGGATGAGAAATGGCCCGCGGTCAGATCAAGCATTTTGACCTCAGCGGTTTCTTTGCCGTCCGTGCTTGTATAAATAATGAGAATGCCGTCCTTTTTGTCTTTTGCTTCCGCCGTAAGGGGAACATAAACCGCCGAAATCATGAAGAGCGCCGAGAGTAAGAGACGTATCCATTTAGAGTTCATTCATCATCATCTCGTTTTCCAGTTCATTTAAAAATTGCTCGGCCGTTTGTAAATCCTTTCGGTACGCCAAGTAACATACACGGAAGGTGATGGAGACGTATTTACCGTTTTGCAGCCGGTACGTATCCAATTCCTTTTTCAGCTTCGCCAGAACGGCCGGCATGTTTTTTCAGGCGTATGGGTCAGCACGATGCCGAACCGTTCGGCGGACGGCCTGAATTTTTTGTCTGTTTCCCGAACGCTTGACCGGATTTGGCGGCTGATAAATGCCAGCAGGCGGTCGGTCTCTTTTTCTCCGTAGAGGGATTTGAATTCCTTGAAATAATGCATGTGCAGCAGCAAAAAGACGAAGGAATTGCCGTAGCGTTCCGCCCGCTTGATCTCCTCGGAAAGCTCCAGCTTCATCCGCAGATGGTTGTCAAAGCCGGTCACCCTGTCGACGGCGACAAAGCTCGTAATCTCTTCACGCAGCTGTTTCACTGAGCGCTCAAGCCCCTTCGCCAACTCGTGAATCCTTCCCGCTATGTAAGAAAAGACGAGCAGCGCAATCCCCCAAATGACCAGCACCTGCAGACTTTCGGCACCGGCAGACGCCATAAAGCTCCCGGTCTGAAACCACAGGAGCAGGCTGCCGAGAACAAATAAGACGAGTAAGGTGATGACGAGCGCATAGATTGCCCCGAACCATATGCCGGCTCCCGTGACAAGCAATGTGATGCAGGTTATCAGAAGCCCTGCGGATTGCTGAGACGCATAGTAAATAAAAAAAGACAGCAGCACCAGCATAACTGCTGTGTAGCTGCACAGTTTTTGTGATTCATTGAATGATATTTTCATTAAACAATTTCCTTTCAGCCAGAAGCGGCAGCAGATTATCGAAAGAATGTGTATCGCCCCCGCTCATATAGCCGCCGTAATCAGGTTTCAGCGTGTCCAGTGTTTCAAATGAAGTCATTCTTTCATAAAGCGGCTTGATGACAGCCGGATCAGCTTTTTGTTCTGCTAAAAAAAGAACGGCCAGGGCGTAAACGGACGGTGATTCGTATTGAACCGCCGGCTCCTTCGTGTCTGCGCTGTATCGTCCGTACAGCTGTCCGCGCGACTTAAATTCCTTTATCATCCATTTCGACAGCACAGCGGCTTTGCCATCGCCCCGCTTCAGATTCACGGCGGCATACAGCTGGTCGATGACATTGACTTCGCTGTCATATTTGTATTCCTTAGTTTCGGTATTGAACGATTTCGGCAGAAAACCATTTTTCAGGGGCGCAAGATTGAGAACATCGAGGTTCCGGTTTTCCGTTTTCTCATCGATAATCCCCTTTTCTCTGAGCATCTGTAAGGCGCCGGGGTCGACATAGGACAACGTCACGGTCTTTGACGCGGCATTTGAAGCGGCATCATAATAATCCGTAAAATACCCGTCATTCGTATTGTATTTTTCCAGCGCCTTCCCGATCTGCACCGCTGTTTTCCCGTATTCACTGTTTCCCCATAGGGTTCCGGCCTCATTCAGACAGTTCATGATTCTGAAATCGTCAATTAAGGCATTGGTGCCGCTCGCTTTATTCCCGTCAATCTTCCACGACACGAGCTCGTTTTTCGTCAGAAACGAATCGGTGAGAAGCTGATATTGCGCTTGAAACTGCCGTTCATCTTTCCTGTTCAGCAAAAATGCCATCCATAGTCCGAGAGACTCTGATAAATATTCCGGCTCACCGGTTATGTTCGTCCGGATCATCCCCCGCCCGTTCATCAAATTATGATAAATAAAATGCTCTGCGGGCTGAAGCGGTCCGGACGGTACGGCTGCCGCCTGTTTTTCAGTGCCGGCCTCCGCGCACCCCGCCGTCAGAACGATCGAAATCAAAAGGATCATCAGACGAAAAACGAATTGCTTCACAGTCCATCCTCCTATTTTATAAATCCTTTTTTAGACCCATATCTTATTTTTTCACAAAGTATTTTTACTATATAGGAAACGATAAAAGAATACTAGCATTTTTTCACATTGGGAAATTTTAAATGGGAGCGCCGTCTGCTCACCTTTTCCCTCTTCGTCTGGATCGTATTCCCATTACAGTTAAAAACACAACAAAAGGCAGCATTTCTTTACAAATGCTGCCTTTCTCTGATCTATTTATCCAGGCCGAGTTTTTTCAGCTGTTCTGCCAGCGCGTTGTTCATCGGCTCCTCTTTGTTTTGGCTTTTCATATAAGAGTTGATGTCCCGCTTGGATGCGCGTCCGGATTTATCTTTCGCCTTTCGCTTTTCAAAGACGGACAGTTTCTCCCGGTGGCCGCATACACATGCGAAGGTTTGGCCTTCGCCCTGGCCGCGAAGCTCCATTTTCTTATGACAGTTCGGACAGCGGGCGTTTGTTTTTCTTGCCAGCGTTTTCCGGCTGCCGCACTCACGATCCTGACATACGAGCATCGTGCCGCGTTTGCCGTTGACTTTAAGCATCATTTTGCCGCAATCAGGGCAGGCGGTGCCTGAAATGTTGTCATGTCTGAAAGTCTGGCTGCTGTTTTTGATTTCCTTCACCGTTTTGCCCGCATATGTTTTCATGTCTTTAATGAAGACGGCGGATTTCAGTTTGCCCGCTGCGATGGCGGAGAGCTTTTGCTCCCACTCAGCGGTTAAGGCCGGTGATTTTAAATCTTCCGGGACGAGCTGTAAGAGCTGCTTCCCTTTTGACGTAATGAAAATATCTTTTTCTTTTTTCTCGATTAAGAAACTGTTGAACAGTTTTTCAATAATATCAGCGCGGGTGGCGACTGTTCCGAGTCCGCCGGTTTCACCCAATGTTTTCACAAGGTTCTTCTCTTCTCCCTGCATAAAGGCGCTTGGGTTCTCCATCGCGGATAACAGCGTGCCTTCATTAAAGCGCGCCGGCGGTTTCGTCTGTCCGCTCGTTTCTTTCAGTGATGAGACAGTGAGGCGCTGACCCTGCTGAAGATCCGGGAGGGTCTGGTCTTTGTCTTCCTCATGATCGTCGTCATCCTCGTACATATCATACACGGCTTTCCAGCCAGGCGATTGAACCGTTTTCCCTTTTGCGGTAAATGTTTCGCCGCCGATATCGGCTGTGACCTTTGTTTCTTCGTATTCGAACGCCGGCATTAACACGGCGAGAAAACGTTTGGCAATCAGGTCGTAAAGCTTTCGTTCTTTGTCGCTGAGGCTTGAAAGGATCAGCGGCTCCTCTGTCGGAATGATGGCATGGTGATCCGATACTTTCGCATCATTGACGAATCCTTTATGCGCTTTGACGCCCCGCTTCAGTATTTGATTGACGTACTGTGCGTACGGCTTAACTTCCATGCCGTTTAAACGGTCTTTTAAAGTCGGCACGATGTCTGCGGAAAGGAATCTGGAATCCGTCCGCGGGTAAGTGACAAGCTTATGCTGTTCATACAGCTTTTGAAGCACGGACAGCGTCTCTTTTGCGGAAAAACCGAAGCGCTTATGAGCGTCCCGCTGCAATTCCGTCAAGTCGTAAAGACCGGGAGCGAAGCTTTTCTTCGCCGTTTTTTTCAATTCTGAAATGACCGCCGGCTTTCCTTGGAAATCTTTTGCCAAACGGCCGGTCACCGTCTGATCGAATGTTCTTGTCTGCTTTGTTTTTTTATCCTGCCATGTCAGCGTCATCTGATCAGCCGCCGCACGGAGACCGTAATAAGGAACGGGTTTGAACGCCTGAATGTCCGCTTCACGCTTGGCGATCATCGCCAGTGTCGGAGTCTGGACGCGTCCGCATGACAGCTGTGCGTTAAATTTCGTCGTCAGGGCGCGGGTCGCGTTGATGCCGACGATCCAATCCGCTTCCGCTCTGGCAACGGCGGAATGATACAGGTTTTCGTACTCTTTGCCGCTGCGGAGCTTTTGAAATCCTTCTTTAATCGCCTTATCCGTCACAGAGGAAATCCACAGCCGCTTAATCGGTTTGCGGACGTTTGCCTTTTCGATAATCCAGCGGGCCACAAGCTCCCCTTCCCGTCCTGCGTCTGTAGCGATTACGATCTGGGTGACGTCTTTTCGGACAAGCTGAGCTTTGACCGCATTGAACTGTTTTCCTGTTTTTTTAATGACGACGAGCTTCAAAGGCTCCGGAATAATCGGCAGATCCTCAAGCCGCCATGATTGAAATTCTTTGCCGTATCCTTCAGGGTCAGCGAGCGTTACCAGATGCCCGAGCGCCCATGTGACGATGTAGCGGTCGCCTTCAAGATATCCGTTTCCTTTTTTATGACACTTCAGAACGCGGGCCAAGTCCCGGCCGACTGAAGGTTTTTCAGCTAATACAACTGTTTTTGACATGCTTTTCACTTCTCTTTCTTTCACAATCATCCTGTTATTATAACAGACTTCCTCACGCTCTCTCTAATCGAGGACGTTTTTTGTGTCAATTTCTGAGAAAATGACGTGGGTCACGGTTTGGGCATACGGAGAGGTGCGGTTGATGAAGTGTTCGATCGTTTCCAGGCTGTCCGCGTTCATCTTCAGCATATAACACGCCGCCCCGGCGACCCGAAAACAAAATTCAATGTTGGGAATGGATTGAATGTAGGTTTTAAATTGATCGTATTTTCCGTTTTTCACTGTCGCTTCGACAATGCAGGAAACAGGAAGCCCGATCTTTTTTTGATCAATGTCCAATGTATAGCGCTTAATGACGCCGAAGGATTCAAGCTGTCTGACACGCTCTGTGACGGACGGAGCTGACAATTTGATTTTTCTGCCCAGTTCCCGCATGGACAGGCGGCTGTCCCGCTGCAGCTCTTTAATGATGCTCAGATCCACATTATCTAGTTTCATGACTGTAGTCCTTCCTTACCCTTTTGGCTATATTATCAAGAGAAATCCGAAAAATGACAAGAACAACTGGCTGAAATCATGCAGGTTTTTTCAGGAACTGACGCGAAATGGTCATATTAGGACTGCCCTTTGCTTATAGTATAGAGGAAAAAAGATGTCCGACAGGAGGGAGCTGTATGTTACACACGCCTATCGGCAGACTTCGCACGATGGGGTTTATTGAAGGAATGTCGCTTTTGGTGCTGCTGTTTATCGCGATGCCGCTGAAGTATTGGGCTCATCATCCGCTCGCCGTCACCATTGCCGGTTCCATTCACGGCGGTTTGTTTATCATTTATCTGGCGGTGCTGGCGTATGCGGCGTTTACTGTCAAATGGCATGTGAAATGGTCAGCCGCCGGTTTTATCGCGGCCTTTATTCCGTTCGGTAATTTTATTTATGATCGCGGCCTGAGAAATTATCAATAAAAAAGCTCCTCTTCTGCAGAGGAGCTTTTTTCATGCGTTACATCCATTTCGTCACCCAGGCGATATAATAAGCGCCGGGGATGAATACGAGCTGGGCGAGAAGCGTACCAGCGACCCTTGATGTGACCATCGTCAATGATGTCCATTTTAAGGAGACGTAGCTGCGCTTGCCCTTCGCCACATCGTCTGCCAGTACGGAGACTTTCGGGTCAACAAACACAGCCAACAGCATAGTCGCAACTCCGTTGATTAAGCCTGATGCCATCACGGCGGTCGTGCTGTGCTCAGGCGCCAGAAGGCCGGCGTACAGAGCGGACAGAACACCGATCGTGTAAATAGACGTAATGACCATATTAATGACAAACAAGCGTTTCGGAATCATTCGGAATTGAAGCCCTTTTAAATAGGAGACTGACGGCAGTCTGATATAAGAACGCGCATGCTTCAGCCCGTTCAGTGAAAATCCTTTTTTAAATACCTGCATGACGGAGCCTCCTCCGTCCGCCAAGTGTATAATCGCCCTGGAGAATAACGCGACGAATGTCGGCAAAAGACAGATGCCGAGCATCGTTCCGACCGTGGAGCCGAATATTAAAAATCGAAACTGGGCGCCCACAAGAGACAGGGCGTTTGATCCGGCGGCATCAATCAGATGTCCGGTAAACGGCTGCTGAACCATGTTTGACATGCGCGACACGATGACCATGACATTAAATAATGACAGCGCGGACGCGATAAAACCGACTCTCGCGCCGGAAAGCCGTGTTGCATAGGCAAGCGTTTCAATCGAATGTATCAGCAACAGAAAACAGAAGATAAACAGTACTTGTGAAGTAATAACGTGCAATGTATGATTCCTCCAAATCTTTTCTACTGATTAGACTCTGCAGACTGCGGCGAGGTTTCGGCCGTTTACATAAAAAAACCGCCCGGATGTCCGGCGCGGTTTTGTCTTATTCTTTTCTTACGCAAATAAATAATATATGGTTGCCCGCCTTAGCCCGCGGGTGATTCGTATTAACAGTTCCGACAGAATCATTCTTCGAAAGTAAACACCATGGAAGTTCTTGAACACAAGACAACGAAAGCCCTACCTCTCAATCGTCACTGCGGCTCCGAAGCCGCGCCGGTGTGAATTGTAAAACAAAAAGTCTTTTTTCCATCTCTTCGTTAGGGGCGAATGTCAGAAGGAAAAGAATAAGCTCAGCTTTTTTTCAAGCTGTCCGTTGAAGCCTGAAGCTTCTATATCAAAACAGAAAAAAGAAGTTTACTTTCTTTTTTATTTGCATGTTGTCACTTAGCAATTAAGTATAACAGATTGCCCCTGAATAATCAAATGATTTATTAAAGTTCCAGCTCGGCCGGCGTTTTTTCACCCGCGTTCATGAGCTTGATCTGCTTCGGTTCAATTTCAAGAATCACCAGGTTCGGATCGTCTTTTCCGTCAAACCAGCGTTCCAGTTTCGGATCCCACAGCTTTTCTTTTAAATCGGCTGAGTTGTTCAGTTTGGCGGTTCCGGCCACTTCCACATAAGCGTCTCCGAATCCTTCACAGTCATACCCTAACAGAATATGAACATTCGGATTGTTTTCAATTTCTTCCGCTTTATGAGTGTCTTTGCTCGTCGGCGTGTAAATCGTTAAGCCGTCATGGAAAAATGTCATGTAGCGTGAATGCGGTTTGCCTTGCTCTACCGTCGCAAGCGAACCGACTTTATGATGATCCAGTACTTCAAGCACTTTTTCTTTGATTTCATTTTGATTCATGAAGAATCACTCCTTTTTAACGTCTCCGCTTTTACTTTTCCACATTGGGGAGACATTTAAACCAAGAAATGTGCTCTTCTGCCGATCTTCGCTCCATTCCCGCTTCAGCATGCTGTAGTTCACCGTGTCATGATAGGCGCCCTGTACGAAAATGCCTTCTCTCGTCAGTCCTTCTTTCTGAAACCCGAGCCGCTCCGCCACCGCCCTGCTTTTCGTGTTTTTTTCAGCCGCGCTGATCATAATGCGGTTCAGCCCGAGATCCTGAAATGCATGGGTGATGACCGCCCGGCAGCTTGCGGTGATAATGCCGAATCCTTCATGCTCTCGATCCAGCCAGTAGCCGATCTCTGCTTTTTGATTGACTGGATCGACATTATGGATGCTGATCATGCCGCAAAACCGGCCCTTCACAAAAATTCCGGCGTCAAACCCATTCTCTTCCGCGTATTTATAGCGCCATTCGGGGATGATCACATCGCGGTACGTATCGATATCAGCCAGTTCTTCCGCCCAGCTGAGCCATTCGCTGAGATGGTTTTGATTTCGCTTCATAACAGAATACAATTCGTCCGTATCTTCTTTGGCAAGCAATCTGATCGTCAGATGTTCCCGGATTTGACAGGAAAACACGATCACACCTTCTTTCCTTTATTAGCCATTATACAGGTAAATTCATTTTTTTCCATACAAAAAAAGATGAGGCGTGCAGCCTCATCCTTAAATGCGCGGGTCGGTGAAAATGTCGTGATCATCCGTGCTTGTCGATGACATTTCCGTGACGACCGCCCCTTCTTCTCCCGCTTGAAACCAATGCTTCGTATCCGGCGGAATGGTGTATTGTCCGCCCGGCTCAAGCACAATCTCATGCCAGACGGTGTAGTATTCCTTGTCTTCTTCCGGCGGGAGGACGCTTGGGTTCTCTGTCTTTTCGCCTTCCACGTAGAGATACACCTTCCCCCAGCGGCAGCGGAATGTCTCTTGTTTTCCCTTCTCGCCGCCGACCGGCGGATGGCGGTGTTCCGGACACGTCTGGCGCGGGAAGAGCACCAATTCTTTCGAACAGTAGCGGTCGGTATTCACGTAAATAAACAGCTGAAGCCCGGTTTCCTCAAGCTTGCCTAAGCCGTAATCCATGATTTGAATGTCTTCGACTTCATTATCAGTCAGAACGATTCCCGCTTTTTGATAGTATGCATTCACATCATGTTTCGATATCGTCATGCTTCAGCCCCCTTATGTGGTTACAAATTTGCCGCCGTTGACATGCAGCGTCTGTCCAGTCATATAAGATGATTCGTCTGAGGCCAAGAGCACATAGCAGCCGACATGTTCAACAGGCTGGCCTGCCCGGCCCATCGGCGTAGTCTGACCGAAGGAAGCGACTGTTTCTTCTGAGAATGTCGCCGGAATAAGCGGTGTCCAGATCGGCCCCGGCGCCACGGCGTTGACACGGATACCGTCGTTGACGAGCGCTTGCGCCATGGATCTCGTAAAACCGTTAATCGCGCCTTTCGTAGCCGTGTAGTCAATCAGCTGCGGATTGCCTGTGTAAGGATTAATGGATGTCGTATTGATGATCGCGCTGCCCGGCTTCATGTAATCAATCGCTTTTTTAGTCAAATAAAATTGTGAGTAAAAGTTTGTTTTAAAAGTTCTGTGAAGCTGCTCGCTTGTGATGTCTTTAATGCTTTCTTTCGGATGCTGTTCCGCGGCGTTATTCACGAGAATATCAAGACGCCCGAATTCTTCAACCGTTTTTTCAACCGCTTCATTGCAAAAGTCTTCCTCACCGACATCGCCGGGGATTAACAGACATTTTACGCCTTCTTCTTCCACTCGTTTTTTTGTATCTTCCGCATCACCGTGTTCATCAAAATAGACGATCGCGACATTTGCGCCTTCCTTCGCGTAAGCAACCGCTACGGCGCGTCCGATACCGCTGTCGCCCCCTGTGATAAGTGCGGTTTTCCCTTTTAATTTATCAGCGCCTTTATATTCTTTGTATTCATAAACAGGCGTCGGATTCATTTCGCTTTCAATGCCCGGCTGGCGGTTTTGTGATTCCGCTGGGAATTCCTTCGGATAGTTTTCCATGTCAAGTTCCTCCTTCTTGTTCGATCTCATATTTCTTGTCTACCTCGGCAGTTCTCCGGATAAACATGATTGAGACAGTTCAAAACGTTTTCGGAGAAAAATGTTTCACATGGAACGCAAGAAAAAAACCCGGCTGGCAGCCGGGTTTTTGTTTTCAATTATGAACGTACCGCTTGTTTGCGGAGCACGTCTTTTCTCACTTTTCCAAGGTTGTTTTTCGGAAGTTCGCTGACGAACTCAATTTCCGGAATTTTAAAGGCGGCAAGACGTTCTTGAAGGAATCGGGTCACTTCTTCTTCTGTCAGGTCTTCTCTGCCGTTTGTCACGATGAACGCTTTCGGCTTTTCACCGTAAAGCGGATCAGGGATACCGACAACCGCCGTTTCGAGAATGCCCGGCACTTGCTGAATGACCTCTTCAATCTGGTCGGGATAAATATTGTCGCCGCCGTAGATGATGACATCTTTATAACGTCCGGTGATAAAGATAAATCCGTCTTCATCCACATATCCGGAATCGCCGGTATGGAACCAGCCGTCTTTCAGCACTTTTCGTGTCGCTTCTTCGTTACCTTCGTAGCCTTTGAATAAAAACGGACTTGTCACAACGACTTCTCCGATTGAGCCTTGCGGAAGGACTTCACCTGTTTCCGGATCTACAACGCGGACATCCACTTCTTCCATCGGTTTACCCGCGGAAGCGGCTTTATCCATTCCCATTTGCGGATTCCAAGAGCTGATGCCCCACGCTTCCGTGCTTCCGTATCCGTGCATGAGCGGAATACCGATGTCGAGATACTGCTGGATCAGGCTGCTTGGCACCTTTGTGCCTCCCGTCATCATATAAACGATAGAAGACATGTCAGTCTGGTGCGTTTCCCATGCTTTCAGCAGGTATGTGAAATAGACTGGCAGCGCCATGATGGTTTGAATTTTTTCTTTTTCGATGAGCTTCAGGTTTTCCACAGGGTCCTGATTGTCTGTCATAATGAATGTCGTTCCGCTCATCGTGCCGACCATCTGGCAGATAATCGCGCTCGTATGGTAATTCGGATGGCATGCTAAGAAGCGGACATGCTGCATTCTCCCCGTGTATGCCAATGTCGCGTTTACGTAGTTGTATATGCCGCCGTGAGTGATCATGCAGCGTTTCGGATTGCCGGTTGTACCTGAGGTAAACATCAGCAATGCCGTATCGTTTTCAGACACCGTTTCGACATCCGGTGTATCACCGGAGCCTGTCAATAAAGCGTCAAACTGAGGCGTTGTCTCCGCAGCTGTTCCGGTCTCGACCTTCAGTTTAAGAGAAGATACCAGCGCAGGAAGCACTTCTTCCATGATCTCTTTAAATTCAGTGCCGTAAAAAACAGCTTTCGGTTCACAGGCTGCTAAAATGCCTTTCATTTCGTAAGGTGTTAATTGCCAGCTGACCGGCACAACCACCGCGCCGATTTCGAGTGCCGCAAACATGACAATGGATGCCGCGTGGCCGTTTTTGCAAAGCATCGCCACTCTGTCGCCTTTTTTTATTCCTTTATCAAGAAGCGCTTGTGCAAGCTGGTTGATTCGTTTTCGATATTCCGCGTAGGTCAGGGTATACGCACCGCTTTTTACAGCTTCGATCTCTTCGCTATTTGAAATGTCATGCAGAATCAGATGCTGTAATGTCTCCATATTTTCATCTCCCATAATGATAAATCACAAAAAAACTCTGTCAGATTTTCTTTCTCACGCAACCCATTTTAAACCAAAAAATATAACTTGTAAAACTATTTTGTTTTAGAACTATTCCATCAGTGAATGATACAATAGTCCCGTGTTTTTAGTTTCTTCCCTTCCCCTTACCCTCATACATGCACAAAAAAACACACCCCACATGAGGTGTGCGCTTCCTGTTTACCGCTGTCCTTTCTCCTGAATGAAATGATAAAACAGCTTGTTTAAACGTTTGTATAAATCGGCCTCATCCTCAGTCTGGAAGGCTTTTATACTGTCTTCGGACTCGATGATGGCCGAGCTGACCGCACTTAGTATTTCCGATCCTTCAGCGGGCATATCAGCTGGCGCCATCATCACCAAACCGCGGTCGACGGTCAGGGAATTTCCGTCCATGCCTTTGACACTGCATGGAGCTGTCAAATCATAAATTTTGAAAAAAGGCGTGACAATTTCTTCATTTTTGAGATGGTACAGGGCCATCGCCGTTCCCGGAATGCCGAGTCCGCCCTGTCGTTCACGCTCAGCAAGGCGCTGTGCGGTTTTTTGGGCATTATGAACCAATCCTTCCTGCTCCAGCATGTCAAACATACGGTTCAAAAACAGTTCATACGCCGTGTTTGAATCAATGGATTTGACCGAAAAGTTCCGCAGCACGCTTTGGATAACCGCCGCGTAATGCGCCATACGGCCGGCCGCTTCCAGCATATCAGGCGTCTCCGGCTGCTTCTCTTCTCTTTTACCGTTTCTTTTTTTGTCAAGAATCAGCGGAATTTTTCTTTTGATGTACTGCTTGACCTGATCAGCGTCTTCTTCGTTTAAAAGCGGACTGACCATGACGTAATCAATGTTTTCATACGGGATCGGAACGGTGGATACGATCATGTCATACGCGGTGATGTCTCGATCCTTCAGTTCGATGAGGGAAGACATATCAAAGGAACGGATTTCCGGAAGCTCTTTTTTCAGCCTGGATGCGAGCATTTTGGACGACCCGATGCCGCTTGAACAGACGATCAGCGCTTTGATCTTCGCTTCTTCCCGTTTGATTTCCAAAGCGGAGCCGAAGTGAAGAACGATGAAAGCGATCTCATTATCAGAGAAAAGAAGCCCCGGAAAGAATTTTTCCATTCCTTCTTCTACGGCCATGTACAGCAGAAAGTAGTCGCGTTTAATTTGCTCGGTCATCGGGTTGTACATGTCGATATTTTCTTTTACCCGGTTGATCGCAGGCTCCAGATGGGCGATTAAACCGTCGTATAAAGAGCCATTTTCCGTCAGATCAATTTTAATTTTTTCAGAAATGAAGCCGATCAGCTGCTTCGTTTGCAAGGCCGTTTCAACCTCTATGTCTTCCGGTTTGAATTCCGTTTTGTATTTGCGGTTGGCGCTCCGCAAATGAATGGTGATATATCCGATCTCAGCTTCCGGAATTGAAACGCCGAACGCTTTTTCAAGCTCTTTTGCCATTTCCAGCGCAGAGCCGTACTCCTTCGTCTGCTGCAGCGCTTTTAGTTCCGAAGCCTCCATCGTGATGGTTTCTCCGAGCCTGATCCGGTCCATCGCAAAGGTTAAATGAACCGCAAGCGCCATGTATGAGCTGTCAGATAAGGCGATCGCGATTTTTTCCTTGAGCTGAATTAAGAGCCGGTCCATTTTCAAAAGTTCCGCTTTATTTACGACGCCGAACATTTTTTCAGCATCGTCCGGTTTTCCTTTAATATTCAATTCAACCGCTTCCAAAAAGCTTTGAATATCAAGGCGGTTGACGATGAGATTGCCGACGATTTTCCGTTTCGCATTTTCCGGCCCCGTCAGCTGAATGCCGAAGCCCCTTTTTCGGATCAGCGTCAAGCCGAAGGGCGCAATCCAAGTCTCCAGCTCATCCAGGTCATAGCTGATCGTCGCGTTTGTCACTTGCAGTTCGTTCGCCAGACTGTAGAGCTTGATCGGCTCTTGAGACTCTAATAGTGAACATAGAATTAAAAGTTTCCGCTCCTCAGCGCTGTATTCATGCTGTTCATAGGACAGGTCTGACAGGAGTTTTTGTTTGTCCTCCGGGTTTCCTACCGCTTTCAGTCCTTTGCCGGGCTGTTTATCAAGTGCCAGACCGAATGATTCCATCATCGGTTTGATTGTTTTCAACTCGCGGTGAACGGTTCTTGTGCTGACTTGTAAAGCTTCCGCCAGTTCATGCACTGTCTCGTACCGGTTCTGCAGTAATAGATGTTTCATTAATTTTTGTTCTCTCGCTGTCATATACATGAAACGCGCCTCCAGATTTTCTAGTTGTGAGAAGTATGGCATATGGGGAGTGCTGCCGGGGAAAGTGGTGTAAGTTATAATATAAAACGCTTTCAATGATTATTCAACCATTTTCAAATGGCAATTTGGCACTGGGCCGTGTGACAGTATTGAAAAAGAAAAATGTGTCAGATAATATGCCATGACGCTTGTTACTCTTGATCCGCACGGCTATACTTCAAAGTGACCTTACTTGTTTTTAGACATTGCACACCACATAAACAAACGCCCGGAAGATAGCTTCCGGGCGTTTGTTCTGTTTATGGAATATCGCAGCCTTGGACACCGGTATAAATCCGGAACCACTGATCATGGCTGAGTTTGTACGCGGATGCACGCACCGCGGCGGAAATGCGGTTCTCTTTTCCGCTGCCGACAATCGGCATGATGTCTGCCGGGTGGGTGAACAGCCACGCGTACATGACTTCGTCAATGGAAGCGGCGCCGATTTCTTCCTGTACGGAACGAAGCGCGGCACGGATACGGACGTCCTTATCTGATTGTCCGGTAAAGACGCTCCCGCCCGCAAGCGGTGACCACGCCATCGGCGGAATGCGTTTTTCCTGACAGAAATCCAGCGTGCCGTCATGAATATTTTCCAGCTCGTACGCCGAGATTTCAATTTGGTTTGTGATGAGCGGATCATCCAAATAGGATTCGAGCATTCTGTACTGGTGCGCTTTAAAGTTCGATACCCCGAAATATCTGACCTTTCCCGAGCTTTTCAGCGCGTGAAACGCTTCAGCCACAGCCTCCGGGTCCATAAGCGGGTCCGGTCTGTGAATGAGCAGCACATCCAGATAATCCGTATTCAGATTCAAAAGCGACTGCTCCGCCGACGCTAAAATGTGAGACTTCGACGTATTATAATGATGCGACTTGTTTCCGGGCCGTTCCGGTGATTCAATGACAATCCCGCATTTTGTGACGATTTCGATTTGCTCCCTTATTGAAGGCGAAAGGGACAAAGCGCCGCCGAACAGCTTTTCACACGTATAACCGCCATATATATCGGCATGGTCGAAGGTGGTGATGCCTTGGCTGATACACCATTCAATCAAATTCAGCAGCTCTCCGTCTGAAACATTCCATTCGTTCAGACGCCAAAGCCCGTGTATCACTCTTGAAAATTCCAGGTCTTCAGCCAATTGAATGCGCTGCATGTGAAATCCCCCTTTTTCTTAGAGCCTCTTGTATCTCTGTTTTCAGGAATTGCCCATGCTGTTTCATTCTGCTTAGGCGGCTGATTTTCCTTTCAGCCCGCAAAAATCGTCATTTAGTGATTCTGAAACTGCTTTTTCGCTTTTTCAACGACGTAATGGCTTCCGCCGCGTTTTTTGACGTCTTGAATCATCATCGCGATCAAGAGGTCTTTCTTTTTATAATCGTAACCGACAAACCAGCCGTTTTCTTTGCCGTCTTTATCTTCTTTAGACGTTTTCAGCTCGGCTGTACCGGTTTTCCCGGCTACGGTAATGCCGCTTACGGCCGGCTGATATGCAGAGCCGCGCGGATCTTCAACGACGCCTCTCAGCCCTTTTGTGATTTCTTCGGCATTGGCTTTCGATACCACTTGCTTATGCCAGATTTGCGGTGTTTTTTCTCCGTCTTTGATCAATGTCGGTTTGACGAGATTTCCGTCTGTTACAAATGCGGTATAGTCAGCCGCTAAGTGCAGCGGAGACATCAGCATCTGCCCCTGGCCGTAGCCCGTATCTCCGAGAAGGATCTCGGAATCAAGCTTGCCGTTAGCGATTGAAGACTTTTCAATCGGAAATTGGTACGGAATCTCTTCATCAAAGCCAAATGTTTTTAATCCTTTTGTAAACGCGTCCGCTCCGGCATCTATGGCATTTTGCGCAAAGTAGATGTTGTCTGATGTGATCAGCGCGTTTTCGAGATCCACTTCATTCAGGCGCTCTGATACGCGTGTGACATGGTAACCGCCCCAGCTCGAATTTTTCTGCCACTCTTTTCCGGTGATTTTTTTCTTTTCTGACGCTTTCAATGTGCCGTTTGTCAGGCCGACTGCCGCGGCAATCGGTTTAATCGTTGATCCCGGCGCATAAAGTTTGTTGAATTTCGCTGAAAACGGATTGTTTTTATCTTCATTCAGCTTTTTCCACTCTTTTCCGCTCCAGCCGAAAAGAAAGCCATTCGGGTCATAAGACGGTGCGCTGACGAGCGCGAGTGTCTCTCCCGTTTGCGGTTCGAGGGCGACTGCCGCTCCGCTGTCATCTTTCATAGAATCATACAGCTTCGTCTGCGTTTTCATGTCAATCGTTACATGAATATCCTGCCCGCTTTCGGCTTTCTTTTCAGCAATGACCTCACCTGTTTGCGGGACGTAAATTTTCCAGCCGGTCGTGCCGCGCAGCTTGTCTTCATATACATTCTCAAGGCCGGCGATGCCGATTTTGGAAGTATCGCTGTATTGGCCGTCTTTCGCTTTTTTCAGCTGCTCCGCTGTGATGGTTTTAATATAACCGGTCAGATGGGCCGCTTTTTCGCCGTACGGATAGTAGCGGGAGCTGACTTTCGTTTTCGTCACGCCGTCTAATGCGAGCAGGCTTTTGACCTTGCTTTCATCATCCGGTCTGATTTTTTGAAGCGGGACATAGGAGTCGTCTTTTACCCAGCCCTGGTTCAGTTTACTTTTGATATCGTCTTCAGAAAGGTCCAGTTTTTCAGACAGTTTTTTGATCACGCTGTCTTTATCCTTGCCGAGTTTTCCAGGGATAATGCCGATTTCCGGCACCTCGGTATTCACGGCGAGACCTTTTCCGTCTTTGTCGTAAATTTGTCCGCGCTTCGGTTCTTCATTTGCGATCTGCACGGTTTTGTCATCGGAAAGCTGTTTGAAAATAAAAGAAGGATTCCAGTCGATGTTCCATGATTCTCCATCGTCTGTTTTTTCTTTTTTCAGGACGGCCGTGTTTTCAAAAGCGACCTTCCCTGCTTTTGTATCCATGCTGACTTTATAATCGATGTGCTGGAGGTCATCTTTTTTCTTGTCGTCTTCGTCCTGTTTTTCGGCAGTGACTTTCAGATTTTTGACCCCTGCTTGTTCATAAATGGTTTCATATCGCTTTACAAAATCCTTTTTGGATCGTTTTTTCTTTTCATCCTGGGTGAGGCTTTGGTACATCTTATCGTAATGACCGCCGTTCCAGTCTTTTACGAAATCTTTCATTCTGTCTTCGGCCGATTCCGTTTTCGAGCAGCCGATCAAACCTATGATTCCTGCGAGTAAAAGTAATAGGTATAACCCTTTTTTCACTGTCTATTCCCCTGCCTTCCAACTGTTATTTTCTCCTAAACCAAATCAGGCTGGCAAGGATTTTTTTCTCATATTGTTTAAAATTTTTTTGTTTTTCCTGCCGTCACGGGCCATATTCTTATACAATGTATCTATTAAAAAAAGGGGGAATTTCAGATGATCAGAGAAGCAGCCATGCTGTATGTAAAAGAAGGTCTTGAGGGGGAATTCGAAGAGGCATTCCGCCGGGCGGAGCCGATTATCGCGGGCATGAAAGGTTATCTGTCCCATTCCTTGTCCAAATGTATGGAAAAGACGCATAAATATTTGCTGCTTGTGGAATGGGAGACATTAGAAGATCATACAAAAGGCTTTCGCGGATCGCCGGAATATCAGGAATGGAAAGCCTTACTGCACCGTTTTTATTCACCATTTCCCGTTGTGGAGCATTTTCAGGATCTATCAGACTCAGATCGCGTGAAGCGTAAAACCGATTAAGGAGATCGACCATACAAAAACGGCGGTATAGATATTGAATTTCCCGGAACCGTCGTTTTCTTTCCGTTTTTCCTCCAGCCCCTGAATGAACATGACCGCACCGAGAAACACGAGCATAACCGGCTGTATGACAGAGGTATGTTCCGCATACGTAAATGCGGCGGCCGCAAGTATAATAATCAGCATCGCGAGTGACAGTTTTAAGGCGCGCAGCAAAGCAATCCATCCTTTCTGTTATCATTTTTTGAACACAATTCTATTTCTGTCTTTATCCCCCATTATTCTAGCGTATTTTTTGCGCGGATAGAACGAAAGTCGGACAATTTTAAGTTTGTTTTAAGGAGCACGAAAAGCGCGCTCCCGATAAAAAGGAGCGCGCGGTTATGAGCGGGCGAGGCTTCCGTATCCGAGCCCCCGCAGGACGCATGCCATGACTTCATACCCCTTGCTGTTGGGGTGTACGCGGTCATGAGAGAGATATTCATTCATTTTTCCTTTGAAAGCGCTGTGGACGTCGGCAATTTTGACGTGCGGCGCCGATGCGAGTGTGATGAGGTGCGTATTATAAGAGGATATCCATTTTTCTGCAATGGAGATGCCCGGGAAAGGATTGTATAAATTAAAGACGCGGATCTCATAAGGAGACGGGTGCGGCCCTTTTAAGGCAGCGATCTTGGCAATCATCTTTTCAAAGTTCTCATGGCAGTGACTGGACACGCTGGTGAACACCGAAGCGTCCGATGTTTGCTGATATGCCTGAACCGAATCGATCAAATCGTTGCCGCAGCCTGTAATCGTAATCATATCAGCAGCCTGAATCCGCCTCTGAATGTACGGCAAGGACATAAGCCCGAGAATTTCTCCCGTCTCAAGGCCTGATTTGGCAAAGATGGATACGTCAGTTCTTGTCTGTAAATCTTCTGCCATCATACGCCCAAACCGCTGGACAAAACCGGCGGAAAACGGCCCGGATCCCCTCCCCGTCGTCAAAGAATCCCCCAGCGCCGTATAAACAAGTCCCATTTACTTTCCTCCACTCGTTACTATCGATATTGTAATGTACGCGAGTGAAGAAAAATTGGCTCGGTCAATAACCCAATTTCTCAGAAATATGCTGTGCGGCGGTTTTGACCTTTTCGGTTAAATACGGCAGCCTATCCTCTGAAAACCGGGCTTCGAAGCCGGCGATGCTGATTCCGGCAGCCACCTTACCTTCGTGATTGAAAATCGGCGCCCCGATCGCCGCCGTGTAATCTTCTAATTCCGAATAGCTGATCGTATAACCTGATTGTAAGGACCTTTCAATGGATTGAAGCAGTTCAGCCCGATCCGTCATCGTGCCTGAGGCGATTGCGGCAAGCTTTGTCTTCTGAATGTATGTGTCAATCTCCTCTTTTGGCAGAAACGATAGAACGCTTCTGGCGCACGCTCCCGCGTACAGCGGCGACCGGCGGCCGATTGCCGTATACAGGCGGACGGTTTGAGTGCCTTCAATTTTTTCGACGTAAATGGCTTCATCTCCGTCCCTCATGATCAGCTGAACGGCCTCATCCACTTCGCCGCACAGCTCTTCCATAATCGGTTTGGCTATTTTCCTGATGTCCAGACGTTCAGAGACGAGCTGGCCGAATTGTAAAAAGATCAGACCAAGCTGATAACGGCCGTCCGCTGCCCGGGTGAGAAATCCCGTTTCCTCCAGCGAGCTTGCCATCCGGTGAACCGAGGTCTTCGGCATTTCCGATAGAGAAACCAGCTCATTTAAGCTCAGGCTCGGTTCAGTCAGAAACAAATGAAGCAGTTCCATTGATTTGATGACGGTTTTGTTTTTGTTTTCCATGGTCTTTAGCCCCTTTGTCAGATCAGCCATTCCATTTTGAGCCTTGCTTTCAGCTCCTTCAGCTGCTGTTCCTTCTCCAAAAGCAGCATTTCCGCTTCCTCCAGAGAAACGGCCCGGAACGTGATATGTTCCCCCGGCATCGTTTGGGCGACGAGAGGAAGATCGGCGGATATGATATGCGCCATCCGCGGATAGCCCCCCGTCGTCTGTCTGTCAGCCAGCAGAATAATCGGATTGCCGTCCGGCGGCACCTGCACCGTTCCGAACGTCACGGCCTCAGATACCATTTCCAGCGGCTCCCTCAATTCAAGCGGAGCGCCCTTCAGCCGGTAGCCCATTCGGTCGGATTGAGGCGTGACCGTATATGACTCTTGATAAAAACGCAATTTTGCTTCTTTTGTAAAAGCATGAAATTGAGCGCCTTCAAGCACTCGTATGACCGGATTTTTTTTCAGCGGCAGAAATCCTCTGCTGCTGACAGACCAATCAGGCGCTGAGAAACCATGCTGTCCGAAAGAATCGCTCAGACGGTACGCGATTGATTCCGAACATGGCGTCATACGGCCGAGCGGCAGCTCATCATCTTTTTGCAGCGCTCTTCCGCAAAAGCCGCCGATCCCCGCTCTGACATACGTGCTTTTGCTTTCCATGACGGCGGGCACGTCAAATCCCCCCGCGACGGCGAGATAAGCGCGGCTCCCCATCTTGCACGGCCCGAATGAGACGACGCTGTTTTCCTTTATCAAAACCGGTTTCCACAGAGGGGCGGGCTCCCCATTAATATGAAGGGCGAAATCAGCTCCCGTGACAGCAATAACCGCAGGTTCTGAAAATTCAAAGGAAGGCCCGGGCCCCATGAGCGTAATTTCCAGTCCCGCCTCTTTTTCTTGATTTCCGGCAAGAAGATTGGCGATGCGCAGTGAGATCGTATCCATTGCGCCGCTTCCCAGCACACCGTATTTCTGATATCCCGTCCGCCCCGTGTCCTGAACCGTCGTCAAGAGACCGGGCTTTACCACTTTCATACTCATTCGGCTCCCTCCTTGATGCGGCTGTACTCCTCTGCCGTGATCCGGACGAATTTCACCGTATCGCCCGCTCTCAAAAGACTCGGCGGATGTTCTTCCGGCCTGAAAAGACGGAGCGGGGTGCTGCCGATCAGCTGCCAGCCGCCGGGAGTGGATATCGGATACACACCGGTCTGCATTCCCGCGATTCCTACTGAACCGGCCGGGATGGACGGCCTTGGCGACGCCTTTCTCGGCGCTCTGATCCGCTCAGACATTCCTCCTAAAAACGGAAATCCCGGCGCAAATCCAAGCATATAAACGAGATATTCGCCTTCAGTATGAATGCGGATGACGTCTTCCGGGGTCAGATCGTTCATCTCAGCGACCTCTTCTAAATCGGGACCGAAATCACCGCCGTAGCAAACGGGGATTTCCATCACCCGGCGCTCTTCTTTGCGGCCGGTCATTATATGGCTGAGACGTTCTGTCACTTCTTTCTTGACCAGGGCAAAAGGAGAGACGCCTTTTTTTATGTTTGAGACGGCATACACATCATAAAAGATCGTTAAGCTTGTGAATGCCGGAATACATTCAACGAAGCCCGGAAACGGCCGTTCTTCCATACAGGCTGCCGCCGCATGCACCCGGCTGTTGACCTCTTCGCTGATGTGCCCGCCAAAGCGGATGATAACGGCGGAATCACCGTACGGCTGTATATCAAGCGCTGTATTTCCGCTATACTGCATCATTGTCATCACCTCGTTGTATTCTTTCTCACTTACAGGACAGCAAGCGATTCATTTCGTATATCGGTGATCAGCATGTGCCCCGGTGAATGTGTTATTACGATGCCAGGCTTTGCTTCCATGATCACCGCCTGGGGCGTAACGCCGCAAGCCCAGAATACGGGAACTTCGCCTTCCCGCACCGTTACGGCATCTCCGAAATCCGGCTGATGCAAATCGCTGATACCGATGCTTTGCGGATTTCCGATGCGGACGGGGGCGCCGTGCACGGCGGGAAAACGTGACGTGACCTGCGCCGCGCGGACTGCAAGCCTTTCCGGAATCGGTCTCATGCTGACGACCATCTTTCCAGAAAACGGGCCGGCGGGAACACAGTCAATGTCTGTTTTATACATGGGGACATTCACACCCTCATCGATGTGCCTGATTGGAATGTGCTGATTAATAAGGGCCTGCTCGAATGAAAAACTGCAGCCGATTAAAAACCCGACATAATCATCCTTCCAATACGGCGTAATATCCGTTACCTCTTCAGTAAGCACGCCATGCCGATAAATCCTGTATTTCGGAAAGTCCGTCCGGATATCAGCTCCCGGCGCAGCTATTGCCGGAACGGGTGAACCCGCATCCGTCACATCAAGCACCGGACAAGGCTTTTGATTGCGCTGGCAGAATAAGAGAAAATCAAAGGCAAGATTCTTTTGCAAAACGACGAGATTGGCTTGTGCGTAAGAAGCGGCCATCCCCGCCGTCGGCCCGGTCATCTGCCCCTTCCTGATCAGCTGTCTGACTTCTTCGGGGCTCATGTCACTCATATGGTTTTTCATATCATCAGCTCCATAGCTGCGGCATCTGCGTGAATAATGTATAGATGCCCATAACCGCCATGACAACCACTACGATCGCCCCTGCAATCGTGAGCCAGATCGGATGCTTGTAATCGCCGACGATTTTTTTCTTATAAGCGCCCAACAGTATCATCGCTAATGCAAGCGGCAGAATTAAGCCGTTAAGCGAACCGACCGCGACCAGAATTTTGGCAGGCTGGCCGATCGTAACAAAAATAAGAGTGGATACGATGATAAAACCGATAATGACGCCATGTGAGTGCTTTTCGATTTTTGTTGAAAATGATTTGAAAAATGATACCGATGTATAGGCGGCGCCGATGACAGACGTGATAGCGGCAGACCACATGATGACGCCGAAAATTTTATAGCCTACATTTCCCGCCGCAAGCCGGAATACAGAAGCCGCCGGATTATCAGGATCAATGCTCAGGCCCTTTGAGACGACGCCGAGCACGGCGAGAAACAGGGCAATCCGCATAATCGATGTAATCAGAACGCCTGTGATGGAGCTTTTCGTAACCTGAGGGAGGACTTCCTTCCCTTGGATGCCTGAATCAAGCAAACGGTGGCCGCCGGCAAATGTAATGTATCCGCCGACCGTGCCGCCGACAAGCGTCACGATCGCCAGCACACTGATATGATCAGGCATAAAAGTTTTCACAACGGCGTGTCCGACCGGCGGAGCCGTCGTTACGGCAACATACACAGTCAATACGATCATGACGATTCCGGCGATCTGCATAAAACGGTCCATGACTTTTCCGGCTTCCTTTATGACAAAAATCAGCACCGCGACCGCTGCGCTGATTAAAGCGCCGATCTCCGGTTTGATCCCGAATAATACTTGAAGACCGAGACCCGCGCCGCCGATGTTTCCGATATTAAACGCAAGTCCGCCGAGCACGACCAGAAAAGCAATGGCATAACCGGCGCCCGGAAGCACCATATTGGCAATCTCTTGGCCGCGCTTTCCGGAAACCGCGATAATCCGCCATACATTGGTTTGCGCGAAAATGTCCAAAATAATAGAAATTAAAATGATAAAGCCGAAGCTTGCCGCCAATGTATTGGTAAACGTGGCCGTTTGCGTCAGAAAGCCGGGCCCGATTGATGATGTCGCCATCAAAAATGTCGCGCCTAAAAGAAGCGACCATTTGCCGGAAGCCTTTCCGGCTGTTTTTTTCTTTTGCTCCATGCTGTCTTCCTCCCTCTGCTGCTCAGTCTTTTGAAAGTGCGCTGATTTGAATGTCTGCCGCTTTTAATTCTTTTTTGATTGTTTTTGCGAATGTGAGGGCGTGGGCTCCGTCTCCGTGAATGCAGACCGTGTCCGCTTTCAGGCTTACAGCTTGTCCCTTACGTGATGTCACCGTGCTGTCTTTCACCATTTGAATCACTTGACCGACCGCTTTTTTGTCATCCTGAATCAGCGCATCCGGCTCTGAACGCGGCGTCAGCGTGCCGTCTTCCTGATAGGTGCGGTCCGCAAACACTTCGCTTGCCGTCCTCAGTCCGATTCGATCTCCCGCTTTAATCAGCTCGCTTCCGGAAAGCCCGAAAAGAATAAGCCCGGGATCAAAATGACAGACCGCCTGAGCGATGGCTTCTGACAGGCCGGGATTGACGGCGGCCATATTATATAAAGCGCCGTGCGGCTTCACATGCTGCATCTCGACACCTTCTGCTTTTAAAAACCCTGACAGCGCGCCGATTTGGTACAGCGTCAGATCATACGCTTCCTCGGGTGTAATCGTGATCTGCCGCCGCCCGAATCCCTGCAGATCGAACAGCCCGGGATGAGCGCCGATTTTCACGCCTTTTTCCGCCGCAAGCGCAACCGTTTTGCGCATCACGCTGGGATCACCCGCATGAAAGCCGCAGGCGATGTTTGCAGATGTCACATAATCCAAAATCTCTTCATCCAGCCCGATTTTATAAGCACCGAAACTCTCTCCTAAATCACAATTGATGTCAATCTGAAACATAAGATCCCTCCTGTATTGTAAACGTTTTATATGATTATCATTCCGCTATTCGGAATGACTATTCCGAATTGTTGGATTTCTCTTCATTATATTTATTTCTGACAGGTTTGAACATCCTTTTGTCAGAAAACCTACCATGGACCTAGTCACAAATCTGACAAAACAAAAAAAGAGAGCCTCATACTGAGACTCTCTCTTTTTTCTATTATAACACCCAGTGGCGGATCGCTTTGGCGACCCCGTTTTCCGTGTTGACATCAGTCACCCAGTCAGCTGTTTCTTTCACAATGTCCTGCGCATTCCCCATGGCGACGCCGACACCCGCTTTTTCAATCATGGCAATGTCATTCAGACTGTCACCCATGGCCATCACATTTTCCATCGTGAAGCCGAGTTTTTCCGATACCTTCGCCAGCGCAGCCGCTTTGTTGATACCGAGGGCATTGACTTCGATGTTGATCGGACTGGAGTTTGTGATCTCGAGCTCCTTGTATTCCTTGAGCTCTTTCAGCACCTCATTCCGCACTTCGTCATCCTCGATTTCGAATCCGAACTTGAGCCACTGATGATCCGTAATCGTTTCCGGGAATTCCCCTCTCCACACTCTATCGACGGTAGAGGCCCAGAAATTCGTGTTGTGCTTATTCCTCAGATCCCATAATTTTTGAATATGATCGGTATGAAGAAGCTTGCGCTCAACCAGCTCAAAGTCGGAATCCCAGATTTCGCTGCCGTTTGCCGTGATTAAAAAGGATGACAGCTCGAGAGACTCAGCCAGTTCGCGGCAGGTCATCAGCGTGCGTCCTGTGCTGATGACGACGTGAATTCCTTTCGCCTCCGCTTCCTTGATCGCCCGCCGGTTTTCCTCCGGGATGAGCTGCTCGTCATTGAGCAGGGTTCCGTCCATATCAATCGCGATCAGTTTAATATCTGCGTCTTCTCTTTGTATCGGCATATATGTACCTCACTTTTTATAATGTAGTCGTCTCTATTTTAATACATATGACCCACAGGAACAAAAAACCGCTTTCTGCGTTTGGCGGGGGGAACGTTGAGGAAAAGAAATATTGAGGTGATGGAGGATGAAAGAAAGAAAACAAAAGAACAAACCGAATGAAAATCCTGAACATCATGATTTAACCGATCCGATTCCGCTGGAAGAGCTGAAGGAAAACGCCAATGACGAAAAACACAAACATGACCAAAGGGACAATTCACAAAGTGAAAGAGATTATGATACAAAATAACAGACTTGTACGAAAGCCGCCGCTGGAGGCGGCTTTTTTTACGATGGCTGGATAAATATGCTGAGCTCAGCTTCCGCCACAGGCTTCCCGGCAACGGACGCTTTCGCCCGGCCGAACACAAAACCGCGTCTGATTCTCGTGACCTCAAAAAAAAGATCCAGACGGTCTCCCGGCAAAGCGGCACCTAACCTTTCCGCTTTCTTCACCGCGGATAAGAGACCGAGGCCGTCACCGCCGGTAATTCCCGCGCAAGCCGCCGTTTGGGCCATTGCTTCAACGACGAGCGAAAATGGCATCTCTCTTTGGGATTCAGTTATAAACCAGTCATTTTCACTGATGTTTTTGTAAGCAGCCGCCCATTTTCCGGCTTCACTGTTCGTCGTGCCGTCAATCAAAAGAAACGGAAAACGATGGGGCAATAGCTTCTGATTCATCACGCAACCTCCCTTCCCTCTCATTATAACGCAAGAAAAAACCCGCGTCCCCCGACGCGGGTTCATTTTTATTGATTGAGCTTTTTGAGCACGATGCCGTGCAGCGGTTCATGCGGCTGAATACCGCAAATGTCTTGAAGAACGCCGCTCGTGCCTTTTTCCGCGATAAGCTTTTGCAGCTCAACCGCTTCCGGATCATCCTGATAGTCAAAGCGCAGGGCGGCGGCGATGCCTTCTGCCAGCGCGTTCGGTTCTTTTATTTTTTTGGCCGGCCCTACTAATCTGTCATTCGCTCCGAGTTTTCTGAGCGGTGATCTGGCAACCCTCGTCACATCATCCGTGATGTATTCATTTTCAAAGCGGCCGATGATTTTCTTCATGTACTGCTCGTGTTCGGCTTGCTTAAAGCCGTACGCTTTCACTAAGTACTCGCCCGTTTCTGAAAGTGCATCGTACACGACACGCCGGATTTCCGGATGGCCGATGGCCTCTTTGACGGTTTTTAATCCGCGCTGATAGCCGACGTACGCCGTAACGGCATGACCGGTATTGACGGTAAACAGCTTTCTCTCGATGAAAGGTGTAAGATCATCCGTAAACAACGCGCCTTCCAGTACCGGCTGGCCGCCGGCAAAGCCGGTTCTGTCTATGACCCATTCAAAAAACGGTTCTACAGATACTTTCAGCGGATCTTCATGGTGCTGAATCGGCACGATCCGATCCACCGCAGAATCCGGGAAGCCGACCGTCCGGTTCACGAGTTCCCGCTCCGCTTCCGTCAAATGTCCGAAAACTGCTTTTTTCAGAAAACTGCTGCCGCCGATCATATTTTCACAGGCAATGATATTGAGAGGCTCAGAGGACGTTCTGCGCTTCAGCCCTTCCGCGATGGACGGGGCGATGAGTCTGAGAACGTTCGGGCCCACCGCCGTCGTAATGATCGCCGCTTCATTGATCAGCCTGTACAGCTCTTGTTCTTGCACCGCGCTGTTGATGGCTGAAACGGGGCCGATGATTTCTGTCTGCCGGCCGCCGTCGGCAAGCTCCACGGTATATTCCTTCTTTTCATTGAGAAGGCTGACCATCGTTTCATTCACATCAGCGAAAACTACCTCATAGCCGGAATGATGGAGCAGGGCGCCGATAAAGCCCCGCCCGATGTTTCCCGCTCCGAAATGAAGGGCAATCATGTCAGTTCACCTCGCTGAAAATAGCGGCCAGTTCTTCTTCCGTCTTTGCACTGATCAGCCGTTCGATGTTTTCTTCCTCTGAGCAGATGATGGCGATGTTTGACAGGATGTCTAAGTGTTCATTGTTTTTTCCGGCGATACCGAAAACGACCTTTGCCGTATTGCCTTCACCGTATTCCACACCGTCCGGAATCTGGATGACGGAAATGCCTGAATGAAGCACCTCATCCTTCGCATCTTCCGTGCCGTGCGGGATCGCGATGAAATTCCCCATAAACGTGGATGATGTTTCTTCACGTTCGAACATTTTTTCCACATAGCCGTTCTTCACGTAGCCGTTATCAATCAATGTCTGTCCCGCGAGGCGGATGGCATCCTCTTTTGAGTTCACCGTCTGGTTCAGTTTGATGTTCGCTTTAGCCAATACTTCCATGATGAAGATCCCTCTTTCTGTTGATTAGTTTTTAAGCTTTTCAATCAGTTCATCGTATTTCGGGCTGTTCAAGAAATTATCAACCGAAATGTGCACCGCCTGCGGCAGCTTCGCTTTCGCGCGGTCAGTCAGGTCCTTATGCGTAATGACGATATCCGCGTCATTCGGAAGATTATTGATCGACGTATTTGTCACATCAATATCCAGGTCTGCTTTTTTCACTTTGTTTCTTAAAATGGAGGCGCCCATTGCGCTCGATCCCATACCCGCGTCACACGCGAAGATAATGCGGCTGACTTGGTCGGCGGAAATATCAGCGGCGCTGTTTTCCGGCTCTTCCTCTTTGTCCGCCAACGCGGCCGCAGCTTCGCTTTTCCTGCCTTTCATTTCCTGCATTTTTTCCGCCGCGGCTGTCAAATCTTCTTCGCCCGCTTTAGACGATTTCAGAATAAGCGCCGAGACGATAAACGATACGGCCGCGGCAACGATGACGCCCGCCAGCACGCCGAGATAGCTTCCTTTCGGCGTCAGCGCCAAAATGGCGATGATGCTTCCCGGAGATGATGCGGCGACAAGACCCGCGTTAAAGATCGAGAATGTAAGCAGTCCGCTCGCTCCCCCGGCGATCGCCGCGAGGATCAGCATCGGTTTCATTAAAATGTAAGGGAAATAGATTTCATGAATCCCCCCGAAGAAATGAATGATCGCCGCTCCCGGAGCCGTCGATCTTGAAGAGCCTTTCCCAAAGAACATATATGCCAGTAAAATACCGAGTCCCGGCCCGGGGTTCGCTTCCACTAAGAACAGAATGGATTTACCCGCTTTGGCGGCCTGCTCGATTCCGATCGGACTTAAAATGCCGTGGTTGATCGCGTTATTCAGGAACAGAACTTTCGCCGGTTCTACGAAAACGCTTGCAATCGGCAGCAAATTCGCGTGGACAATGACTTCCACACCTGCCGCCAGCAATTTGTTAAGAGACAGGACGACCGGGCCGATCGCATAAAATGCGATAATCGTCAGCACAGCTCCGATAATTCCCGCCGTGAAGTTGTTGATCAGCATTTCAAAACCCTGTCTGACTTTATCTTTAAACACACGGTCTAATTGTTTAATGAGATAACCGCCCAAAGGCCCCATAATCATTGCCCCTAAGAACATCGGAATGTCCGCTCCGACAATGACTCCGATGGCGGCCGTTGCTCCGACGACTCCCCCGCGGTGATCGTAAATCATTTTTCCGCCCGTATATGCGATTAAAAGCGGCAGTAGATACGTAATCATCGGGCTTACCAATGTATTCAGCTGCGAATTCGGAAACCATCCCGCAGGAATAAACAGCGCGGTGATAATTCCCCATGCGATAAATGCGCCGATATTCGGCATGATCATACCGCTTAAATAACTGCCGAACCGCTGTATCTTCACTTTCATGCCAGCTTGCTGTTCTTGCTGCATGTTCATTCCCTCCCTGTTTGCTTGCCTTCAGATGAAAATAAATAAGACACGGGGTTTCTCTCTCCCCTGTGTCTTCATCATAAAACGCTTACAATCCCCATTCAATGAAAAGTAAAGAGGAGTTTGGCACAGAGACTGTGACAACTCCTTAACAAAAAAAAGACACCTCATCAAAGGTGTCTTACCGCTTTCTGTATATAATGTGTCCTTTTGTGACGACGAGTTTGGCAATGAGCCGCTCACTGACAATAAACACCGGATACGCACATACGAGCGCGAAAATGGCGGCCGGCACATACCGCGCTGCCGGAAACATCGGCATGACGGCGGTTCTGGCCATCTGCACAAGATAAATCAAAAGCACCGTGATCGCAATGGCCGCAGCCATAATCGGAGCTGATACTTTATATTCACGCAATTTCACATGGCAATGCCCGCACTGAAACTGGCACGGGATCATGGATGATCTGACCATGTCGCCTGTAATCGGCTTGCCGCAGTTCGGGCAGGTCGTTTCTTTCATGTTTATTCCTCCATTCAACTCTTCTATTATAACAGAGTCTGGCTACGTCTTTTACATTTGTGATTGTTCAACATTTTTTCACATATTTTATCATCAGGCTCTTGTGTGCATTTGTGAAAACATCTACTCTTAGAGGGAGGTTCATCACTCATTCGCATAAAAAGGAGGATGCAGAATTGCTTCCGATTCACAGACAGCAAACCTTGCTTGAATGGCTGAAAGAAGAGGGCGCGCTGAAAATCTCTGACATAAGCGAGAGATTCGGCGTCTCCGAGATGACCGTGTACAGAGACGTCAATCAGCTGGCGGATGCAAACCGGATTATCCGGACACCCGGCGGCATTACGCTCCCTCCCGCTTCAGAACGAAGCGCCAATCAATGCGGCTATTGCCTGCGGCCGATTCAGCATTCGTATTCTGTTCAGCTTATTACCGTTTCACAAGCCGTTGAGCAGATGTGCTGCATTCATTGCGCGATTTTGCGGTATGAGGATAAAAAGGAAGAAGTGTCCCACGTCATTTGTAAAGATTTTCTTCTCCAGACGACGCTGACGGCCGCTTCCGCATACTTTTTAGTCCATGCCGATATTGACCTTCACTGCTGCCGGCCTCAGGCGATTCCCTTCTCAACGCTTGATTACGCAGAACGGTTTCAAAAAGGATTCGGCGGGATCATTTGCACCTTTGACGAGGCGGCGGACATCATCTTACACGACAGGCAGAAGGGATGCACCTGCAGCAAGACATAACAACAACCAACCGGAAGGCGGTGTCATCATCCATGAGACAGAACAAACGCTGGCTCATCTTTTTGCTGTTCCTTGTTTTGATTCCGAAAACAAGCTTCGCCCACGCCTACATCACAAACTCAAATCCGGGTGAGAACAGCGAATTAAAACAAGCGCCGAAGCAGATTGAAATTGAGTTTAATGAACAGATTGAAGAAGGCTTCCACTCCATTAAGGTCTATAATTCATCCGGCGAACGGGTCGATGCGGGAAAAACGGTGATTCAAAAAAATGATGCCCGCATCATGACCGCGGCATTGAAAAAAAATCTGCCGCATGATATTTACAGAGCGGAATGGAACGCGGTATCGGCCGACGGACATCCGGTATCCGGCGTCATCCCTTTCAGTATCGGAAAAGCCGGCGGAGAACTTCGGGAGCAGACATCATCGCAAGCGGCGCTTCATCCCGAAGCGGCCATCGACCGCGGTATTTTGTACACCGCTCTCTCCCTGTTTATCGGCACGGCTTTTTTCCATCTGTTTTGGTACAGAAATAATAAAGATTCATCAAAAGCAAAACGAACTGTAAAGCTGCTCGTGATTTCTTTATGTGTAACGGGGCTCGCGCTTATCTGCCAGCTCCCGATCCAGACGAAAGAAAACGCGGGCGGCGCTTGGAGCGCCGCGTTCCAGCCGGACTATGTAAAAGAAACGCTTCTGAAAACGGCAGGCGGGTACGTCTGGATGATCCAGATCAGCTTATTTATCCTGCTCGCCCTGTCCATGATCCCGCTGTTGAAGAAGAAAGCATTCCGGTCATTTGCGTACTGGACGGCGCCGCTGTTGTTCTTCTTCGCTTCGCTTTTGGCAAAAGCATTCGCCGGGCATGCGGCGGTCATTGACGAAAAAGCGGTCGGCATCGCGATGGACTTTCTCCATTTATCGGCCGCGTCTGTATGGATGGGCGGTATCGCCGCGCTTGTGCTGCTTCTTTCATCAGAGTGGAGAAAACCCGATAAAACCATCGCTTGGGAAACGGTCAGACGGTTTTCTCCTTGGGCGTTCGCCTCTGTCGGTGTGCTGTTATTTTCAGGTGTGCTGAACGGATTTTTCATTATCCGCACGTTTGATTCACTCTTTCACACCGCTTACGGTAAGACGCTCCTTTTGAAAATCGGACTGTTTGTTATCATGCTTGTGCTCGGCGCCGTTCACGTATGGATGACTAAGTTCAGCAGAAAAAGGAGCATCAGCGCAACGATAAAGGCCGAATGGGCACTAGGCATCGCGGTATTATTTACAACCGCCGTCTTCACAAGCCTGCCCAGCCCGCCGCCGCCTGCTCCATTGCCTTTTAACGGCTCAGAAACGATCGGAAACGGGGAAACCCTGTCCTTGCACATTACGCCGAACCAGCCGGGTAAAAATGAATTTCAAGTCATTGTCACCGATCACAACGGCAGCTTGGTAAAAGACATTCAGCAATTTACGGTCACTGTTTACCAGACGGGCTTCAGCGGCAAACAGCATGAAAGCACCTTTGATTTGAAGAAGACGAAGGAAGGCACATTCGAAGCCGCCAACCTGTCCATCACCGAAAAGGGAAACTGGAAGATCAAAGTCCACGGGCTGACAAACGATTTTAATGAAATCAACCAAATATTCTCAACGACAAACTAAGGAGTGTATCTCATGTTGAAAAAAAAGGCTTTATTATTCATATCCGCCGTGACCCTGTCACTCGTCGGTTTTACGGCGACAGCAAGCGCCCACGTCTCAGTCAAACCCGCGGAATCCGCGGCCGGTTCCTGGGAAACCTACACGATGAAAGTGCCTGTGGAAAAGAATGAGCCGACAACGAAAGTCGTGCTGAAAATGCCCGCCGGCGTTGAATTTCAGCAGTATCAGCCGATTCCGGGCTGGAAAACATCCGTATCCAAACATGATGACAAAGCGGTCTCCGTCACTTGGGAAGCAAAAGACGGCGGCATTCAGCCCGGCCAATTCCAGCAGTTCACGTTCGTTGCGAAAAATCCTGAAAAGAGCGGAGATGCCGCTTGGGACGCTTACCAATATTACAAAGACGGCAGCATTGTAGAATGGACGGGTGATGAGAAAGCCGACACGCCTCACTCGATTACGAAAATCACGAAATCGGCCAGCGTGACGGATGCGCACGGAGCTGAACAGTCAAACGTAGAAAGCAAATCCGGCGTATCAGCGCTTGATATTGCAGCCATCGTTCTGTCAGCTGCGGCGATTATCCTTTCCATCGCGGCGCTTGTAAAGAAAAAACGCGCGTAAGCAAAAAGCGATCCGGCTCTAAAGAGCCTGCGATCGCTTTTTTTCTTATCCGCGGCCTGCCTGGAATGACGGATATTTGGTCATTCCCCCGTCAGCAAACAGCGTAATGCCGGTTACGTAGCTTGATTCCTTTGAAGCAAGCCAGACGGCGACAGCCGCGATTTCTTCCGGCTCACCGATATATCCCATCGGAATCATGCTTTCCACATCTTTTTTCTGAACGGGATCCGCAAATTTTTCCGCGTTGATCGGCGTATTGATGGCTCCCGGCCCGATGTTGTTGACACGGATGCGCTTCGGCGCGTACTCCAGCGCCAGCGTTTCCGTCATCAATTTGATGCCGCCTTTACTCGCCGCGTAGTGAACAAACAGAGGCCATGGAATCATTTCATGTACGCTTGACATGTTAATGACGTTTCCTTGAATATCATTCTCTACGTAATATTTAATGGCTTCGCGGCTTCCTAAGAAAGCGCCGGTCAGATTGGTATTAATGACTTTGTTCCAGTCTTTGAGCGGCATTTCATGCGACTGAACCGGATTTTCCATACCGGCGTTATTGATCATGACATCCAATGTGCCGAATTCCTTCACCGCGGTCTGCACGATGTTTTTGACATCTTCTTCTTTTGTGACGTCGCCTTGAATGATGACCGCTTCGCCTCCCGCTTTTTGAATCTCTTCTTTAACGGTTTGGGCGTCTTTTTCATTACTATAGTAGTTAACCACGACTTTCGCCTGCTCCTGTCCGAAGCGGATCGCCATCGCTTTTCCTAATCCTGATGAAGCTCCCGTAATGGCAACGACTTTTCCTTTTAAATCCGTGTACATGTTCAAACCTCCTGCATTTGTTATGAATTTGATTTCGCAACGCCTAAGAATACCGCGGCCACAATGATCAGGATAATCCCGATGGCAATGGCGACCAGCTGACGCTTCGTTTTGCTCTCACGGAGAATGAAGATTCCGCCGAGCGTGCTGATGACGATCCCCATTTGAGAGAGGGAAAAACTTGTCGCAACTCCGACGCGCGGCTGTGAGATGAACAGAAACATATTCCCGAGCGCCCAGATGATTCCCGGCAGAATGTTCTTGAGGGCGTACTTATTAAACGGTTTATGCTTGTACGTCAGGAGCAGTCCGCCGATGACCATCCCGATCGCCTGCGGCAGGAGCGCTGACCATCCGGATACGCCGAACAGCCGGGCCACAACGACATAGACCAAATAACCGAGCGTGGAGATCAGCAGGATGACAATGCCTTTTTTTAAGTTTCCCGGTTCTCCGTCCGCCCGCCCCTTTTTATCTTCTAAAGATGTGAGCACAATCCCGATGATGATAAAAATAAGGGCGAGAATACCCAGCGTAATCGCGATCGGGGTTGACCATTCTTTGAATACGATCACACCGAACAAAGAAGTCGAGACGAGCTGCATTCCCGTTGATATCGGCATCGTTTTTGAAACGCCCATCAGCTGTATGCTTTTAAGCTGATTGCTTTGGCCGAGCGACCAAAACAGCCCCGAGATGATGCCGACAATAAAAATGCGCCCGGACAGCACCGGGTGGACAAACAGATACAGCACAAACGAAACGATGAGCGCCCCGATTGTCGTTCCCAGCGTCTGGCTGTAAGGCCCGCCGCCTAATTTGACGTTAAATAACACGATGCTCCCCCAAAATAAAGCCGGGAGAAGAGCCAATAATATATCCATGATGGCGACCTTCTTTCAATCGTATTTGCTGTTATTTTGTCTGGAATCGAACCGATTATTCCCGCAAGATCAAAAAAGCCTGCCGGCGATATTCACCGGCAGACTGCTCAATAAAAACAGCCCCGCTTAGAAGCGGGGCTTTCTTTTCGGCTCATTAAAGTCCGATAGACATGTATTTGGTTTCCAGGTACGGCTCAATGCCTTCCGTACCGCCTTCACGGCCGATGCCGCTTTCTTTCATTCCTCCGAACGGCGCTTGAACCGCGGACGGACCGCCGTCATTCCAGCCGATGATGCCGTATTCAAGCTGTTCAGAAATATAGATGCCGCGGCGGTAGTTTTCTGTGAAGAAATAAGCCGCAAGCCCGAACGGCGTATCGTTCGCAAGCTTGATCGCTTCATCAATATCTGAGAACGTAACGATCGGCGCAACCGGGCCGAATGTTTCTTCATGCATGATGTTCATGGATGTATCTACATTTGACAGCACGGTCGGTGTCACGAAATAGCAGCCTTTTTCATCGTTTTGGTCATACGTTCCGCCCGTCAGCACTTTTGCGCCTTTTTCCACGGCGTCATTAATTTGGCCGACGATTTTATCGAAGCCTTTTTTGTTGATGACAGGGCCGACGTTTACGCCTTTTTCAAGACCGTTTCCGACTTTGAGTTTCGCAGCTTCTTCACTCAGTTTTTTCGCAAACTCGTCTTTTACGGATTCGTGTACGATCAGCCGGTTCGCACAGACGCAGGTTTGGCCGGCATTTCTGAATTTAGAGGCCATTGTTTGGGCTACCGCCAGATCAAGATCAGCGTCTTCATCCACGATCAGCGGCGCATGTCCGCCAAGCTCCATTGACATATGTTTTACGGTGTCGGCGCTGTTTTTCATCAGGATTTTGCCGACAGGCGTTGAGCCGGTAAAGGTAATTTTGCGGATTTTCGGGCTGCTGGTGAAGACGTTTCCGATTTCCGCTCCGTCACCGATCACCACTTGCAGCACGTCCTTCGGAATTCCCGCTTCATATGCGAGACGCGCAAGGGCGTAAGCGGAAAGCGGCGTATCCTCCGCCGGTTTGATGATGAACGTACAGCCTGCCGCCAAAGCGGGCGCGGCTTTTCTTGTAATCATCGCATTCGGGAAATTCCACGGCGTGATCGCGGCTACCGGGCCGACCGCCTGACGGGTGACGACAATCCGTTTGCCCGTTGTCGGCGCAGGTACTGTTCTGCCGTAAATCCGTTTTGCTTCTTCGGCGAACCATTCAATATAGCCGGCGCCGTATAAAACTTCTCCGACCGCTTCTTCGTACGGTTTGCCGTTTTCTTTCGTAATTAATTCCGCAAGTTCTTCTTTATTTTCAACAATCAGCTCATACCATTTTCTCAGCAGTGAGGCACGTTCTCCCGCTGATGTTTTGGACCATGATTGAAACGCTTGATGTGAACGTTCAATCGCTTTTTCAACATCTTCGGCCGTCTGCTGGGGGATGCTTTCGATCGCCTCTCCCGTTGCCGGGTTGTACACTGTTAATTGTTCTGGCATATTGAACATTCCTTTCTCTGTTATAGTAAAGCCATTGAATGCTAGTTGATGTATCTCACACTTTCATGATAGCAGACACATCCGCCGGCATTCCAATAATTGAACTCACAGAGCTGCTTCGATAATGGAAAGGCCTTCTTTGAGCTGCTCATCCGTCACGACAAGCGGCGTCAGGAATCTGATAATGTTGCCGTTAATGCCGGCCGTCAGCAGCAGCAGTCCGTTCTCGTTCGCCGTTTTGGCGATCGCCGCGGCTTTTGCTTTGTCCGGTTCCCGCGTGTCCGGATCTTTGACAATTTCGATGGCCGCCATCGCGCCGAGTCTGCGCACTTCTCCGATGCAGGCATGCTCTTTTTTCCACTCGAGCGCTTGATGCTCGATGATCCGGCCGATCTCCTCGGAACGCTGATTCAGCCCTTCTTCTTCAATAATATCCAAGACCGCGAGCGCAGCCGCACAGCCGAGCGGGCTTCCCGCATATGTGCCCCCGAGTTCACCCGGCGCGGCGGCATCAAGCATTTCCGCCCGGCCGATGACGCCGCTCAGAGGCAATCCGGCCGCAAGTGATTTGGAAACGGTGATCAAATCAGGAACGGCCCCGAAATGTTCAATCGCAAAATACGTTCCCGTTCTGGCAAAACCGGTCTGAATCTCATCCGCCACAAAAACGATGCCGTGTTTTTTACAAAAAGCGGCGACGTGCTGCACGAAACGTTTTGACGGAATGATGAAGCCGCCCTCTCCCTGAACCGGCTCCATGACGACACAGGCGACGGTTTCCGGTGCAACTGCGGCGATAAAGAAATCCTCAAAAGCGCTGATGATAAAGTCGTCATACTGCTCGTCGCTCATGCCGGCCGGCTTTTGATAATAATAAGGAAACGGCGCCTGATACACCTCTGAGGCAAACGGGCCGAAACCGAATTTATAAGGCTTCACCTTGCTCGTCATGCTCATCGTCATGTTCGTGCGGCCGTGGAACCCTCTTGTAAATGACACGACAGCCTGGCGCTTCGTATATTTTCTGGCGATTTTCACGGCGTTTTCCACCGCTTCCGCCCCCGAATTGAGAAAAATCGCTTTTTTCGCATGATCTCCCGGCGCAAGGGCGCAAAGTTTTTCGGCCAGCTCAATATAAGACGGATACATCATGACGTTAAATCCCGGGTGAATCAGATCCTCCGCCTGTTTCTTCACGGCCTCCACCACTTTCGGATGGGAATGGCCGACATTCAGCGTTCCGATCGCTCCGGCAAAATCAATGAATCGACTGCCGTCCAAATCGTACAAAAGCGCCCCTTCCCCTTTTACCGCCATGCTGCGGTTTCCGTTGCCGACCCCCTTGGAAACGAATTGATCCCGTTTTTGCTGCCACTGGACAGTTGTCACTTCCGATGATGCTGTTCGACTCATAGATTCCATCCCCCTGCATTGTTTTCTTATCATTCTGACTTCTTTTTGGTATGATGAAAAGTACCAAAATCAATTTATCCATGGTATCAGAAAGGGGCAGGGTCTGGATGCTGACGATTTCCATTGACCATTCGGAAACGGCGGATTATATCTATCAGCAGATCTATCAGCACATAAAAGCGGCCATTTTGAAGCGCAGCCTGATGCCTCATACAAAGGTGCCGTCTAAACGGGAGCTTGCCGAGACGCTGAAGGTCAGCGTGAATTCAGTGAATTCAGCTTATCAGCAGCTGCTTTCGGAAGGTTATTTATATGCGGTCGAAAGAAAAGGCTTTTTCGTGGAGGAAATTGATACGGTTTATTATGAAGAAACGCCTTCGCTCCTATTGCCTGATGATTTGAAAGAGCGGGAGACGGATAAAAGCGGCTGGATTTCATTTTCACATATGAGCGTGGATACGGCGCATTTCCCCCTGAAAAGCTGGTTCCGCTGTGAGCAGAAAGCAGCCGCCCGTTCATTTCATACACTCGGAGAACTCGTCCATCCTCAAGGTTTATATGAAGTCCGTGAAACAATTTCGCGGCTTATTTCCCTGACAAGGGGCGTTACATGCCGCCCGGAACAAATCGTGCTCGGAGCGGGCACACAAATGCTGATGCAGCTGCTGACGGAACTGCTGCCAAAAGACGCGCTCTACGCCATGGAGAACCCGGGATATATGAGGATGTACCGGCTGCTGCAAAACCTCGGGAAAAAGGTTGCGACGATCAGCCTTGATGAAAAAGGCATGTCCATGAACGAAATCGAAAAACGCCGGCCCTCTGTATTGATCACCACGCCTTCCCATCAATTCCCCTCAGGCGTGATCATGCCGGCTTCCCGGCGGATTCAGCTTTTAAACTGGGCCGCCGAACAGAACGGCCGCTTCATCATTGAAGATGATTATGACAGTGAATTTAAATATGACGCCGATACGATACCGGCGCTTCAAAGCCTTGACCGGTTTCAAAATGTCATATACATGGGGACCTTTTCAAAATCCCTTTTCCCAGGTCTGCGCATCAGCTATATGGTTCTGCCGCCCGGGCTTTTGCGGACGTTCAAAGAGAGAACGTATGACCTGCATACGTGCAGCACGCTTGCCCAGCTCGCGCTGAAAGAATTTATCGACTCAGGTGAATATCAGAAACATATTAAAAAGATGAAGCAGCATTATAAGAACATGCGGGAATGCCTCATTTCGGCTTTGGAAGAAACATTCGGAGAAAGAATCAGTGTAAAGGGCGCCAATGCGGGGCTTCATTTTGTCACTGAGTTTGAATGCGCCCGTTCAGAAAAAGAGATATTGGCACGGGCGGATGCAGAACAGCTCGATCTGTTTGCGATGAGCCGGTTCCGTCTGAAAGCGGGAGGCGATTCAAACAAACCGCAGCTTATCCTGGGGTTCGCACGCCTGAAGGAGAGCGATATTCAAGAAGGCGTCTACAGGCTTTACCGGGCGGTTTTCGGCGCATAAAAAAACCCCCGGAATTCGGGGACTTATTTACCAGCGGTCCGGTTCTGTCTGCAAAATCGCCTCCAACAGGCCGGGAAACGCCGCTTGTAAATCATCTTTGCGCAGGGAATAATAACGGTGCTTCCCGTCTATGCGCACTTGGGCGATCCCCGCTTCCCGCAGCACTTTGAAGTGATGGGACAGCGTTGATTTAGCGACCCGGACATCAGCGCAGGTTCCGCACGTTTTTTCTGTTGTTTCCGCCAATTGTTTGACCAGCTCTAAGCGGAGCGGATCACTCAGAGCATGAAGAACCTTTGTCAGCTGTAAGCGTTCGGTTTCAGGATGGTTTGGAATGTTCATGAGTCAAATGTAACACAGATCATCGGCGGGTGACAATTTAGGCGGTGAGGGTTTTTCCTTTACCATTCGCAGCGAAACATGTTACAGTTAGTTCGATAATATTCGAACTATAACAAATAAACCCAATCAGGAGGAATAACAATGATCGTCTTACAGGCTTACATGAAAGTAAAAGCGGATAAACGCGAGGAATTTTTAGGAGAAGCGCAATCACTTGTTCAGCATTCACGCGCGGAAGAAGGAAATGTGCAATACGATCTTTTCGAAAAAGTCGGTGAGGAAAATACATTCGTTATGCTTGAGCAATGGAAAGATGAAGAAGCGATGAAATTCCACAACGCAACTGACCATTTCCAAGGATTCGTGGCAAAAGCAAAAGAAGTGCTGAGTGCGCCGCTTGACGTCGTCCGCACAGAACTGTCAGAGTAACGAAAGGATGAATGACATGAACGAAGTCCTTCAAATATTAACAGACCACCGTTCCATCCGCAGCTACACAGATGAACCCGTATCGGATGAGCAGCTGGACCTTATCATCCAAGCAACTCAGGCAGCGCCGACTTCCATTAACGGCCAGCAATTTACCGTTATTGCGGTGAAAGATAAGGAGCGGAAGAAAAAAATATCCGAATTGGCCGGCGGCCAGCCGTGGATTGACCAAGCGCCTGTTTTCCTTTTATTCTGCGCTGATTTTAACCGCGCCAAAATTGCGCTTGAAGAATATAATGATACACCGCTTGAGATCACGAACGGTTTAGAGTCCGTTCTAGTCGGAGCCGTAGATGTCGGGATTGCGCTGGGTACGGCAACGGCTGCGGCTGAATCAATGGGACTCGGCACTGTGCCGATCGGCGCCGTGCGCGGCAAACCTGACGAACTCATTGAATTGCTGAAACTTCCGAAATACGTTTTCCCGGTTTCCGGTCTCGTCATCGGCCATCCGGCAGACCGCTCCGCGAAAAAACCGCGTCTGCCGCAAGCAGCCGTTCTGCATCATGAAACGTATCAAGAAGAAGATGTAAGAACCCATATCGAGGCCTATGACAAGCAGATGTCCGAATACATGAAAAAACGCACCGACGGACAGGAAACAAGAAACTGGTCACAAGGCATCACTTCCTACTATAAGCAGGTTTATTATCCTCACATTCGTGAAATGCTTGAAAAACAAGGATTTAAGACGGATAAATAAACGTATCAGCCTGCCGGAACACTCCGGCAGGTTTTTTCTATTTCTCAAACAAAAACGTTGACACTATGTAAAAATTTTTGTTAATATTTTCATCATATACTCATTGGTTTTCTGTGAACCGATGGGTTTTCTATTGTGACGAAAGAAGGAATCTGGGCTTATGAATGATAAGAAAACGGATATTCTGCTGGCGGCAAGGAAGCTTTTTTCCGGGAAAAGCTTTTCGTCGGTTTCGATGCAGGCGATCGCAGAGGAGTGCAAAGTCTCCAAAGCGTCTTTATATAAGCTGTTTGAATCAAAGGAAGACCTGCTCCTGGAGCTGCTCGATTTTAACCAGAAACAGATGGTAGCCGCCGCTTCATTATTGAATGAAGAAACAAGCCTCTCCCCTGAGGAACGGTTTGCCAAAAAACTGATGGCTGAGCTTGAAGGCTTCAGGCGCAATCAGCAGTTTTTTAATATGCTGATGTACGGAAGCCCCTCTTCCATTAATGAACGGGTAAAACGGCATATTCACAGGGCCCGCTCCACCTTTATCTGCTGGCATCGCGATTCACTGATTCAGACGTACGGTGAAGACATTATTCCTTATGTATGGGAGCTGGTAATCGTCCTGCAAGGGCTCCTGAGAGAATGCATCACGCTGATTAAGCTGGAAAAAGAACCGCTCGCCCTGGAGCCGCTCACGGAGTTTATCATCCGCCACCTCAATCTCATCGTCGAAAACAGGACAGCCGAAACCGCTTTGCCTCAGGAGATGATTGACCTTTATATCGCCTCCGCTTCCTCATTTGAGCCGAAAGACAAAACCATATTGCTGGCTGAAAGCCTGAAGGAACTGAAAGAAGCCGTCTCAGCCCTTCCGGAGGAAAAATATGACGCCGCAGGACTCGCTTCCGCGGCGGCTATGCTGGAGAAAGAATCAGCGGACAAACAGCCGCGGGATTTTCTCATCAAAGCGCTCATCGGTTATTTGGAGCAGGCCGGACCGCTGCACCAGCCGCTTGCAGCCGTTAAAACATTGCTCAAACTATAAAGAAAGAAGGAATCAGCTTGAATAAGAGTATTAAAACTGCACCATACAACCGCTCTGTCATTGTCGGGATTCTTTTGGCGGGTGCGTTCGTCGCCATTTTGAACCAGACACTGCTTATTACGGCGCTGCCGCACATTATGAATGACTTCAATATAGACGCCAACAAAGCGCAATGGCTGACAACGTCGTTTATGCTGACGAACGGGATTTTGATTCCGATTACCGCGTTTTTAATAGAGAAATTCACAAGCCGCACCCTCTTGATTTCCGCCATGAGTATTTTCACGGCGGGCACCATTGTCGGCGCATTCGCCCCGAACTTTCCGGTGCTCTTAACGGCCCGGATTATTCAGGCGGCCGGCGCCGGAATTATGCTGCCGCTCATGCAGACGGTATTTCTCACGATTTTCCCGATGGAAAAGCGCGGCCGCGCCATGGGTATGGTCGGCTTGGTTATTTCGTTCGCGCCGGCGATCGGCCCGACGCTTTCCGGATGGGCGGTCGAAGCATTCTCTTGGCGGTCTTTGTTTTATATTATCTTCCCGATCGCAGTCATCGATTTGCTTTTAGCGATTATTCTGATGAAAAACGTCACGACATTACGAGAAACACAGATTGATATTTTATCCGTGATCTTATCGACCCTCGGATTCGGCGGTCTGCTTTACGGCTTCTCAAGCGCCGGTTCCTCAGGATGGACCAGTGCTGAAGTGCTGACTTCGCTGCTTGTCGGAGCGGTCGCGCTGATTTTCTTTATCGCAAGACAGATGAAGCTCAAAAAACCGATGCTGGAATTCCGCGTGTTTTCTTTCGGGATTTTCAGCCTGACCACCCTGCTCGGAACGCTTGTTTTCGCGCTGCTGATCGGAACGGAAACCATTCTCCCGCTTTACACGCAAAAAGTCCGGGGCGTATCCGCGTTTGATACCGGATTAATGCTTTTGCCGGGCGCGATTGTCATGGGGATGATGTCTCCGTTTATCGGCCGGGTGTTTGACAAAATCGGCGGAAAGGGCCTTGCGATGACCGGATTCTTCATCATCCTGCTCACGTCCCTGCCGTTTATGAATCTGACGGACTCGACGTCTCTTATTTGGATTGTCGTCGTTTATACCGCGCGGCTTTTGGGAACAGCCATGATTATGATGCCGGTGACGACAGCGGGAATCAACGCCCTGCCGCGCCACTTAATTCCGCACGGCACAGCCATGAACAATACCGTCCGCCAAGTCGGCGGTTCTATCGGTACGGCGCTGCTAGTTTCCGTGATGAGCAGCCAGGCCGCGCACGCAAATGCGACAACTCCGGCAAACGCCGCCCTGCACGGCATGAATGCGGCATTTGTCGTAGCCGCCTGCATCGCGCTGGCCGGCTTCCTCCTATCTTTTATATTGAAGAAAAAACCGCGTCAGCCCGAGCAGCAGCAGGCCGTTACGCGGTAAACCAAAAAGAACCCGATCACGTATGTGACCGGGTTCTTTTTTTACTTCTCGATTCCGTCTTTAACTTCTTTCACCATTTGCGCCATGGATTCCAGGCCGCCTCCTGATAAATACCATGTAGCTGAATCAAGGTAGACAACATGGTTGTTTTTCACCGCTTTCACCGATTTTACATAATCATTTTCAACCACTTGTTTTGTTGAAGATTTTGTGCCGATCGCTGTTCCGCGGTCAACGACAAACATATAATCAGGGTTTGTTTTGGCGATATATTCATAAGAAATGCTTTGTCCGTGCAATGAGGCTTCGATGTTTTTGTCAGCCGGTTTGACGCCGAACACATCATGAATGAAGCCGTATCTTGATTTAGATCCGAACGCGCTGATTTTGCCGTCGTTCGCCATCACCACTAACCCGTTTTTATCCGTGCTGCTTGTCTTTTTCTTCAGATCCGCAATGGATTTGTCAATTTTCGCAAGCTTATCTTTCACTTCATTTTCTTTGTTAAAGATTTTGCCGATCACTTCGGTGTTGTGCTTGAATCTGTCAACGTAGTTTGTATAGTCATCATCAAGGTAAATCGTCGGCGCGATTTTTGAGAACTCTTTATAAGAATCAGATTGTCTGTGAGCGATAATGATTAAATCCGGGTCAATATCCGCGACTTTTTCAAAATCCGGTTCTTTTAAACCGCCTGTATTGGTGTATTTATCACTTTTATATGAAGATAAGTATTTTGGAATGTTTTGTTTCGGAAGCCCCGCCACATGATCCTGTAAACCCAGTTCATCCATCGTGTCCAGCATTCCGAAGTTGAATACGACGACTTTTTTCGGATTCTTCGGCACTTTGACGCCTTCTTTGTTCAGGTCATCTTTGATTGTGATTGTTTCTTTTGATTTGCCTGATGTTTTGTCCCCGTTTCCGCATGCAGAAACAACAAAAATCGTAACGAGCGCAATGAATAGCAATGCGAATTTTTTCATGATTTTCACCTCATCTGGTTTTTAAGAAAAGTACACACCGATCCGCTGACTGTCAATCTCTTGAATCGGGATGGTCATATCATAAATATCTTCAAGCACGGAGGTTTCAATGATCTCCTCCGCCGGCCCTTCTTTGACGATCCGGCCGTTTTTCAGTGCAACGATATGGTCTGAATATACGGATGCGAAGTTGATATCGTGAATCACTACGACGACCGTTTTTCCGAAGTCTTCCACAAGCCGCTTCAACAGCTTCATCATTTCAACGGAATGCTTCATATCTAAATTGTTCAGCGGCTCATCGAGAAAAATATAGTCCGTATCCTGAGCGATGATCATCGCGATAAACGCCCTCTGGCACTGGCCCCCGCTGAGCTGATCGAGATATTTATCCTTTAAGTCATCCAGCTTCATATAACTGAGTGCCTGGTTGATATGCACCCAATCTTCATCCGTCAGTTTCCCCTGGGAATACGGAAATCTGCCGAAGCTGACCAGGTCTTTAATCGTCAGCCTGATATTGATTTGGTTCGTCTGCTTCAGGATGCTGATTTTTTTTGCCAGATCGTTGCTTTTACAGGCCCCGATCTCTTGCCCGTCGACCGTGATTTCCCCGGAATCCGTCTTAATCAGCCGGCTCATGATAGACAGCAGCGTGCTTTTTCCCGCGCCGTTCGGACCGATAAATGAGGTGAGCCTGCCCTTTTGAATGGATAGAGACGTTTTCTCAAGGACGGTTTTCCCTCCGTATTGTTTGCTTACATTTTTGACCTCTACCATGATTTATTCTCCTTTAACAGCAGATAGATAAAATAAATCCCGCCGGCAAAATTAATGATGACGCTCAGCGTCGTGGAAAACGTGAACACTTTCTCCACGACGAACTGGCCCCCGACGAGCGCGACGATGCTGATCAGGACAGAACCCGCGATTAAATACGTGTGCCTGTAGGTTTTTAAAAACTCTCTCGCCAGATTGACGACAAGCAGTCCTAAAAACATAATCGGCCCGACAAGAGCCGTAGAGACAGACACAAGAATGGCGACGACAATGAGCATCTGTTTCACAAGCTTATCGTAATCAATCCCCAGGTTGACGGCGTGCTCCCTGCCGAGCGACAGCACGTCAAAAAACCGCGTGAACCGCCAGACATAAATGCCCGTCAGAAGAAAGACAGCACCGGCAAACCATAAAAGATCGGTGTTGATATTGTTAAAGCTGGCAAACATTTTGTCCTGAACAACCTGGAACTCATTCGGATCAATCAGCATCTGCATAAAGGATGACAGACTGTTGAACAGCGTGCCGAACACGACGCCGACAAGCAGAAGGAAAAACACGTTCCGCCCCTCGCCTTTAAACATGAGCTGATACAAAACGAGGGACAAGAGCACCATCAGCCCGACGGAGATGACGAAATTAAGATTTTTGTTCATCATGACGATATTCATTGAACCGAACAGGAACACGATGACGGTCTGAATGAGCATATACAGGGAATCGAGGCCTAAAATGCCCGGTGTCAGTATGCGGTTATTTGTAATCGTCTGGAAGATGACCGTTGAAAACGCGATCGCTCCTCCGGTGAGCATCATGGCAAGCACTTTGAAGCATCGTCTCGGCAGGGAGTATTCCCAATTGCCCAGTCCGTAGAACAGGAAGAATCCGATACATATCATGGCGAGCGCCGCCAGCAGCGTAATTTTTTTATTATGACTCATATGCTTTTCTCCTTAACAGCATATACAGGAAGATGCCGCTGCCGATAACACCGACCATCAGGCCGATGGAAATTTCGTACGGGAAGATGATCACCCTTCCCAAAATGTCGCAAAACAGCACAAAAACAGCGCCCAGCAGAGCGGTGTGAGGCAGGCTGCTCCTCAGGTTGTCCCCTTTGTAAATCGACACCATATTGGGAATGATCAAACCGAGAAACGGCAGCATCCCGACGGTCAGGATCACCAGTGAAGCGATGAGCGACACGATAATCAGACCGATATTAACGACGCGTTTGTATTTCAGGCCGAGATTGACGGAAAAGCTCTCTCCCATTCCCGCCACCGTAAATTTATCTGCATACACATAAGCGATGATCACCAGCGGGATACTCAGATATAAAAGCTCATACCGGCCTTTGACGACCAGTGAGAAATCTCCCTGCAGCCATGATGACAGGTTTTGGATCAGATCGTATTTATATGCGATAAACGTGGCGATTGAGCTGACAATATTCCCAAGCATTAAACCGACGAGAGGAATAAAAATCGCATCATTGAACTTGATTCTCTCGAGGATTTTCATGAAAAGGAAATTCCCCGCCAACGCGAAAACGAAAGCGATAGACATTTTCACAAGCGGACTCGCTGACGTAAAAAGCATTAATGAAATCAAGATTCCGAGCCTTGCCCAGTCCATCGTCCCCGCAGTCGTCGGCGATACAAATTTATTCCGGCTGATCTGCTGCATGATTAATCCGCAGATGCTCAGGCTCATGCCGGCGATGATAATGCTCACCAAACGCGGCAGCCGGCTGTCAAACAATGTACCTGCCTGTTCTTTATTTAAATGAAAAATATCCAGCGGCGACAAATCTTCTACACCGATAAATATAGAAGTACACGCCAAAACCGCCAGTAGCAAAAGTAAGTAACGTAGCTTCATGCTGCCTCCCTGCACCCATCACAAACGGTATGACTGATTGCCAAACAACTCCCATATATCCCACTCGTAATGATTATCATTATCAACGACAATTATAATCTTATCATCTTTCCAAGCGCAGTCAATACAGTTTTGCTTTCAAAAGCGGTCATCCGCGGGCCGTACACTAAATTATCTTACAATCAGTCTATCAAGAATTTGCAGGATTTTCTATAACCTTCATTTGGCTGCTTATCATTTTTTGCACATGATGACACGCTTGAGGGAAACAAATCTGACAAACAGCGGCAAAATTCCTCCATGAAAATACAAATGTTCTCCCCACGTAGAAAAAATCCTTGATTTACATGTTTGAAAGAGAGATAATAAAAATTAAATTTGTGAGAAAATTTAAATATTAGGGGATGTAAATCATGAAAGTTGTAAAATTCGGAGGCAGCTCTCTTGCGTCAGGAGCCCAGCTTGAGAAAGTGTTTCAAATCGTGACGGCTGATCCCGCGCGGAAAGCCGTCGTCGTATCGGCGCCGGGAAAACGCTTCTCGGACGATACAAAGGTGACGGATCTGTTAATCCGCTGTGCGGAGCATTATTTGCAAAAAGGTGCAGCGCCCGAGCTTGCCGAAACGGTCATTGAACGGTACGCCGCCATCGCGCGTGAGCTGAACCTGGATTTCTCTATTATAGAAAGAATCCGCAGTGACCTATTCGCTCTTTTAAACAGCTGTAAAACCAATCCCGAACAATATATGGATGCGGTGAAGGCGAGCGGCGAGGACAACAACGCGAAGCTGATCGCAGCCTACTTCCGACGGCAGGGCGTGAAAGCGGAATACGTAAGTCCGAAAGAAGCGGGGCTGTTTGTGACGAATGAACCCGGAAGCGCGCAGGTGCTCCCCGAGTCTTATGGTCATTTGTACCGTCTGAGAAACCGTGAAGGCTTGATCATTTTTCCGGGATTTTTCGGTTACACGAAGGAGCATGAGATTGTGACGTTTTCCCGGAGCGGTTCTGATATTACCGGCTCCATTCTCGCCAGCGGCTTAAAAGCCGACCTGTACGAAAACTTTACTGATGTGGACGCCGTCTATTCCGTCAACCCGTCAATCGTGCGGCATCCGAAAGAAATTAACGAACTGACGTATCGGGAAATGCGTGAGCTCTCCTATGCCGGATTTTCCGTTTTTCATGATGAAGCGCTGATTCCCGCATTTCGGGCCGGCATCCCCGTTCAGATTAAGAATACGAATAATCCGGATGCGAAAGGAACACGCGTCGTCAGCAGCCGTGACAATACGAACGGGCCAGTCATCGGCATCGCAAGCGACACGGGCTTTTGCAGCATTTACATAAGCAAATATTTAATGAACCGGGAAATCGGTTTCGGCCGCAAAGCCCTTCACATTTTGGAGGAAGAAGGATTGACGTATGAACACGTTCCATCCGGCATTGACGACATCACGATCATCCTTCGGCACAATCAGATGGACTCAGAACTGGAACACAGGCTCGTCACCCGTCTGAAGCAGGAACTTCAAGCAGATGAAGTCACAGTCAGGCACAATCTGGCGCTGATTATGGTCGTCGGGGAAGCGATGCGCCATAATGTCGGCACAACCGCCAGGGCATCCAAAGCACTGTCGGAAGCCGGCGTCAACATCGAGATGATTAATCAAGGGTCATCGGAAGTCAGCATGATGTTCGGAGTGAAAGAAGAACAGGAAAAACACGCGGTGCGGGCACTGTATGATGAATTTTTCGCCGGAGTCTTACTCTCATAGGACACCGCCTCTTTTTTCTCTTGTCCACTAATATCCCTTACAAAGCAGCTTCTTTTACATATTGTATGGTATAGACAATATGGAGGTGAAGCTCATGTCAGGATATTCTGGAGTCAGCTCTTTCGCTTTGATCGTTGTTTTATTTATCCTGTTGATTATTGTAGGTACTGCCTTCGTTGGCGGTTTCTAAACATCACTCCGTCTATATGAGGACGCTGCGGGTTTTGACCTGCGGCGTTTTCTTTTGTTTTCCGCCGCTGTCCAAGTCCGGCCGCGCAAAAAAAAGACTGCCGGGAACATTCTCGGGCAGTCTTTTCCTTTGTTCTGGTTATTTTCTCCTCACGTCATTCCTCTTTCAGCTACATGGAATTCAGCCTGATCTGTCTGGCCTGCACCTGTCACTGTAAAAATCGCGGCGGCTGCTAAACAAATAACAAACCATTTAGATTTCAATTTCATACAAACCCTCACTCCTTTGTATTTGTTTCCTTGCCTCTTCGACTTTCAGAAAATAGTCAGAAGAAATTTTAAAGCAATTTTGTTCATAGTAATATTTAGCTGCTTCTAGTGCTAAATCCTCTATATCGGCGTATAAATTTTTATCTTCCAGGTAACGGAAACACGCGCTGATTGTTTCCTCATCCGGTTTCGCCTGATACAGAGCCTGCAGCCATTCGAATTTTACCGTATAAACGGGATCGTCTGTTTCTTTAGCATATTCATATCCCCGCTTGTGATATTCCGACGCTTTTTCTTTTTTTCCGAGTTTAAAGTAAATGAGTGTGATTAGAAAATATGCTTGAGGAAGAGAATTGACGATTCTTTGTGATTCAAATGTATCGACCGCCCGTTCAAAGTACGGAATCGCTTCGCCGATGCGGTCCTGATTGTAGTAGCACAGTCCGAGGTTATACAGCGCCCTCCCGACAAGCTGCGCTTTTTGTTCTTTTTCGGCCATTTGCAGAGCGTGCTGAAAATGTTTGGCCGCCTGTTCAAAGCGCCTTTCATCCATTAAATTGACGCCGAATACAAAATGGCATTGAATGATCCGGACGTTATATGTGTCCTGCTCTACGTAAATTTCATAAGCGTTTTTTATATGTATCAAAGAAAAATACGTTTGTTTCATATGATAATAAGCTTCGGCCACTTTAAAATAAAACTCCGCCCGTTCCACGTGGTCCGATACGAAGGCCAGTTTTTTCTCAGCTTGTTTATAATATGTAATCGCTGAGATAAATTCTCTTTTATCAAATTCAAACATGCCTTTGAAAAAGTTGACGTAATAATCGAGAAGCCCTTTGAGGCCGGCCTGGCTGTTATCAATGTTATCAAGAATTTCCGACAGGGTCGGCTGGTCTTCTATCTTCAGTTTTTCCAGCGGCTCCAAGTAGTCCAGCATCAGCTGATGGCGAAATTCCATGAGGGAATAATAAAGCACTAAGTTCGAATCAGGCTCCATATGGTCAAGCTCTTGTTTGATCTCGGCCTTCAAGATCTCCGCATCCGGCACGCTGAATGTTCTGATGTATCGATACCACTCGTTAATTTTCTGCCCGACTGCTGAAGAAGGAATTAACCCGCTCTTCATTCCTTCACCCTCCCCATCCAAGACCTGTTTACCAGTTATTTTATCACGTTTCCGTCTCTTTCCATCCCGAAAAACACGCAAACTTTGTTTCGGCAGAGCGCAATTTTCCGAGTGGAGTTAAAACAGACGGCGGCCAGACGGGACCGCCGCTTTCAAGATGATTCATGTTTCGTATTCAGCGGAAGGCGGATTGTAAAGGTCGTGCCTTTTCCTTTTTCGCTGTCAATATCTATCGTGCCCTTGTGCATTTCGACGAGCTGCCTGACGATGGACAGGCCGAGTCCGTATTCGCCGTATGCCGTATTCGTCCGGGACACGTCCGCCTTATAAAACCGCTCCCATATATGCTCAATTTCCTCTTTGGAGATGCCGATCCCGGTGTCTTCGATTTCAATCACCGTTTCTTTATAGCCTTCATACCCGCGCAGCGTGATGTCTCCCTTTTGCGTAAATTGAATGCTGTTTTTCGTGATGTTGACGAGAATCTGGATCAGCCTGTCATAATCGGCGAACACTTTGACGCCATCCTCCACTTGAATCCGCAGCTGATTTTGTTTTTCCTCCGCCTGCTGATTGAGATGCTCTTTAATAATTTCAAACACCTCGATGAGCGGCAGACTGAGCTTGTCCAGTTTGATTTGCTGGGATCTGATTTTTTCATAATCCAGGTTTTCTTTCACGAGCCTGAGCATCCGCTTCGTTTCTTCGCTGATCAGCGAGAAGCATTTCTCTTTATCTTTTTCCGGGATGGTGTTGCTGTTAAGCCCCTCCACAAGTCCGTTAATGGTCGTCAAAGGCGTTCTCAGCTCATGGGAGACATCGGCGATAAATTGGCGCCTCCGTTTTTCAAGGCGGTCAATCTGCTCTCTCGATTGCTTCAGATTTTTGGCCATGGTGTTGAAATCAGACGCCAGCATGCCGATTTCATCGCCGCCGCTGTTCTTGAGCGAAATATCGTAATCACCGGATGCCACTTTTCCGGTCGCATCCCGCAATGTCTGAATCCGCTTGACGTGAAATTTAGATAAAAGCCAGCTCAGCAGAATCGTGATGATAAGGGTGCTGATGATCGCGTAAAACATATAGCGGTTGACCTGGCTGATCATCTGCTCGACCCCTCTGACGGGAGACACGAGCAGCACCGCGCCTTTAAATTGATCGTTGATAAAAAGCGGCTTTGCGACAAGCGATACTTCTAAACCTTCTGTATTAAAACGGTTCATCTCCGCTCTGATCTGAACGGTTTTCCCTTGCTTCAGCATGTGCCACTCTTTACTTTTCAGCTTCTCGCGCGGCGGCATATCGTCAGGAAAAAAGTAAGGCCGCTGATGTTCATCGAAAATAATAAACCTGGTCTCGCGCGTTTTTAACATGTCCTGATACGGATACAGGCGGCGCAGATCAAGATCGCGGCCGTTCAGCTCACTTGTGATCTGCTGCGCGTAAGAAGACAGCTCATCCACTTTATTTTGATACGCAAAATCTTTCACAAAGTGCGAAAACAGGGAAATGATGATGAAAAAGGCCAAAATCAAAATGCTGACATGGCTTAACAGCAGCTGATATAAGTATTTAATCCTCATCAAATTTGTATCCTACCCCCCACACCGTATATAAAAACGGTTTTTCCTCACTGGACAGTTTTTTGCGCAGCCGTTTAATATGAACATCAACCGTACGTTCATCGCCGTAAAATTGATAGCCCCACACCTGCTCAAGCAGCTGCTCTCTCGAAAAAACCTGGCGCGGGTTTTGTGCGAGATAAAAGAGCAGATCGAATTCCTTCGGCGTCAGATTCTCGACAGGTTTTCCGTGCAGAAACACTTCCCGCGTCTTCTTATTGATTGAAAAACACGCCGTTTCGATCAAGTCGTCGCTTTTTACGGCCTGCCCCGTCGCCCGGTATCTTCTGATCACCGCTTTAATCCGCGCTACTAGCGTCAGCGGGCTGAACGGCTTGGTGACATAGTCGTCCGCCCCCATTTCAAACCCGATCACCTGATCAGACTCCGTATCCTTTGCGGTCAGCATAATAATCGGCACACTGCTCGTCTCTCTTATTTTCCGGCAGATCGTCACTCCGTCCATGGATGGAAGCATAATGTCCAGAATGACCAAATCCCAGTCCTCTTCCGTGAACCGCTGATAGCCTTCCACTCCGTCATGGACAAATTCGGCTTCAAATCCTTCTTTAAAAAAGAACATTTCTGTCATGGTGCATACGCTTATATTGTCTTCTATCATTAATATCTTCATTGGTTCCTCCGCTTATCTTGACGCTTTTTCTTATAATAGCACCATTTTACCCGGGTGTTTTCGGGTTTCACAATTGTTAGTTTTTATTTCATCACCCGGAAATAGTTTGTTCATATTTTTTTCATACATTTCTCCTACTATATACATATCGGATGGCCGGTGCTAAAGAAGGCCATTTTTACAAGATCTGACACCCACACGGAGGAACAGACATGAACTTTATAAAAAGAGCCTTTTGGAGCATGAAGGCAAAAAAGGGAAAAACATTTTTGCAGCTGGTTGTGTTTTCAGTGATTTGCATTTTTGTCCTGTCCGGTCTTACGATCCAGTCAGCGGCAAAGAAATCAAGCGAACTGGCAAGGCAGCAGCTCGGCGGGAGCGTCACACTCCAGGCTGACCGCCAAAAGCAAATGGCGCAGCAGCAAAAAGACGGTGAAAAGAGGACGTTTGAATCAACGCCGATTTCCGTCTCAGATGCCAAGAAGCTTACATCTTTACAGCATGTTAAAAATTACAACTTCCTCACGACAGCGTCAGCAAATGCAGAAAGCTTTGATGCGATAAAAAGCTCAGGCGAATCAGCCGATAACAGTTCCGGCGCCGGCCGTTTTCAAGGCGGCGGAAGACAGATGATTTCAGCTGATATCTCGATCGAAGGCGTGCTCTCTACGGCATTGCTTGATGATTTCACAGGCGGGAGCTCAAAAATCACTGACGGCCGCGCCATCACAAAAACAGATGCGGACGGAAAAGTCGCCGTGATTAATGAAACGCTGGCAGATCAAAACAAGCTGAAGGTCGGCGGCTCCATTACCGTTTCCTCAGCAGCGGATGATTCTAAGAAAACGAAGCTTAAAATTGTGGGAATCTATAAAACAACATCATCAGGAGCCGATCAGGCACAGCATTTTTCATTCTTAAATCCTGACAATAAAATCTATACGCCTTACACCGCCGCGGCGGCGTTAAAAGGGTCTGATAACAAAAACAAAATCAGCTCAGCTGTTTATTATATGGATGATGCCAAATATATTGACTCATTCGTTGCGGCTGCGAAAAAAACATCTATAGATGATAAAACCTACGCGCTGACGACAAATGATCAGGTGTATCAGCAAATGGTCGGCCCGATTGAAAATGTCGCGTCATTTTCTAAAAACGTGGTATACCTTGTATCCATCGCGGGTGCGGTCATTCTCGGGTTGATCGTGATGATGGCGATCAGGGAACGCAAGTATGAAATGGGTGTCTTGATGGCGATCGGCGAAAAGCGCTGGAAGCTCATCGGACAATTCTTAACGGAAATTCTGGTTGTCGCCGTTATTGCCATCGGGATCGCATCCGTCACGGGCAAGCTTGTGGCGAATCAGCTCGGAAATCAGCTTCTTTCCCAGCAAGTCAGCTCAGCCGATGATTCACAGCAGCAAACAAGCGGCTGGGGCGGAGGAGAAATGCTGCGGGGAGGCGGCATGTTCGGTCAGCATTCATCCGGCGCGGATGTCATCAGTACAATGCAGGTAAACGTCTCGCTGAATGACCTTCTGATTCTTGGCGGGATCGGCGTCGCAATTGCCGTCATCGCCACATTACTGCCGTCTGTATCAGTCATGCGGCTTCACCCTAAAACGATCCTGACCAAGCAGGAATAAGAGGAGGCAGCATAATGAGCCTATTAACCTTTCAACAGACCGGCTACTGGTACCAAGACAAATCACAGCCGCTGTTTCAGGATATAACGATCAGCTTTGAAAAAGGGAAGTTTTACACAATTGCCGGCGCCTCCGGAACGGGGAAAACAACGTTTCTGTCTCTGGCGGGCGGCCTTGACACACCTAAAGAGGGAAGCATCCTTTATAACGGAAAAGACATCTCCAAAATCGGATTAACCAAATTCAGAAATCAATATGTCTCTATCGTCTTTCAATCTTATCAACTGATCCCGTATATGACGGCGCTCCAGAATGTCACAACGGCGATGGAGATCACCGGCTCTAAGGAGAACAACAAAGATGCGTTCGCGCTCAGCATGCTGAAAAAAGTCGGCATCACCGAACAGCAGGCCCGTCAGCGGGTGCTGACATTAAGCGGCGGACAGCAGCAGCGCGTTTCAATTGCGCGGGCTTTCTGCTGTGACACGGATTTGATTTGCGCGGACGAGCCGACGGGAAATCTCGACGAGGATACGTCAAAGGAAATCGTCCGGCTCTTTCAGGATCTGGCGCATAAAGACGGCAAATGCGTCATCATGGTTACGCACGACGAACAAATTGCCAAAGTTTCGGATATCAACATCCGCTTATCAAGAGGAAGTTTCACGGTATCAGAAAACGGCACGGCCGTTTCCTGATACCGCGCCCCTGCCAGCGCAGACAGGGGCGCACCCTATATCCCCCTATTCAATAGAAGTGAACGTAAAAAGAGCGAGGGCTGCATCCCCCCGCTCTTTTTATTTATATCAGCTGTAAATAACGGTCCATATTTGATTGTCCGGCTGCTTTGATCAATTCTTCCGCCTTTTTCTCTTCTCCCGGCAAAGCGAGCCGGAGTTTGTCTTCAATGTCTTTTTCAGAAAGACCGTTTCCCGGCGCTCCCTTCGGACAGTCGATACGTGTTTCATAGACATGACCGCCGGAAGCCGTGACCCGTACAATTGTAAAACGGCCCTTCGGAACGGCGTTGTCAGCCGGCTGAATTTGGTCATCGCAACTGCGGTGAATCCGCTCAAATCCTTTTTGAAGGGATTCCGGAATCGGCTCGGATGTGAAATGTTCAACTGAAAAATCCTTACCGTGCAAAGCTAAGGTGATCACATATTCCACGCTGAACCGCCCCGCTTCGCCTGTTTTCGGACGCCGTTCTGTCAATGCGGCGTCACCGCCCGGCGGATAAATCACGTCGATCCGTTCCGTTTGGCCGAAAGTGAGACCATGTTCGGCCTTCAGCTTGAGAATGGCGTCCGCCGCATGATGAGCCGCCGAACAAAACGGATAAACCTTAAACCAAAGTCCCGGGCTCACAATCCGCCAAGGTTTTCCCCACCCGCTTACAAGGAGGGTTTCTGCCCGTTCAAGATCGCCGTACAGTCCGAAAAAACCTTTCTCCCCGTCGAGCGCATGAACTGAGCCGCCGAAACCGGCCTTTGCAAGCTTTACGGCGAACAACCCGGCTTGAGCGGCCAGTCCGGCGTGGAGCGGCTTCATTTCTGTCCCGAATTGCACTCTCATGCCTCCGGAGCGGGCAGCCGCAAACCCGATTGCTTTCTGCAATTGGTTTTGATTCAGATTCTCCGCGAATCCGACGGCGCATGCGGCCGCAATGGCACCTAACGTTCCTGTATTATGCCAGCCTTTCTCGTAATGATGCCTTCCAGCTGACTCGCCGAGCCGCGCCATCACTTCGATTCCCGTCACATAAGCACCGAGAAAGCGGCTCTTGTCTATCCGGCCGGCTGATGCGGCTGCAATCAAAGCCGGAAGGATGACTGCGCTCGGATGTCCTCTTACATCAGAATGAACATCGTCAAAATCAAGCGCATGTGCGATGAATCCGTTAATGAGCGCGGATTGGGACGGCGTGGTTTTTTGATTTCTGCCGATAAGCGGCGCTATCGGCACCCCGCCTTCTTCTTCGGCCAGTTTTACCAGCTTTTCAACTCCTTTATCCCGTCTCCCCGCAAAAGCTGCCGCTGTAAAATCAAGCAGTCCTTTGCGCGCTTCTTTCATCGCTTCAGCGGATGTTTCCGGCACAGACGACATGACGGCCTGAGCAAGTCCGGCCGTCAGATTTTCCGTATTCATTCCGTCTGCTCCAATACGTTGACGGCAAGCCGGGCGAAAAACTCAGCCGCTGCCGGGAGCGCTTTTTCGTCGAGTGTGAAGGCGGGATGGTGCCATTCTTCCGTTCCGTTTGTTCCCATCCAGACGAAGAAGCCGGGGATTTTTTCTTGATATAATGCGAAGTCTTCCCCGCCGGGCGACTGTTCTGCCCGAACGGTTTGAAGCCCGAGGCTTTCAGCCGTTTGTTCCGCCGCCTGTATGAAACGGGCGTCGTTCATCACTGACGGAAGGTAAGGATACCAGCGGAAATCAGCCTCTGCCCCGAATCCGGCTGCGATTCCTTCGGCAACCCGCTTCATATGTTTCGGAACAGCGTCACGCGCTTCCTTTTGAAACGTCCGGACGGTGCCTTCCATTTCAACATGGTCCGGGATGACATTCCAAGAGCTGCCGCCTTGAACTCTTGTGATGCTGACGACGGCATTATAAAGCGAGCTGATATTTCTGCTGACAACTGATTGCAGGCCGCCGATAATCTGCCCTGCCGCCTGAATCGGATCAATGCTGTTATCAGGGATTCCGGCGTGGCCGCCTTTTCCTTTAACAGTGATTTCAAAGCGGTCGACACTCGCCATCAGCGGGCCTTCTTTCAGACCGACCGTGCCGACGGGGAGGTCAGGTTTGTTATGCATGCCGAATATCGCCGATACACCGTCAAGCGCGCCGGCTTCAATGACCTGTCTTGCTCCGGCGGCGATTTCTTCCGCGGGCTGAAAAATAAACCGCACCGTTCCTTTCAGCTCATGCTTTCTCTCATTTAATAAAAAAGCCGTGCCGAGGATAGATGCCGTATGGAAATCATGGCCGCAGGCGTGCATCACGCCGCTGTTGCGCGAAGCAAACGGAAGGTTTGTTTTCTCTTCGATCGGCAGTGCGTCGATGTCCGCTCTGACGGCGATGACGGGGCCGCTTTTGTCTCCTTTGATTTCAGCGATCACTCCGGTTTGAAGTTTCGGCATATCAAGAACCGTGATTCCTTCTTCCTCCAGCCAGCGGCGGATTTTATTCGTCGTTTCGTATTCCTCGCCTGACAGCTCAGGGTGTTCATGAAGGTCGCGGCGGATATTGATTAAACGTTTGTTTAATGATTCATACGTTTCATTTGCCATTTCTTCTTCTTCCCTTCTTAGACAAGTTCGGCGGGCTCTCCCACTTGCTTAATAAATTTTTTCGTCCGTTCGTTCTGCGGATTGTCAAACAGCTCTTCCGGCGTTCCCTGTTCGATGATGCGTCCGTCCGCCATAAATATGACCTTGTCGGCCACTTCACGAGCAAAAGCCATCTCATGCGTGACGATGATCATGGTTGTCTGTTTTTCGGCAATTGATTTGATGACTTGGAGCACCCCGGCTACAAGCTCAGGGTCAAGGGCCGAAGTCGGTTCATCCAGTAAAATCGCGTGAGGATCAACGGCCAAGGCACGCGCAATCCCGATCCGCTGCTGCTGCCCGCCTGACATCGTAATCGGGTAGCTGTCCGCTTTGTGTTCTAAACCGACTTGCCTCAACAGATCCATACCGATCTGTTCCGCTTCTTTTTTCGGTTTCTTTTGCGCGGTGATCAGCGCCTCTGTCACATTTTGCAGGGCGGTTTTGTTTTTGAACAGGCTGTAATTCTGAAACACCATCGCCGTCTGCTGGCGAAGCTTATGAACGTCTTTGCGCGAATAGGACGCTGCATTCAGCTTTGCATCACCGATTTCAATGATGCCGTCATCCGGGCGCTCCAGCAGATTCAAACAACGGAGGAGCGTTGATTTTCCCGAGCCTGACGGGCCGATGATGGCCGTGACTTCGCCGCTTTTGATCTCAAGGTCGATCCCGTCAAGTACGGTAAGGTCTTTAAATGCTTTTCGAATATGTCTGACTTGTATCATCCTGAGCCTCCTCCTATGTGCGATAAGGCTTGCTGATCGCCCGTTCGAGCAGATCCTGCAGCACACTGTAAATAATCGTAAGAATCCAGTACATGACCGCGACGGCTAAATACGTCTCAAAATATTTGAGGTTGCCTGATGCGTACATTTTTCCTTGGGCGAACATTTCCATCACTCCTAATGTAAAGGCGAGCGATGTTTCTTTTAACAGGCCGATAAACGTATTTCCCGTCGCGGGAAGCGCGTTTCTGACGGCTTGCGGGAAAATGATTCGTCTGTACGCCTGGGATTTTGTCATTCCGACAGACAGACAGGCTTCAAGCTGCCCCTCATCGACTGAATTGAGCGCCGCGCGGAAGATTTCAGCCAAGTAGGCGGCATTCTTCAGGCTTAACCCGATAATCGCCGCAGTTAACGCCGTCATCTTGCTCATTCCGGGAAACAGCTGAGGCAGGCCGTAATAAATTAAGAAAAGCTGGACGAGCGTCGGCACGCCCCGGAAAAATGAAATATACATCTTTGACAGCTGGTGAAGCACAGGAACACGATTTTTTGTGATAAGCGCTAATATAAGGCCGCCGATCACGGCAAATACCATGGCCGCGACGGCCATTAGTAATGTGATCGGCAAGGCTTCGATTAACGCGGGAAAAGCTGAAAACATAAATCCCCAATCAATGCTGTTCATTCTCGATTTTCACCGCCGTTTCTTAATGCTTTGCTTCTGTTGTGATATCTTCTTTAAAGTACTTTTCAGACAGCTTTTTCAGCGTGCCGTCTTTTCGCAGGTCTTCAATGGCTTTGTTTACTTTTTTGCGGATTTTATCGTGAGCCGCATCTTTCGCAAACGGGAAAGCGACTTTTTCATAGACAATCGGGTCTCCTGCTAATTTCAGAGGCAGACCGGTCTTTTTGATCTGGGCGATCAGGACGCTGCGGCTGTTTACATAAGCGTCAACCCGTCCGTAAGCCACGTCTTTCAGCGTGCCTTCTTGTGTTTCATACGTTTTCATATTGATTTTTTTATCCGGGTCCTTGCTCTCAAGGTTTTTCGCGTGGTTTGAGCCCAGAACGGCCGCCACTGTTTTTCCTTTTAGATCGTTGACTGATTTGATGTCTTTGTTATCGTTTTTGACGACGATTTGAGTGCCCGCATACGAATACGGTTCTGTGAAGTTATACGTTTTCTTGCGTTCGTCCGTGACAGCGACCTGGTTAGAGATGGTGTCGAGTTTGCCGGTCTGGAGCTCTCCCATCAGACCGCTGAATTCAAGCAGCTTCCAGTCCAGCTTCATGTTGATTTTTTTCGCGACGGCTTCCATGACATCCACGTCAAAGCCGGTCAGCTTGCCGTTTTCTTTATATGCGAACGGATAGCTTTGTCCCGTGGCGCCGACATGCAATACATTATCGCCGCCTTCGCTTTCTTTTCCGTTTCCGCATGCTGATAAGACCGCCAAAAGCGCGGCAGACAGCAGCAAAGCCCATGTTTTCTTTTTCATTGAAATCCCGCCTTTTTCTATGAATATGTTAATCCTGCAATTGTTTTTTTAAATAAATGGTGATGTGCCCTTTTCCTAGATCCTTTTCGCCTGCACGGACGTAGCCTTTTCGCTCGTACATGCCGATCAGCCACGGATGCTTGTCCGCTGTGCCCAGTGACACGAAAGGCGCTTTTAATGTGTCGCGGAGCACTGTATTCTCCAGCCACTCCAGCATGTCTGAGCCCGTCCCTTTTTTTCCGGTTTCAGGATCGACGGCAAACCACCAAATATGAGGAACACCGTACGGCCCGGGATTAGGCCCCCACGGCATCCGCAGAGAAATCGTCGCCAGAATCCGGCCGTCTTCCTCCAAAACGTAACAGGCGTTTTTTTGTATGTTATTCAAAACGAGTTCTTTATCCGCCGTGGCAGCGGCAAAGTTGATGCCGAGCTTGCGGATCGGTTCATACGCCCGCAGTGTCAGTGAAAGCAGCTCATCAGCGTCTGCCTCCGTTGCGAGCCGGTATTGTCTTGACATGATGAGCCCTCCTTTAGTCGGCATATCGGTTTGCCGGTTTTTCCAGTCCGAAATGTTCTCTGAGCGTCGTTCCTTCATACTCTTTTCTGAACACGCCCCGTTCTTGTAAAATCGGAATCACTTTGTCTACAAAAAGAGTGAGACCTTCAGGCAAAAGCGGCGGCATGATGTTGAAGCCGTCACAAGCTTGTTTTCCGACCCATTCTTCCATCTTATCGGCAAGCTGTTCTGGCGTTCCGACAAAGATATGATGGCCTCTTGAACCCGCCACATATTTGTACAGCTCGCGGATGGTCATGTTATCGCGTTTGGCCATCTCCTGAACGAGCTTGAAGCGGCTTTTAACGGCATTCGACGCATCCGCATCCAATTCAGGCAGCGGGCCGTCAAGCGGGCAGGCGGAAAGGTCGACGCCGCCCAGATAGTTTTGCAGAATGTTCAGTCCGACAGACGGAATGATGAGGTCTTGGAGCTCTTCATATTTTGCCTGCGCTTCTTCTTCGGTATCGGCGATAACGGGAAAAATTCCCGGCATGATCGCGATTTTTTCAGGATCACGGCCGAAAGAAGCCGCTTGTTCTTTAATAGATTGATAGAATTCCTGCGCGGACTCCAAATGATTTTGCGCGGTAAAAATGACCTCCGCCGTTTTGGCGGCCAGCGCTTTTCCGTCTCCTGATGATCCGGCCTGAATAATGACCGGGCGCCCTTGAGGTGTGCGGGCAACATTTAACGGCCCTCTCACGGAGAAATATGTTCCTTTATGGTTCAATTCATGCATTTTGTCTTTATCGAAAAATGCTCCTGATTCTTTGTCACGGATAAAGGCGTCTTCCTCCCACGAATCCCATAATCCTTTGACGACTTCAACGAATTCTTCCGCGCGCTGATATCTGAGATGGTGCTCAAGATGCTTTTCGCCGCTGAAATTAAGCGCGGTCGATTCAATCGAAGATGTGACGACATTCCAGCCCGCGCGGCCGTTGGAAAGATGGTCAAGCGATGCAAATTGTCTCGCGATATGGAACGGTTCGCTGTATGTGGTAGACGCGGTCGCCGTCAGACCGATGCGGGATGTGACCTGAGCGAGCGCCGACAGCAGCGTAAACGGCTCAAAGCGCGTCAGCACATTCGGGTGTGATTTGCCGTCTATTGATAAACTGTCCGCCAAAAACAGCATGTCCAATTTCCCCCGCTCCGCTGTTTTCGCCAATTCTTTGAAATAATCCAAATTCATGCTCGCGTCCGCCGGTGCCTGAGGATGTCTCCAAGAAGCGACATGATGGCCGGTGCCCGCGAGAAACACACCGAGTTTGATTTCTTTTTTCTTTGTCATGATGGATCTCCTTCTATTCTGAAATACGGTTCGGAACATATTAACACCACTAAACCTATATTTCCTAGTAAATTTATAAGAATAAATCAAAATGTACAATTGTCACGCAAGTTTGTCAATGCATTAAGACAAAAATCATGATTTTTTAAAAAACCCGGCGCACCGGCCGGGTTATTTCTTCGAAACTGTATAGACGGTCCCTTTGACCTTTTTCTTAATAACGGCAATGATAAGCAGCAAAACGGGGAACAGCACTTGAAACGGAAGATGAATATAGATCGGCACAATGTTTAAGCCTTCATTCATGTGTTCCGAAAAATTGCTTGCGATGCTGATGGAGAGAATCAGCACCCCCAATCCGACCGGGAAGGCCAGCTGGGACGGATTTTTTTCTTTAAACAGCGTGGACACGCCCACGACAACCGCATATGTAAAAAGGCTGACTTTGAAAAAACCGCCGATGACGAGCACGAGCATGAAAAAGACATCCAGCCGGTCTAAAAACTCTTCCACTTTAATTGTCTGTATGGTGCTCAGCAGCGGAAATTGAGAGCGGAGCATTAAGTTGACGTCCAGCACACAAATATTAATCGCCACTGACATTGCCAAAAACAGCCCGCTGATGATAATCGCCAGAAAGCCGGTTTTCTTCACCTTTTTCCGATCTTTTAAATAAGGGAAAATCATGACAAACACGATTAATTCACCGAACGGGATGAACATCGTCTGTTTAAACACGGAAGAAATGACCGTTCCTGCACCCTCCGCTAAAACGGGCTGGAGAAATCTGAGGTTTATCGTGCCTGAGCTGATAATGAGGATCAGCCCGACGGCTGTCAGGAAATACATAATGCCAAACAGCAGCTCGCCGGCTCTCGCTATCACTTCAATTCCCTTTCTGACCGCAAATATCGCGGCGATCATCAGCATGGCATTCACAATTAAAAGCGGCGTGTCCTGGTAGGCGAAGGTGACAAGCATTTCGCCAAAATCCCGCAATACGCGGGCGGCGATATAAGCAAAATAGAGAATATAAAGAAGGGAGACCGCCCAGCTCAGATGTCTGCCGATCAGTTCGTTCATGTAATCTCTCGGAGAAGACTCAGGAAAAAATTGATACAGCGCCTGATAAACGTAGAAAAGTCCGAGACCGATAACGCACCCGAGAAGCACGGACAGCCACGCATCCCGCCCGGCCATCGTGCCCGGCGGGATCAATAACGAACTGCCCAATTCAAACAAAATGATCATAATAAACAGCTGACGCGTGCCGATTTTCGCATTTTCCATACGCTTCGCTCCTTTCTCCTCAAATCAATCATGCTCAAGCTTGTCTGAGAGAGGATTATTCCGCAAGCCCGTTCTTCTGATAATGACTTCCGTTTTGACATCTACGGGGAGATTGGGGAAATATTCTTCATCCCACTTCCCTTTGAACTTTTTCCATTTGTCCGGATGCTTCCGATAGATCAGGTCTCCGAAGCCGACGAAGTCATTCTTATGGGCTTTTATATCTTCAATCGATTTGGTGATATCTTTCTCAAGCTGCACGCTGAGCGCCTTTTGCATCGTCATCAGCACTTGCGGATCAGACAGATGGAAAGGGTATCTGACAGCGTCCACCAGCCCCTCGACCTGAGCATGCACGTGAATATGCGGTTTTCCGTTCGGAAAAGTGGCCGTCACTTTTGTATTCTGGCGGGTGACCTGCAGACTGATTGCATGCTTCACGTTCTTCCAATCCGCATTGATGAACGTATGCTTGATCCTATTGAGCAGCCATACAGCCCCCACACTGTCGTTATCCTCAATCCAGTAATCCAGCCTCCCATCCTTTTTGAACACCGCCAGTCCGTCCGCTGACAGCACTGCTTTCGGTTCAGTTGTCTGCGTATTTTCCATCGTAGGACCGGCTTTATCGTCTCCGTGCATTTCATAACCCGGAATAAACGGCGACCCGGCCGGAGAAGCGAGATCAATCAGAACGTCCTGAAGGTTGGTTTTAATGACTCTGCCGTATTGTTCCTGCGTGAAGCTGAGCGTCTTGTTCACTTTATTGGAAGGGATTTTATCAATCGGCGTCAGCACTTTAATAATGTCTTCAGCCTTGCAATTATGCGCGATCACAACGGTTGCGGTCGTCCTGAATTCGGTGTCGCGGTCAAGATTGTCCAGAATAAAACTGAGCCCTTCCTCTTTCGCCAGTTTTTCACTGAACACCACGAGATTCGTATGCGCAAAATAGAGCCTTCTGGACACTTTCATCGAGCCTTTTCTCAAAGCTTCCGTCATATTGTCTCCGGACACCGAATAGACGGAAACCGGAGGCCGGTCTCCCGCTCCGCCGCCCTGCAGACCGCCGGCCACGTTTCCCGGATTGATAATTTGCAAGTGAAGGACGTATTTTCCCGTTTCGGTCCGGTCAATACCGATGGCGGAGATCACCGCTAAATCGGTCAGCTCCCTTTTATCCCAGCATCCGGATACAAACATAAGGGAAACCATCGTACAAAGGATAAGCATCCATTTACGTCTTTTCATTACCGTCGCCCTCTTCTACATCTTTATTAACCATTCCTCTGGATGTCTCCGGTTTCGGTCTTTGATGTTCCCCCTGGCGCCTGTTGTTTTCCTGCACGAGCAGTCCCGGCCTTTTTTCATCCGCCCATAACGGGGCGCGGAGGAGGGAATCTTTCAACCCGCCCGGGGTTAAAGGAGCGAGCGGGGACATATACGGAAATCCGAATGAACGCAGGCCGCACAGATGGACAAACATCATGATAATGCCCAGAATCAGCCCGTAAAATCCCATGACCGCCGCCGACAGAATAAAGAGAAACCGGATCAGCCGCGCAGATATCGCCATGTCAAAAGCCGGGGTCGCAAAGCTGGCAATCGCCGTCAGGGCGACGACGATAACCATGGCTGGGGAAACAATGCCGGCCTGTACGGCGGCCTGGCCGATGACAAGCGCTCCGACTATGGAAACGGCGGAGCCGACAACTCTCGGAAGCCGGACACCCGCCTCCCTGAGAATCTCAAAGGCCACTTCCATCGTCAGCGCTTCAATCACGGCCGGGAACGGCACCGTCTCCCGCTGAGCCGCGATGACAATCAGTAGCTGCGTCGGAATCATTTCCTGGTGAAAGGTCGTCGCCGCCACATAAATCCCCGGCGCCACCAGTGAAATGAAGAAGATCAAAACCCGTAGCACCCTGATGCTAGTGGCGATATCAAATCGTGAATAATAATCCTCAACGGATTGAAAAAATTGAATAAATAAGGCCGGCGCGATGAGAACGAACGGCGTTCCGTCCACGATAATCGCAAATCGTCCTTCCAGCAGATTCCCCGCCACAACGTCCGGCCGCTCCGTATGATATACGGTGGGAAACACAGAAAACGGCGCGTCTTCAATGAGCTGTTCAATGTAGCCGGATTCCAGAATGCTGTCGATGTCAATGTGCTTCAGCCGCTTGCGGACTTCCTTAATCAGCTTTTTATCGCAAATTCCGTTAATATACATCAGCGCGACATCCGTATTCGTTTCGTGTCCGATCTCCATTTTTTCAACCCATACATCAGGCGTTTTTACATACCTGCGGATCATGGAAATATTGGTTTGCAGAGATTCAGTGAATCCCTGCCGCGGACCGCGGAAAGAGACCTGAGTGCTCGGCTCTTGAATGGACCGGTGCTCTCCCCCTTCCGTGCTGGCGATCAGCGCCTTGTCAGCCCCGTCGACAAAAATGAGCGTGCTGCCCGCCACCAGCCCGGCATAAAGACTTTTCCATTTTTCTTCCTCTTTCACCCCGCCGATCGCAAGCGTTTTATCGTATATCAGGCAGACCGCTTGTTCCGGCTGAACGGACGGGATGTCGATTAAATCCTCCAGAAGGGATTGACTGACGAGCTGTTCGTCTACCAAACCGGCGATATACACAATTGCGGCCGGAAGCTCTTCTTTTCCGATTTTCAGCCGGCGGATGACGACATCGGCACTGTTGCCGAACCTCCCAGACAGCTTCTTCATATTTTGCTTTAAGCTGAGGGAGATCGGCTCATCCCGCTCTTTGTCCGGCTGGCTGTCCGCTTCTTTTCTGCCTTCATTGTCACGGTCGTTTTGATCGGCTTTTTTTTGTTTCTTCTGCTTAAAAAATGGCGGCATATCGCAAAAAACCTTTCCTCGTTTTTTTCATATTCTTCCTGTACGGCAAAAGATTATGCACGGCGGAAAGTCTGTATAAGTTCTGTGTAATCGAAAAGGATAAAAAGGGAGAGTGATGCGCATGAAAATATTGGGGGTTTCATTTTTTTTGCTGGCTGCCTGTCTGATCATTTCAGTAACGATAGATATGCTGCAAGGTTTCAGTTTCTATGGAGCGGTCCAAAACAACCTGTCCGCTTTTAAATTGACCACCTTCTCAGAATGGCTGATGCTGTTTTTATTCGCCCTCTTTTTAATCAGAGAAATGATCGTTTTATATAAATCAGGTAAAAAAGATGCCTGACAGGCGCACGGCTGTATTGTGTCAAAAAAGAACACATCCCTCCTTCTTTCGGAGTTCATGTGTTCTTTTTATTTTTCCGATGCAGATTGTTTTCAGATGACGATATTTCCGCTGTCCGTATCTGTCGTGTGTTTCACAATGACGCCTTTGATAATGCGGTTGCCGATGATTTTAGTACTTGCGGAGGAATTGGTTTGGATGGCGGAAGCAGAAGCGGCGGAAAGGTTGTTGATGGTATTGCCCGACACGAGGGAATTTGAGGCTCCGTTCAGATAGATGCCGATCGGGCTGCCCGCCGTTCGGTTGATCGTGAGCGTATTGTCTATGACTTCATGCGTGCCTGAATTCAGATACACGGTAACGATAAGCGGTGATGATTCAAAGCGGTTGCTGATGACAGAGGTTCCCGAGGATGTTGAACTGAAAATGGGATAGTTTTTGTAGCTTTTGAAGAGATTTCCCTTGATGACAGCCCTGGCGTCATTTGTCACAGATACGGCATAGGACTCCGCGGCGCCCTGATACGCATTCGGAATGAGCGTATTTCCTTCAATAACGGCATTTCCGCCTGTGACCCATATGCCCCGGCTGAACGATTTCAGCACATTTTGTTTCACGATGATACTGCCGGCCGACATGGTGATTCCGTCTGTCACCTGATTCAGAGTGTTATTCGTAAAGACGGCGTTTTCGGACAGCGTCGCCCGCATCCCCGTGCTTCGTCTCGTTTCGGAACGTCCGTTTTCAATGACATTGCCGTCAACGGTTACATCTTCTGCCTGATAGACGGAAATGCCCGTATTTTCAAATTGATTGATTTTGTTATGGGTGACGAGGACGCTTTTTCCCCTTACATCTATTCCGGTGGAAAAACCGGTAATCAGATTGTTGGAAATGACGGCATTGCTGCTGTCCTGTCCTTGTGACACACCTTGTCCGGCGATTGCGGTCCTTGAACCTCCGTCTGACCGAAAGAAGACATTCCCCGAAATGACGGTATGTGCCCCATACCCGTAGCTGATCGTGTTATCGGAATGATTTCCTTCAATTAACACATTATATCCGTTAAAATTGGTGACTGAGCTTGCGGCGTTTCCGGAAAAGAAGTTGTTGCGGACTGTAATATGAAGAGCTTCTTCATAATCTATATCGCCTTCTCCGTACGATTCAATATCGATTCCGAATTTCGGAGCCGTTCCGTTCCCTTGCCCGGCGTCTTCAATCACACATTCTTCCACCGTAACGGTATTGCAGCCGGTGATTGAAATGTTGTTTCGCCTTGACTGCCTGATCTCACAGCGGCGGATGGTCACCTGTTCTGAAGTTTCGTAATCACTGTTTGTTTTTAACCCGAGCGGGCTGACAATAATGCCGTCTCCCGTAAAATCCGAAATCTTCACATTTTCGATCAGCACATTGCTGCTGCCTTCTATACAGATGCCAAACCCCCATTCATGGGTCGGCCGCAAAGGGACATTGGTATACGTGTGTTCATCCCGTTCCCCGATGATCCGGCCGCCGGTGATGGTGACATTTTCCCGCCTGCCTATATAGAAAGCCGAGTAGCCCCAGGAGCTGTTCGGCGCCACTTTAATCGTGCATTCCGGATCTAAAACGATGGAGAGATGGCTCGGCACGTTAATCCCGGCGTTCCGAAACGGCTGGCTGCTGTCGCCGCCAAACGTGCCGTTGATTTTATACGTTCCGGGCGGAAAAAACACCGTATGACAGCCTTCGCTGACGGCCCTGGCCAAGCATTGGTTGATGGCGCCCGTCACGTCGGTTTTTCCGTCTGCCGCCACACCGCAATCCGTTATATCCAATATACGATTCGGCAAGTGATAATCTCCTCCTTCCTCTCTTATTGTCATCTTATTCCGCCATATCCCGCTCCGCCTGTACATACTTTAAATTTTATTAAAAAAGTTTATAAAGATAGTTTAGTCAGATAATATAACAAAATAAGTCATTGGAATTAGGAGAATTCGTCTATATTCAACGTTTTAATATCTTTTCATTCTGGAATTTTTTGAATTCAGTATAAATTATATTGACACAAGTATTATATAAGAATATGATTTTTGTAATACACTTTTTTAAGAAAGGGTTGGCTCAGGTGGCATCTATTGATAAGGATTCTATAACAGAAACTGTGCCGCAACGAGGCTTTTTCGGTCATCCCCGCGGCTTGTTCACACTGTTTTTCACCGAATTTTGGGAGCGTTTCTCCTACTATGGTATGAGAGCCATATTGCTTTACTATTTATACACGGAAGTCGCTCATGGCGGTCTCGGCTTTGATAAAACGACCGCAGTTGCCATCATGTCCATATACGGGTCTCTCGTATACATGTCGAGCGTCATCGGCGGATGGCTGGCCGACCGGGTATTCGGCACGGCAAACACCGTATTTTACGGCGGAATTTTAATTATGTTCGGGCACATCGCTCTTGCCTTCCCTGGCAGCACGGCGGCGTTTTTTACCAGCATGGCTCTGATCATTATCGGAACCGGCCTGCTTAAACCAAACGTATCCAGCGTTGTCGGAGATTTATATACGAAGGAAGACGAGCGCCGCGACTCAGGTTTCAGCATCTTTTACATGGGGATCAACCTCGGCGGATTGCTTGCGCCGCTAATTGTCGGAACACTCGGACAGAAGTACAACTACCACTTAGGCTTCGGATGCGCCGCGGCCGGTATGTTCCTCGGACTGATTGTTTTCGCTCTTACGAGAAAGAAATACCTCGGCAAAGCAGGCTCCAATGTACCGAATCCGATTTCTAAATCATCAGTGATCGGCACGGGAATCGGAGTGGTCATCGCAGCAGCCGTTATTATCGTTCTGATTCAAACCGGCTGGCTGACGATCCAGCGTGTGATTGACACCGTCAGTATCCTCGGCATTGTCATTCCGGTTATTTACTTTATCGTGATGTTCACGAGCAAAAAAGCGACGAAAACGGAAAAATCACGGCTTGCGGCTTATGTTCCGCTGTTTATTGCAGCGGCAATGTTCTGGGCGATTCAGGAGCAGGGCGCGACGATTCTTGCTTTATATGCGGATCAGCGCACGAGACTTTCCTTTGCAGGCATGCATCTTGAGTCTTCATGGTTCCAGTCTCTGAACCCATTATTCATCGTTATTTTCGCGCCGGTGTTCGCCTGGATCTGGATGAAGCTCGGCAAACGCCAGCCTTCAACACCGATTAAATTCGCGATCGGCATTATCCTTGCCGGATTATCATTTTTAGTCATGGCGCTTCCGGTTATGGGCGGAAGCGGCGAGCTTGTGAGCCCGCTTTGGCTTGTGCTCAGCTTCCTTTTGGTTGTGCTTGGTGAGCTTTGCCTTTCACCGGTCGGTTTATCCGTCACAACGAAACTTGCGCCTGCCGCTTTCTCAGCGCAGACGATGAGTATGTGGTTTTTAACAAACGCCTGCGGTCAAGCCCTGAACGCAAAAGTAGTCGGTTTGTTTGATAAGATTTCTGAAGCGGCCTACTTCGGCTCAATCGGTCTTGTTTCGATCATTCTCGGTATTATTTTGATTCTTCTGTCTCCCGTCATTAAACGGGCGATGAAAGGCGTTCAATAACAGATAAAGAAAAGCCTGCGGAATCGTGGGACTGACCCCATAATATGAGACAAACAAAAAACACCTTCAAGTTTGAAAACGGATCGTTGTTATCCGAAATTAG
>NZ_JBYTDS010000008.1:0-207874 GCF_058791615.1 Bacillus sp. EB106-06-01-XG163
CCAGCCGCCGGTCACATACCGACAGCTGGCTGCTTAAAGGTGTTTTGATCCCTGTCTCAAAAACGGGGGTCAGTCCCTCGTCCGCAGGCTTTTTTGATGCGTCTATTGTTTTAACTCCTCAAGTGTTTCTCTCCATCTCTTCAAGACATCTTCCGGTTCGTGGAGCTGGATGGCCGGTCCGGATGTCAGATCCGCGTATTTCGCCCGATCTTCCTTGACGGTGATCACCCGGCAGCTGAACCGTTCCCGCTCGTGTTTCGCCTCTTTCAGCGGCGGAAGCGCCTCACATTCCAATGTGACGTAATATGCGGCTCCTCCGTGCCAGGCGATGAAAAGAGCTTGTCCCGAATGCAGAAGGCTGCTTACGGTCGTCGTGTTTTTCCATAAGGCGAGCCGGAGATTTGTTCTGCTCACGGCCACGATTTCACCGGCGCTGATCATGGCCGCGTGCGGACGGCCTTCTTTTGTCACGGATTGGAGCACAAATGCGTCGTGCTGCTTTTTTTCAAGCTCCGTCCCGTCTAAAAGTGTGTAAAGCGCCTCTGGCAAGTGCTCCGTCAGCATTACGCTTTTCTTTCCGGAACAGCGGGTACATGTGCGGCCGTCTCCGTTTCTTTCGGATCGATTTTAAATGCCGGGTTGAATGCCGCCGGATTCGTGATGCTTTCCGGTTCACAGGATCTCCATGTGAAAAAGCAGGTTTGGCATTGGTAAATTTCCCAAGCGCCTTTGACCGGCGATTGGCTGACGGTTTCTCCTTTTTTCGATTCACAGCGCGGGCATGTTTTCATTGCAACCTCATCCTTTCTTATTGATTCATTAAGTCCATCAGTTTTTGTTCCCATTCTTTCGTTGTCAGCGGAGAATCAAGCGGCTGAGAATAATGGCCTCTTGTTTCCGGCGCGGCGGGCGTCGTGGCGTCAAGAATCATTTTGTGTGTCATCCCTGCCGGATCAGACCCCGGGTCAAGCGGAAGGACGGACAGGTCAGGAATGATGACTGCATCGTGTTTCGGATGCATTTTCGTTGAGAGCGCCCACATGACTTGCGGCAGGTTAAACGGATCGACATCCTCATCCACGACAATGACCATTTTGCAGTAGCCGAGTCCGTGCGGCGTGGTCAGGGCGCGCATGCCGACCGCCTTGGCAAATCCGCCGTAGCGCGTTTTCGTTGAAATGATGGCGATCAGGCCGTGCGTATACATCGCGTTCACGGCGACAATCTCGTTCGGATAAGCTTCCTTGAGCTGCTGGTAAAGCGGCACGCACGTATTAATGCCGATCATATAATCGCACTCCGTCCACGGCATGCCTAAGTATAAATGTTCAAAAATCGGATTGTTTCTATGATATACCCGTTTGATTTTGATCACCGGCATGCTGCGGCCGCCTGAATAATGGCCCGTGAACTCACCGAAAGGTCCTTCGTATTCCCGCTCTCCCGCAAGGATCTCTCCTTCCAGAACGACTTCAGCGCCCCAAGGGATGTCTAAGTCAGACAATTTAGATTTGACGATTCTGTAGGGCTCCCCTTGAATCGCGCCGGCCATTTCATACTCGGATTGATCGTATAACAGCGGAGTTGACGCAGCTGTCGTAATCACCGGCTCACAGCCGAGCGCGATCGTAACGGGAAGATTCACGCCGCGTTCTTCAGCTTGGCGAAGATGAATCGCAATATCATGCTGAGGCACGGGCTGAATGCCGAGGCGGTCTTTTCCCTTTACCTGCATTCTGTAAATGCCGACATTCTGCTTGCCGAAATTGTCCGGATCTTCAAGATCGCGGGAAATGACGCACGCTTTATCCAAATAATAGCCGCCGTCCCCCTGGTTGATTCTGAATAGCGGAAGGATGTCAAATAGATTGATATCTTCCGTTATTTCATTTTCATGAAACGGCGCGGTTTCTTCCCGTTTGACCGGCACCGGAAATGCATCGTACCGTTTGGCGAACTCAAAGAATTGTTCTTTAACAGGCGTATCTTTCGGCATGCCGAGCATCATTGCGTGATTCGGCCACGAGCCGATGACATTCAGAGCCACCTGCGCATGGTGATGTCCGTAAATATTGTTAAACAAAAGCGCAGGGGTTTTATCCCCGAGATTGCTGGCTGCACGCGCAGCGGCGCCCAGATCCGGCTCCGGTTTTACCTCTTCGTTGACTGTTAAGAGCTGCCCTTCTTTTTCAAGAGCGGCGAGAAATTCCCTAAAATCCTGATAGGCCATTATCAGATTCCTCCTTTTTGTTTTTCAATTCCGTACCACCGTTTCGCTTCCGGCAGACGGATGCCGAACTGATCGAGCGTCCGGAACACAATATGGTCGATCAATTCATCCATGTCAGCCGGCTTGTTATAAAATGCAGGCATCGGCGGAAGAATGACGGAACCCATTTTTGTAAGCGCTAGCATATTTTCTAAATGGATTTGGCTGAGCGGCGTTTCTCTAGTCAGCAGCACAAGTTTTTTCCGCTCCTTCAGGATGACGTCAGCCGCCCTTGTCAGCAGATTGTCAGCCATTCCGGTGCGGATGCTTGCCAGTGATTTCATGCTGCACGGAGCGATGATCATCCCGTCCGTTTCAAACGAACCGCTTGAAATCGCCGCGGCTTGGTCTTTGTGAGAATACGTAAAGGATGCGAGTTTCTCGACATCTTTTAACGTATAATCGGTTTCATGTGTAATGGTGACATTTGCCCAAGGAGACACGACAAGATGGGTTTCGATCTCCGCGGCTTTTAAATATTCTAAAAGCCTGATCCCGAATATGGCTCCCGTTGCCCCGGTCATTCCGATGACGAGCTTCATATCGACCCCTCCTTTACGCTTGAAATGTGGTGTCAAAACCATCATACTCCTGATATATCCATATGAAAAATATTCGTTAAATCTATGTATCATACCTTAAAGGTATAAAAGAAAGGAGCGAGCGTTCTCATGGATATCCGGCAATTGCGTTATTTCATTACCATTGCCCAAGAGCAGAAAATTACGACGGCCGCCAAAAAGCTTCATATGGCACAGCCGCCTTTAAGCAGACAGCTGAAACAGCTCGAAGAAGAATTGGGCGTCATTCTGTTTGACCGCAATAAAAAGAAACACATGACCCTTACATATGAAGGAAATGTCTTTTTGAAAAGAGCGAAAGAGATTCTTCATAAGTTTGAGGATGCCATTATCGAGGTACAAGAGCTGAAGGAGGAGGTGGCCGGGACACTTGCCGTCGGGTCAACCATTTACTGCGCCGCGCTCATGCTTGAGAAAGTGTCACAGATGAAAGAGCGGTTTCCGCATCTCACCTTTAACATTTGGGAAGATGAGCCTGTCTCACTGCTCGAGCTTCTGGAAACCCGGCAGATTGACGCCGCCGTCACCACCACCTTGATTAAAAACGACGGCATTGAATCGAAGGAGCTTGAAGACATTCCGTGTGTATTGGTGCTGTCCGAGCATTCAAAACGACTGTGCGGTGAAACGATTAAACTGAATGACATCGCCTCTTTGCCTTTGATCCTTTTGCGCACCGTCAATGGAAGAGGTGTGTATGACCAAGTCCTCCAAGTTTGTGAACAGTACGGTCTCGACCTTCAGGTTGTCTGTGAATGCCATGACTCCGCGACGCTCTTGAGCCTCGTATCATCAGGGTTCGGCGCCACAATTCTGCCTTTGACGATGATTCCCGTCCATATGCGCTCGCATGTCAAAACGGTTATCATCGAAGACAACCCGTTTGTCATGACACCGGCCGTCATCTGGAGAAAAGACAGCTATCTGCCGAAGCCGGTCAGACAGTTTTTGGAATTATTTTGATCCGGAACACGAAGAATTCCCGCTTATGAAAACCAATTACTTGACTCATACTAAAAAAAAGTTATCCTTTACAATTGGGAGCTATTTTTTCTCAATAAAACTACTCAGAAAAGTGGGGAATAAAGAAGATGAAAAAAGCATTATTCGCTTTGTTCATGATGGTCAGCATCGCAATGCTTGCAGCCTGCGGAAACTCACAGGACAGCGGATCTAAGTCAAAAGACGGCGATCTTTGGGCTTCTGTCAAGAAAAAAGGCGTACTGACCGTCGGCACAGAAGGAACGTACGAACCGTTTACCTTCCATGATAAAAAGAGTGACAAACTGACCGGGTATGATGTTGAAGTGATTCAAGAAGTCGCGAAACGCCTCGGTCTGAAAGCTGACTTCAAAGAAACACAATGGGACAGCATGTTTGCCGGATTAAACGCGAAACGGTTTGACGTCGTTGCCAACCAAGTCGGCAAAACAGGCCGTGAGAACCAATATGATTTTTCGGATAAATACACAACGTCAAATGCAGTCGTCGTGACGAAAAAAGACAGCACGATTGCGAAAGAGGCTGATGTCAAAGGAAAAACAGCGGCTCAGTCATTAACAAGCAATTACAATAAATTAGCGAAAGAAGCCGGCGCGAAAATTGAAGGCGTTGAAGGCATGGCTCAATCCCTTCAGCTCATTCAGCAGGGCCGCGCTGATCTGACTTACAACGATAAGCTTGCCGTACTGAACTACTTAAAAACGTCCGGCAATAAAAACGTGAAAATCGCGTTTGAAGCAGGCCAGCCGCAGCAGACGTATTTCGCATTCCGAAAAGGAAGCGGCGAACTTGTGACTCACGTCAACAAGGCGTTAAAAGAAATGAAAGAGGACGGGACTCTTTCTAAAATAGCGAAAAAATGGTTCGGCGAAGATGTTTCTAAGTAACATGCCGGAACCCGTGATTGCAACAGCCATTCCTTGGGATCTGGTGCAGCAGTCATTCTGGCCGATTCTTTCCGGGGGAATCTATTACTCGATTCCCCTTACCATTCTTTCCTTTATTTTTGGAATGATCATCGCGCTGATTACGGCGCTCGCCAGAATGTCAAATATGAAACCATTGAGATGGGTGTTCAGCGTATACGTATCAGCGGTGCGCGGCACTCCTCTTCTCGTTCAATTGTTCATCATTTTTTATCTGTTCCCGACATTTAATATTACGCTGGACCCTTTCCCAAGCGCAGTCATCGCGTTTTCATTAAACGTGGGCGCCTACGCTTCTGAAATCATCCGGGCATCTATTTCATCCGTGCCGAAAGGGCAATGGGAAGCCGGTTATACGATCGGCATGACCTATCGCAAGACATTGTTCCGCGTGATCCTGCCGCAGGCGTTTCGCGTGTCCATTCCGCCATTATCAAATACATTTATCAGCCTGATCAAGGATACATCTCTCGCGTCACAGATTCTCGTCGCGGAGCTGTTCAGAAAAGCGCAGGAAATCGGCGCGCAAAACCTTGATCAAATCTTGGTCATCTATATTGAAGCCGCCTTTATTTATTGGATCATCTGCTTCTTGCTGTCAATCGTACAGCACGTGATCGAACGGCGTCTCGACCGTTATGTGGCCAAATAAGGAGGTTTCGATATGCTTTCCGTCAAAGGATTAAATAAATCATTCGGACAGAATGAAATTTTAAAAAAGATAGATATGGAGATAGAAAAAGGGAAAGTCATCGCCGTTCTGGGGCCGTCCGGTTCAGGAAAAACGACGCTTCTGCGCTGTCTGAACGCGCTTGAGATCCCCAATCGCGGCGAGCTGGCATTCTCCGATTTTTCAATAGATTTCTCCAAAAAAGTGAAGCAGGCTGATATTCTTCGCCTCCGCCGCAAATCAGGCATGGTCTTTCAGGCGTATCATCTGTTTCCTCACCGCACGGCGCTTGAAAACGTCATGGAAGGACCCGTTCAAGTGCAAAAGCGCGACAAGGAGCAAGTCAGAAAAGAAGCGATGGAGCTTCTGGAAAAAGTCGGACTGAAAGACAAAATGGATTTATATCCGTTCCAGCTTTCCGGCGGTCAGCAGCAGCGTGTCGGCATCGCCCGCGCGCTTGCGATTCAGCCCGAGCTGATGCTGTTTGACGAACCGACGTCAGCGCTTGATCCGGAGCTGGTCGGCGAGGTGCTTAAAGTGATTAAGGATCTGGCGAACGAAGGCTGGACGATGGTCGTCGTCACCCATGAAATCAAATTCGCGCAGGAAGTGGCCGATGAAGTCATCTTCATTGACGGCGGCGTCATTGTGGAACAAGGACCGCCGGAGCAAATTTTCTCCGCGCCGAAAGAAGAACGCACGCAGCGGTTTTTAAATCGTATACTGAATCCTTTGTAGGAGCGGGAGAAGAAGCGAAACACTGATTTCGCTTCTTCTTTTTTTTGGCGGTTATGCTACAATGACAATTAATGAAATTTTATGAAAGAAGGGACCTCTTTGAAGCGGGAATTCTTGATGCGCTGGACGTTTTATTTTGCCGGTCTGTTAATTTTGTCTTTCGGGGTATCGTTAACCATTAAAGGAAAAGCTCTCGGCATCAGCCCTTGGGATGCCTTTCATTATGGGCTTTTTCAGCATTTCGGGCTTTCTGTCGGCCAATGGTCCATCGTGGTCGGCGCGGTCATCGTGGCTTTAACCTGCCTGTTCACAAGGACACTCCCGAAAATCGGCGCTATCTTAAACATGGTGCTGATGGGAATGTTTATTGATTTCTTTTCGTTTCTGCTTCCTGAGACGCACGCTTTTTCCTTAGCGGCCGTGTTTTTTTCTATCGGATTGCTGCTGATCGGCTGCGGCGTCGGTATTTACGTATCAGCAGGGCTCGGCGCGGGCCCCCGGGACTCTCTGATGATGCTGATATCTGAAAAAACGGGCTGGAACGTGCAATGGGTGCGGAACGGCATTGAGCTGACGATTCTTGCCGCAGCCTGGATGATGGGCGGACCGATCGGCGCCGGAACCATTATTACGGCTGTTTTGACGGGGCTGATTCTGCGTTTTTCTTTGCCGCAGTCCTCTAAACTGTTAACATACGCGATCTCCGGGCGGGCAACGTCCGTTCATTAAAAACAAAGCCGAAACGGTTTTGTTTTTTTATTTTCGGACAGCTTTCGTCTGATATGATAGGATGGTTTTGACAATATTTTCAGACGGAGGATCGGACATGAAGATTTACGGAGTATATATGGACCGCCCGCTTTCTGCAGGGGAAGAGGATCGGATGATGGCGGCCGTGTCCGCCGAAAAGCGGGAAAAATGCCGGCGCTTTTACCATAAGGAGGATGCTCACCGCACCTTGATCGGCGACATGCTGATCCGCACCGCTGCGGCGAAGGCTTACGGACTTGATCCGGCAGGGATTTCATTCAGCGTTCAGGAATACGGAAAGCCGTACATCCCCGCGCTTCCGGACATGCACTTTAATATTTCCCACTCCGGTCGCTGGATCGTGTGCGCCGTTGATTCAAAACCGATCGGCATTGATATTGAAAAAATGAAGCCCGGCACGATTGATATCGCCAAACGGTTTTTTTCGCCCACGGAATACAGTGATCTGCAAGCGAAACACCCCGATCAGCAGACCGATTATTTTTACCATCTGTGGTCGATGAAAGAAAGCTTTATCAAACAGGCCGGAAAAGGGCTTTCCCTGCCGCTTGATTCATTCAGCGTCCGCCTCAAAGACGACGGCCATGTGTCCATTGAACTTCCGGACGGACATGAACCTTGTTTCATCCGCACATATGAGGCGGACGAGGAGTATAAGCTGGCCGTTTGTGCGGCGCATCCCGATTTTTGTGACGGGATTGAGATGAAAACGTATGAAGAGCTGTTATAAGCAATCCGTCAGCATTTTGATGCCTCGCGTGATATCCCCTGTCTTGACGTTGGACACGTTGAGTTTGATGATATTTTCTTTCGGAAAATCCGATAGGTAATGGCTCTCAATCGGCTCCACCAGCACGCCTTGCGCTTTCAGACGCTGCACAACTCTTGAAGCGGAAAGGCTTTTCTCCAGCACGAGATGGGTATGGATCGACGTTTGCTTTACAGAAAAACCGCCGTACTCCTGCAGCGCGTTTTGGAGCAGCTCGGAACGTGCTCTGTAAGAGGCCCGGATTTTTTCTTTATGCCTTTTGAACATGCCGCTTTTGATATACACTTCAAGGGCCGCTTGGGATATCATCGAACAGTCGATATCGCTCAGCTTTTTATACGTATGGAAAACCGGGGCCAGCGAATCCGGGAGCACAGCCGCTCCAACACGCAGCCCCGGAAAAATCATTTTCGAAAAGCTTTTCAAATAAATCACGCGGGAAGACAGATCGTAGGCGTACAGCGGGTCTGCCTTCTGATTGTCCTCTAAATCTCCTAGGAAATCATCCTCAACCAAATAAACGTCATACGCCTCCGCTAATCGGACAAGCTCTCGTTTTTGCCATTCTGTCAGAGAGCTGCCGAGCGGATTATGAAATCGGGGCATCGTGTAAAAAAACTTAATTTCCTCCGTCTGAAACAGCCGCTCGACTTCCGCCATATCAAGCCCCTCAGCCGTCCGTTTAATGCCGCAGGCGGGAAGGCGCAGCGCTTCAAGCTGCTCCACCATCAGATGATAGCCCGGCTGTTCGATTAAAATCTTCTTTTTTCCGTTCGGAAACGGCATCAGAGACAGCAGGGATAACGCCTGCTGCACACCCGAGGTGATAAAAATGTTCCGCTCTTTTGCAAATACCTGATAATCGGATAACAGCGTCTGAAGCACCCGGATTAAAGACGGAAGCCCCTGCGGCGTGCCGTAAATGAACAAATCATTTTTATACATATCAATGGCTTTGTTGATGCAATGCTGAAAGTCGCGGTACGGAAAAATATCAGGGTCCGGCGCCGAGGCTGCAAAATCAATGATACCTGTTTGTTCTCGCTCCTGCTTTTTTTCATTTTTAATAAGATAGTAGCCGCTTTTCGGCACGGCATAAATAATGTGCCGTTTTTCAAGCTCCTGAAGCGCACGGATGACGGTGCTTTTACTGACGTGAAAACGCTCGGCCAGCTGCCTGATAGAAGGCAGCCGCGCCCCTTCCTGAAAAGTGCCGCCTTCAATGAGACTCTCCACTTCTATCATCACGTTCATATACTTTTCCATGCTGAACCTCCATCTGTACCGGTACAGTTTATCATTATTCTCATTGTACTGCTTCTTCCCTTCCCATACAATAAAAGGGAGCGGCCGGCGCTCGATCTCATTAAAGGAGTTCGTAAAGATGATTAATCAAAACCGTTTGGCTGCTGCTTACCTCGCTGCCATTTTAAATGCGCTGATTATCGGTTTTTCCTTTATATTTGTCAAGATTGCGCTTCAATCCGCCAATCCGTTTGATATATTGGCTCATCGGTTCACAGCGGCCTTCATCTGTGCAATGCTTCCTGTTTTATTCGGCTGGATCAAACTGTCCGTCAGCTGGAAGAATGTGCTGGCGATCTTGCCTTTGGCCCTTTTATATCCGGCTTTGTTTTTCAGTTTTCAGGCGTTCGGCCTTTTGTATTCTTCATCATCGGAAGCCGGTATCATTCAAGCCGCCATCCCGATTTTTACGATGCTGTTTTCGTCTTACTTTTTAAAGGAACGTCCGACATGGGCGCAAAAGGGATTCACATGCCTGTCAGTGGCCGGGGTGGTATTTATTTTCACAATGAAAGGGGTGTCCGCGGAATCGGCGAGTTTTAAAGGTGCTTTCCTGATCCTGTTGTCCGCGCTGTCCTCCGCCCTTTACAATACGGCAGCGAGACGCATGACCCAGCGTTTTTCATTGGGTGAGCTGACCTGGTGCATGTCTGCGATCGGCTTTGCTTCCTTCAACTGCATCGCTCTCTTCCGGCACGGAGCGGAAGGAACGATCGGGCAGTATTTTCTGCCCTTCCGCGATCCCGGTTTTATCGCAGCGATTCTGTATTTAGGCATTTTGTCTTCTCTCATTACATCATTGATGTCAAACTACGCGCTGTCCAAGATTGAAGCGTTTAAGATGAGCGCCTTTAACAATTTTTCCGTCCTCGTGACGATGCTTGCGGGTGTCCTCGTTCTCCATGAGTCACTCCGCTGGTATCATATCGCCGGCGCCGTCTGTATCGTCATCGGAGTCTTGGGAAGCAATGCTTCAGGACGGCGGAAAAAAAACATATTACGACATAGGGAAAAAATGAAAGGAAACGAAGACGGAATATGATCAACACACGAAATGAAAATATCTATCTCGCGGGCTGCTTAACATTTGCCGATGTAAGAAAACACTTTGCTTATCATCAAGGAAAATCCGCGGCTGTCTGTTTTTTGATTATGCTGCTGGCTTCTGCCATCTGTTTTGAAATGAACGGCCCGGTTACAGGCGGCACATGGGGCGTCAGAGCTCTCCTGAATTTCCTTGCAGCTGTGATTCTCTCTTTGGCAGTCACGGTGATCGCAACGGCAATCTCATTCTTCCGTCTTTACAGAACATACAAAACGAATCAGCGGCTGAAATCTGCCAGAAGTATTACGATTCATCAGCTCGGAATCAGCCAAAAACAAAAAAACGCAAGCATTCTTTTTGAATGGGATGAACTGCTCTCGGCTAGGGAGCACAAAGATATGTTTCGATTACAAACATCGGGTTACGGAACACTTCTGCTGCCGAAACGACTTTTCTATTCGCAAAAAGATATCGCCGTTTTCAGGCAAATGCTCCGGGAAAATGTGAATGGGAAAGTAAATGTAACAGAATAAAAGACAAAAAGGAGGGTGTCCCCCTCCTTTTTTGTCAGCCTGATATTTCCGCCTGTTTCTGCAGCTGCTTTGCTTCCTGATAAATTTCTTCGAACAGATCCGCGATGTGTTCTTCTTCAACACATGAAAATGCGATTCGCAAATCGGTTTCATTAATGGATATCGTCCCGATTCCTCTCTTTTCAAGCAACGACACTCTCAATTCGCCGGCGTTTATGTCTTTCAGCCGGACACACATGAAATAACCAGAGTTAAACGGGTAAGGCGTCCATACGTCATCATAGTGCTTGTTTTCTGCAAGAACGGCTTTCACTTTGTCAGCCCGTTTTTTCATGATGTTATATTTCAGCGATTTTTCTTTCTCGTATTCCGGTGACTGCATCGCCCGCAGCATAAACGTTTGGGACGGGTGCGGGGCGCTTGAAATCGTTCCCCTGATAATCCCTTTTGTTTTTTCCTCGAGCACGCGCAGCGCTTTTTCGCTTTTTGTGCTGTACGTAATAAAACCGACGCGGAAGCCCCACGCGTAATTTTCCTTCGTCGCGCCGTCTATTTTCACGCAAAGCACCCGGTCGTGCACTTGGGCGAGTTTGCTGAAGATGGATTCCTGAATGGCCGTTTCATCGTAAAACAGATTGTAATACGCATCGTCTACGAGCACGACAATCTCTTTGCCGGCTTCTGCCGCCTCCAGGATCACGCTGACGATTTCTGACGCTTCCTCTTCTCCCGGCGTGTAGCCTGTCGGATTATTCGGGAAATTCAGCACGACAATCGCCTTTTCTTCCTGCTTTTTCAGCAGCTCGGACAGCCCCGCCGCATTAAAACGCCCATCCTGCTGAAAAAGCGGGTAGGTCTCAATGGATGCCTTGCGCCGGACACCGAAAATGAAATTGTAATTTCCCCAATATTTATCAGGCAGAAGCAGCGTATCCCCTTCATTGACGAACAAGTCGGCGGCGATGCTCAGCCCGTGTGTTAAAGCGTTTGTCACGATCGGCGTGCTGATGTCTTTGCCGGCTAATGAAGGATTTTCGAGACGCATTTTTTTCAGCCATTCCTGTCTGAGCGGCTCTTTTCCCTGCGGCGGAGCATAATCGTAGATATCATCGGGGTTATAGGCGGACAGTGTCTCTTGAATATGGGAAAAGTGCATGGACTCGCCCTGTGAGGTGGCAATCCCGATCGTGGCATTATACTTTCCGGCCTTGGCTTTCGCTTCCGCCGATTGTGTCAGCACCCCTTTCGGATAAAACAACTCTCTGCCCAAATCAGAAAGCATATGAAGCACGTGCGGGTTTTCTTCAGATAATGTTCTGTTCAGCTCTTTTGCTGCATCATTCATGTACGACAATCCCTTCAAAATTATATTCCATCAAATCATAACATAAAATTTTTGATAAATGAGAAAACTCGCGGGCGGATTTTGTTACAAAAAACAGACAGCGAATGCTGTCTGTCATATCCTATAACAATTGGCCTGCAGTGCTCCTGTTAATAATCTCATAGATTCGTTCCGCCACTTTTTCAGTTTCACTTAATATGAACATGTGGCCGTCCGAAAACTCATGAAATACGGGATTGTCGGCCCATTTTTTCCATCCGTCCGCATCTTTGATACATTTTTTATCTTTCCGCCCGTTAAATATATGGACGGGTGATTGAATGATGTGAGAATCAGACGGACGGAAGCTTTCAAGCGCGCGGTAGTCGGATCTGAAAGAAGGCAGGAAAAATGACATGACCTCCTTATTCTCCACTAACTCCTGCGGCATTCCGCCAAGCTCGATAATATGGGCGAGAAATTTTTCATCATCAAGATGAGACACTTTTTTCCTTTCAACATGCGGCGGCTGAATGGCTGAGATGATCACGGCCTGCGGGTAAATGCCCTCCCGCTCCAGCTTTTGCGCCAGCCTGAAAGCGACCATGCCTCCCATACTGTGGCCGAACAGCACAAACGGGCGGTCAGGATGGAGATTCAACTCCTGCTTGTATAAACTGACAAGCTGTTCAAAATCCTCAACGGGGGACATTTGATTTGTTCCGTGTCCCGGCGGTTCCGCGGCAAGCATCTCACACTCACCTTGAAGATAGGTGTGGAGCGGGCGGAATGATGCGGAATAGCCTCCTGCGAACGGAAAACAGATAAGCTGCGTTTTTTCCGTGGTATCGAACGATTTAAAGAGCTGGACCATTGGCGGGCTTCCTCCTTTTCTATCGTGAAGTTGTCAGCTTCAGATGTTCCTTCCTTAGGAATTCGAGCAAATATGCCGCATTCCTTTCGAGACATTCTCCCTGAAGCATTTCTGCGTGCGTGCCGCAGCCTTTTTTCACACGGTATTCACCTGTCGTGGCTTCCTCCCACGAAGCGAGCCACGGCGGCATCGCAAAGTCCGGTTCTGACGTTAATAGATCTATATCCGCATTGACCGTGCCGGTGCTGACGGTATGCACGAAATAAGAATAAAACGCGTTTGTTTTTTTGGCGAGCCCTTCTTTGACGGCTTCATTATTCAGCGCTTCATTGTCCCGGTTTACCTTCATCAGTGCCTGGACATCACTTTCTACGGTGCGGCCTTCCAAGTCGCTGACGCCTTGTTTTTTATAGGAATCAACCATGATCAGCCGCTCCACTTCACGGCCCGCTGCTTCAAGGCGTTTGGCCGTTTCAAAGGCGAGCGTGCATCCTGCCGAGTATCCGAACATCTTGACCGGTCCTTCCGGCTGGAGCTGATTGATCAGCTCTGTGTAGCGTTCGATGCGGTTGTCTTCCTCGATAAAATCAAACGCACAGATTTTATAGCCGGACAGCTGTTTTGCCAGCGGCTGGTACATCAGCCCGTAACCGAGAACCGGCGGGAACGCAAACAGTGTGTCAGACTGATTTTTATTCATGATGGTGAGATCTTTCATTCCTTTTTCTTCACCGTGAAGCAGATAACCGGCAATGTCTGCGATTGTCGTCGCTTCGAATAACAGCTGCACCGGAATGTCCGTACCGAGCTCTTTTTTAATGCGCGACGCTGCCGTCATCGCTTTTAAGGAATGGCCCCCGAGCGCGAAGAAATCATCATGAATCCCGATCTGCTGTCTGCCGAGAATCTCGGACCAGATGTGTGCAATCGTTTCTTCTGTCGCGTTTCGAGGCCCGATCCATTCTTTCGCCGCCTGAGCCTGATCCGGTTTCGGCAGCTGCCGTTTATTGACCTTCCCGTTTGTCGTTAACGGAAGCTCCTCTAAGAAAGTAAAGGTTTGCGGCACCATGTAAGCAGGAAGCTGTTTTTTCAGGTGCCTCTTTACGTCTTCAGCTGAAAGCGGCGTCCGGTTCACGAGGTAGGCGTTGATTGATGCATCTCCAGACTCATGGCGGTCCGCAACAACGACCGCATCTTTCACACCCGGGTATTCCTGCAGCTGCTTTTCGATTTCTTCAAGCTCAATCCGGTGTCCGCGTATTTTGACCTGGTCGTCAATACGCCCGGCGTATTCAATTGTTCCATCCGGCAGCCAGCGTGCTAAATCCCCTGTGCGGTAAAGCGTTTCTCCCGGCTTGAACGGATTTGGGATAAACGTTTGCTTCGTCAGGTCATGACGGTTCAGATATCCTTTTGATACACCCATTCCGCTGATGCACAGTTCACCGACAGCTCCGAACGGCTGAAGCTGATTTTGCCCGTTAAGAATATAAACACTGGCATTGCTGATCGGCTTTCCGATCGGCAATGAGGAAATGGAATCCGGTATGTCGTGCACGACGTGAGCTGTCGCAAACACCGTTCCCTCAGTCGGCCCGTAGCAATTAATCAGCTTGCCAGGCCCCATGATCTCAAGCGCCTTTCTGACGTGAGGCACTGACGCGCGCTCACCCCCGAATAACACACAGCGAAGCCCCTTCAGCCACTCCTCTCCCGCATCGGTGAGAAGATTAAAAAGTGCGGTTGTCGCAAACATGACATTGACATTCTCCTGCCGGATCAGATCAGTGAGCCGTTCTGTATCAAGCAGTGTATGTTCATCTGCGATAATGAGCCGTGCCGCATTCAGTATTGATGCGTAGAAATCAAAGGTAAATGCGTCAAAGGCGTAATTGGAAACAGATAAGAACGTATCTTGTTCAGAAAATGCCATGTAGTCTACATGCTTGACCAATCCTTGAATATTGGCATGAGTGGTGATATTGCCCTTTGGCTTTCCGGTTGTGCCGGACGTATACATAATATACGCCGGATCATCGGGATCAATTGCGGCTGCAGGATCGCTTGCCTGTTCCTCAAACCGTGCTCGATCATCGATGATGAGTGTTGTTCCTGTATACGGCAGCTGAGCCGCTTTTTCTTTCATCTCCTGATGTGTCAGCAGACAGGCTGCCGCACTGTCAGCCAGCATGTACGAGATTCGGTCCTCCGGCAGCTTCGGATCAACCGGCAGATAAGCCGCTCCCGCTTTTAATACGCCGAGAATGCCGATCACCAGCTCAAGCGAGCGCTTCGTGTACAACGCGACAACGGTGTCCTTACCCGCACCTTGCTTTTGCAAACGGCGCGCAAGACGGTTCGCTTCCTCATCTAATTCACGATAGGAAAGAGTCTGGCCGGAATACGTAAGCGCCGGTGCATCTGGATTTACATTCACCGCTTCCTTGAACCAATCTGTCAGAGGCTTCGCCTGATGAGTCTGAGCCGGCGGGTTTAAGCCGGTAAGCAGAAGCTCTCTTTCCTTTTCATCAACAAGTCTGATCGTATTGACAGGCTGATCCGGCTTCTGGATGAGCTGCTGAATCGCTGTGAGAAGCTGAGATTTTAAGCGCAGGATAAACGCCTCATCAAACACATTCCCGTTATAGGCAAGCTTAATCAGCATCTCATCACCTGGAGAAGCCATCAGGTTGAGATCATAATTCGATTTCTCAAAAACATGGACGTCCTCCATATCAAAGCCGTTTTCACTGTTTTCTTCATTTTTTGCATCCTGAAGCGGATAATTTTCAAACACAATGATGTGGTCAATCAGCTTTGGCTGATCGGCCTGGCTTTGGATGTCATAGAGCGGCACATATTGATGCGGCTCAGACTGCAGCGATTGCTCCTGCAGCTGCTTGAGCAAGCCGTTAAATGTGGTATCCTCAGACAGCTTCACCCGCCTCGGGACAGCATTGATAAACAGCCCGACCATATGTTCAACGCCTTTGATTTCTGCGGGACGCCCGGAAACGACTGTGCCGAAGATCAAATCTCCGGACTGCTGGTAGCGGCTGATTAATACACTCCAAACCGCCTGAAGCGCCGTACTCAAAGTGGTATGCTGCGATTTTGCAAGCTCGGTAAATGCTTTTGTTTCCGCCTCCGGCAGTGAGAAGAGCAGCTCTTTCGGCTCATAGCCGTCCTTTTGTTTCTTTCTTTGCTCCGCAAATGTCGTTTGTCCTTCAAAATCTTCTAAGTACCCGCGCCAGTAATGCAGTGATGCTTGTTTATCCTGCTTTTCAAGCCACTTGATATAGTCTTTATACGGTTTGACCGGCGGCAGGCTGTACGGCTTTTGTTCGCGCAGGGCATTGTATACCTTAAACAGATCCTGCACGACGATGCCGAAGCACCAGCCGTCCAAAATGATGTGGTGGTAGCTCCACACCCATTCAAAGCTTTCTTCCGATTTTTTAAAAATGGCTGCCCGCATCGGAATATCCCGCGTCAAATCAAAGCCCTTGATCTTATCCTGTTCTTTGTATTCATTGATTTTGGCTGTTTGCTCGCTGTCCGTTACATGTGTCAGATCGATTTCTTCTATCTGAAACTGCCGTTTTTTCAATACGACTTGGACCGGCCTTTTTACTTTTTCGTGAATGAACACGGTACGAAATACATCGTACCGGTCCATGATCACATTCATGCTTTCTTCAAGGCATCTGATATTCAAGCTGCCTTTTACTTTCATTGTCATTTGTTCGATGTAAAAACTTTGGCCGGGATTCAGGAGAGTATGAAACAGCATTCCCTCCTGCATCGGCGACAAATAATACATGTCCTGAACCTGATCTTTGCTGAATTGGCTCATCTGCTCCGCTCCCCCCTTCTGTTAACTGTTTTTGTCACGTTAAATTCTCCTCAAGCATGTCAAAGATGTCTCCCATTTCATCCATCTCAAGATCCTGCGCGCTGAAATCGCTCGGCGTAAATTCTTTCTCCTCTTTGGCTGTGCAATGGCGGATGATCATTAAGAGATTGTCTTTAAACCGCTGCATCTGTGTTTCGACGGTGCTTCTTTCATATTCTTCCTGATTGTATGAGCAGGAAATGACGAAGCGGCCGCCTGTAACCATCCCGCTGAAGCTCAGTGCGTATAACGCCTCTGACTCTTCGCTGACTTGACGTCCCATATCATATGGAGACGGCTCAAACCATTCCGTTTTCACTTCATTGTCAAACTGCCCTAAGTAGTTAAAACTGATTTCAGGCGTGACGCCTTTTTCTGTTTCATCGGATGACAGATACCGGAGAATCCCGTATCCTACACCTTTATCAGGAACGCGCCGCACCGTCTCTTTTACCGTTTTAATGACGGAAGAGACGCCGTCTTCCTTGCTGATCTGCAGAATCAACGGATATTGGGCCGTAAACCAGCCGACCGTCCGTGAAATATTGACATTCGGTATGATTTCTTCCCGGCCGTGTCCTTCTAAGTTGATGCCGACTTTGCCGTTTTCCGTCCATTCACCGATCGTTAAGCCGAGCGCGCTGAGCAGAATGTCGTTGATTTCCGTTCCGTACGGATGATGAACATCTGTGAGCAGCTGTGCCGTTTCTTCCTCAGTCAATTCACATTTCACGGCCGCCGTATGTTTGACGAGCCGTTTGTTCGGATCATGGTCTTTCGGCAGCGGCTGGAGTTCTTCCGCATCTGCCTGCGCCCAATAAGCCGCCTGCTTTTTCAGCTCTTCTGATTGCGCAAACGTGTTCAGCGCCTCCGCCCAATCTTTAAAGGAGTGGGTTTTCTGCGGGAGGACGATGCTGTTTTGCTGCTGCGCCTGTTTATAACCTGAAGCGAAATCCTCAAGCAGAATTCTCCATGAAACCCCGTCCACGACGAGATGGTGAACCGCGATTAACAGATGATCGCCTTGTTCTGTCCGGTATTGCTCCGCTTTTAACAGCGGGCCGTTCTCCAGATCAAGACTTCCCTGAAGATGATCGGCAAGCCGCTGAATCTGGCTTTTCAGCATATCCTCGTCAGTTCCGTACAGATCAACGATTTCAAAGCTTGCCTTGCATTCTGTGACAGGGAGGTATGTCTGAATGATGCCTTCCCTTTCTTCACGGTAAACCATGCGGAGCGCATCATGGTGTTCAATCAATGCTTGCAGGGTTTTTTCCACCAGGTCCGGATCAAAGCCGTCTTTCGCGTGAAGCATGACGGATTGGTTCCAGTGGTGTTTGTCGGTAAAGTTTCGTTCAAAGAACCAGCGCTGGATCGGCGTTAACTCCGCTTCGCCTTCGACAGGGCCCTGGTCGGCCTGCTTGCCTTCCGTCCGCTCCACATAGGAGACGAGCTCTTCGATGGTCGGATGCTGGAAGAGATCTTTCATCTCCAGCTTGTAGCCGTGCTGGTTCAGGCGGCTCGCCATTTGGATGCCTTTGATCGAATCCCCGCCGAGCGTGAAGAAATTGTCGCTTACGCCGATCTGATCAAGACCGAGCACTTCCTGCCAAATGTCGGAAAGCAGGGTCTCCATCTCCGTTTCCGGCGCTTTGTACGCGGCGCTTCCCGCTTCAATGTCAGGCGCCGGCAGGGCTTTTTTGTCAATCTTTCCGTTTGCGGTGACCGGAAGCTCGTCCATCTCCACCCAGAACGCCGGCACCATGTAGTCAGGCAGCTTGTCTTTCAGCGCGGCTTTGAGCGCTTCAATATCGTCCTGCTGAGGAGCGACATAGGCGCAAAGCGCGGTATTGCCCGCTTTGTCTTCCACGGCCGTCACCGCTGCGTCATGAACGTCCGCAAGCTGGGAGAGGCGGACTTCGATTTCTGAAAGCTCGATCCGGTAGCCCCGCACTTTGACCTGCTGATCAATACGCCCGATGTATTCGATGCCGCACTGCGCGTTCCATTTGACGAGGTCGCCGGTCCGGTACATGCGCTCGCCGGGCACGAACGGATCTGCGGTAAACCGCTTCGCCGTTTCTTCTTCACGGTTCAGGTATCCGCGCGCAAGACCGCGGCCGGCCACGCACAATTCACCGGCAATGCCTTCCGGCTGCACCTGATCGCCGTCGCCGAGAATATAAACTCTCGTATTGGCAATTGCCCGTCCGATCGAAAGCGATCCTTCCTCCGGATTGATGACGCCGCTTGTCGCGACGACGGTGTTTTCCGTCGGGCCGTAGTTGTTGACGATCGTGTACGGCTGTTTCACCGCCCGCTTCAGCTTGTCGCCGCCGACGAGAAGCATGCGGAGAGAGGTATTTTCCAGCTCCATAAATTGTTCGGCCAGCTGCGTCGGCAGGAAGGTGATGGTCACGCCGTTCTCCTCGAAATAGTGATTTAAGCGGGTGATATCCAGCCGGATCGCTTCGTCAATGACATGAAGCTCCGCGCCGATGGTCCATGTCGGGAACATCTCCCAGATGGAGGCGTCAAAACCGAAGCCCGCGTATTTGGCGCTTTTATCATCCGCCGTCATGGCGAATGCGTCGTGATGCCAGAAACACAGGTTCACCAGCGCATGGTGTTCGACCATGACACCCTTCGGCTGTCCGGTCGTTCCTGACGTGTAAATCATATAAGCGAGATGATCCGCCGTTGTTTCCGTCTGCGGGTTCGCTTCATCGTTTTCATCAAGCGGCAGGCTCAGAATGGAGCGGCTGCCGTCAAGCAGGATCGTTTCTCCGTTGTAGCTGTCCGGCACGCCCAGCGCTTCCTGTGTGAGAAGAAGCTTGGCGCCGCTGTCCTGCAAAATGTAGCTGATGCGCTCTTCCGGGTAGTCGGGGTCAATCGGCACAAATGCCGCGCCCGCTTTCAGGACGCCGAGTACGCCCGCGGCCATTTCCAAGGACGGTTTCGTCAAAATGCCGACACGTTCGTCAGCCGTGACGCCGCAGTCCATGAGAATGCGCGCGATGCGGTTCGCCCTTGCGTTCAGCTCGCCGTACGTCCATTTCGCGCCGTTATATGCCGCGGCCGGCCGGTTCGCGTAGCGGGCGGCCGTTTCTTCAAAGAGACGGTGAACCGTTTTGTCCCGCGGCACAGAAAGTGTTTTTCCTTTCCATGCGTCAAGGAGGGCTTGTTTTTCAGCATCGCTGATCAGTGAAATCTCAGGCAGCTTTCTGTCCGGACTTTCTGCCGCTTGCTTCAGAATCCGCAGGAACCCGGCGCTCCACTTTTCAATTGTTTCTTTTTTAAACAGATCAGTCGCATATTCAAACTGAAGGCCGAGACCTTCTTGATCCGTAAAGCCGCCGAGTGTCAGATCGAATTTCGCCGTGCCTTGGTTTGACTCATACGGAGTGATGCGCAGGTTCTCCAGTTCCAGTGTTTCTTTATCCGGATCTTCTGTCGTCACCATAACCTGGAACAATGGGTTGCGGCTCATATCTCTCGGCAGGTCAAGCTTTCCGATCAGATCCTCAAACGGATAATCCTGATGCGCCAGCGCGTCGAGATTGGTTTGTTTCACTCGTTCGAGCAGCCCGGCGAAGGTCTGCTCTTTTCGCGTTTCATTGCGAAGCGCAAGCGTATTGACAAACATCCCCGGCATTTCCTGAACTTCGGCGCTCGTTCTTCCGGCGGTCACCGAGCCGATAATGATATCGCGCTGCCCCGTGATTTTGCTCAAAAAGACATGGAACGCGGCGTGAAGCACCATATGAAGAGTCGCTCCCGATGATTCCATTAATTCACGCACCGCTTTTTCCGTTTCACGCCCCGCTCTGAAACGGACGGATTGTCCTTTAAAACTTTGAACCGGCGGACGGGGGAAATCGGTCGGCAGATTCAATTCAGGAAGCTCGCCGGAAAATGCGGAGAGCCAATAACGCTCATGGTCTTTCATCCGTTCGGCCTGCTCGGGTTCATTCTGCCAGACGGCGAAGTCTTTATAGTGCAGGTTCGGCGACGGCAGGCTTCCGCCTTTGTAAAGATGAGCGAGCTCTTTGACCAGCATGCTTCTGGACACGCCGTCGGCAATAATATGATGCATATCCAGCAGCAGCAGGTGTTTCTTTTCATTCAGTCTGACAAGAGCGGCCCGAATGAGCGGAGCCGCACTCAGATCGAACGGCTTAATGAATGCCTGAATGATAAGATCCGCTTTCTCCTCGTCCGCTGCTTCAAAGATGTGCAGGTCGATGTCAGCCTGTTCTGCGATCTGCTGCATCGGGCGGCCGTTTTGATCGATAAAGGACGTCCGCAAAGATTCGTGGCGATCGATCATCTGATTGAGCGCTTCCTGAAGCCTTGAAATATTGACTTCTCCTTCCATCAGAAGAACGGACGGCATATTATAACTGATTGTCTCCCGGTCAAGCTGGTTCAGGACGTACATCCGTTTTTGGGCGGATGATAACGGGTACGCGTCTGCACTGTCGGCCGGTGAGATCATCCGATATCCCTCAGATACCGCTGATTTTTCAATATATGCGGCAAGCAGGCGGACAGTCGGCTGTTCGAACAGCGCTTTTAACGGAACCGTTTTGTCCAGTTCAGCCTGAATATTGGCGAGGAGCATCATGCCTTTTAAAGAGTGCCCGCCATAATCGAAGAAATTATCGTCAATGCCGAGAGTATCCGTACCGAGTGTCTGTTTCCAAATGCGGCACAGCTTTTCCTCCAATTCCGTTTCCGGCAAGGCTGAAGCTGTTTGCGCCGTTTGGCTGACGCCCGGTTTCGGAAGGGCGTTTTTATCGGTTTTTCCGTTGGCTGTAAGCGGAATGCGGTCTACCTGCACGAAATAGGCCGGAAGCATATGAGACGGCAGTGTTTCGGAAAGCCGTTTGCGAAGCTCAGAGCCTTTCAGCTCGCTGTCGGCTTTATAGTACGCGCACAGTTCCGGCAGCCCGCCTTCGCTGACTGCGAGAACGACAGCCTCCTGAATGCCGTTTACGCTTAACAGCACAGTTTCAACCTCTTTTAATTCAATGCGGTAGCCCCGGATTTTCACCTGATCATCCGCACGGCCGATAAATTCAATCGTCCCGTCAGGAAGCCTGCGGACGACATCTCCCGTTTTGTACATGAGGCTGTCCGGTGAAAAAGGATTTGAGAGAAATTTCTCCGCCGTCAGCTGCGGACGGTGAAGATATCCTCTGGCAAGCCCCTTCCCGGTAATATAAAGCTCGCCGCTTGCGCCCGGAGGAACGAGCTGCATTGCTCCGTCCAATACAAGCGCGCCGGTATTTGCGATCGGGCGGCCGATGACGGGACGCTGCTCATATTGATCAAGACGCTCCATATTGATCCGTTCCGCAATGGCGCCGATCGTCGTTTCCGTCGGCCCGTAGTGATTGATGAAGTCGGTATGGGCGTATACGTCATGAAATTTGCGGACATCGGACGTGATGATCTTTTCTCCGCCGAGCACCACTAAACGAAGCGGGCTGAAACGGCGTTCTGCCGCAAAGCGGGCTGTATTGACGATCATATGGAACAATGACGGCGTCAGTTTCATATACGTAATGCCGTTTTCCTGTATATACTCACCAAGCTGATCAGGCGCGGTGTACGTCTCTTTCGGCACAATGTGCAGCTCGCCGCCCGCCTGAAGAATCGGGAATATAGCCGTATAGCCGAGATCAAATGCGTAAGAAGACAGCAGCACGGATTTGTCAGCTTCGGTCAAACCGGCTTCACGGCTGAACCATGTGACATAATTGATTAGATTGCGGTGCTCCAGCTGGACGCCTTTCGGTTTGCCCGTTGTTCCCGAGGTATAAATGATATATGCAAGCTGGTCGGCGCCGGGCTCCGTTTCAAGCCGGTCGGCGCTTTCGTTCTGCCATTCTCCGTCTTCCATTACGACCGTATTTCCTTTATAAACGGCGGCCGCGGTCATGTTTCTCTCATTGACGACCAGAAGCTTCGTTCCGCTGTCTTCAAGAGAGTAGCGGATTCTCTCTTCAGGAGTCTCCGGATCAATCGGGAGAAATGCCGCTCCGGCTTTCATGACGCCGAGAATCGCGGTAATCAAGTCGGCCGAACGATCCATCATAATGGCCACGATGTCCTCACTGCCCGTTCCGCAAGCCTGAAGGTGGCGGGCAAACCGGTTCGAGCGTTCATCAAGCTCACGATATGTCAGACTTATTCCGCCCGCAACCGCCGTGAGATCAGGCGTTTTTTGCGCTTGCCGTTCAAACAGCGAAACAAAAGTGCCCTCAGGCAGATCCGCCTCCGTCCGTTTTTCATCAGAAAGGAGCGCTTCCCGCTCAGGAGCTGACAGCAGGCTTGCATCGGCCAGCTGAATATCCGGATTTTCAGCGCAGGCTTTAATCAGATTGACAAAATGAGCGCTCCAGCGGCGGATGGTTTCGTCCGCAAATAAGGCTTTCGCGTAATCAAAGCTCAATCCGACCTCTTCTCCGCGCTCAGCCGCTTCTAAGGAAAGATCAAATTTAGCGACATGATGATGCATGGAGTAAGAAGAAATCTCCAAATCTCCGAGCCGCAGGGCCGGGATCTCCATGTTCTGCATATTAAATAACACGCTGAACAGCGGACTCCGGCTTGTGTCCCTCGTTAACGGCAGTTTTTCAATTAATTCTTCAAGCGGATAGCTTTGATGCTCAAAAGCTTGAAGGCTCGCCGTTTTCACCTCATCCAGAAATTGTTTGAACGTTTTTTTGCCGGCAGGATGCGACCGAAGCGCAACTGTGTTGACAAACATGCCCGGCACGTCTTGGAGATCAGGATGCTGTCTTCCGGCCGCCGGAGACCCGACTACGATGTCTTCCTGACCCGAATATTTGGACAGCAGCACTTGAAAAGCGGCTAACAAGAACATGTACATCGTCGTATCCGTATCAGCCAGCAGCTTCTTAATCTGCGCCGTCACCTGTTTATCAAGCCCGAAGATGACGCGTTCCCCTTCAAAACTGCGCTCGGCAGGACGCGGGAAATCAAGCGGCAGATCCAACACCGGCAGATCGCCTTTGAACGTATCAAGCCAGTAGGCTTCGTGCTGATCGAGACTTGCTTTTTCACGCTGCCAGACTGAAAAATCCTTATAATGAATCTTTGGCAGCGCAAGCTCCGTGCCTTGATAAAGCTTCGCAAGATCACCGATGAAAATGCCCATTGAGCTTCCGTCCGTAATAATGTGGTGCATGTCAATCAGCAGAAGATGCCGGTCTTCTTCAAGCCGGATCAGCTTCGAACGGACCAGCGGCGCACGATTGAGCGCAAACGGCCTGATAAAGGCTTTTGTCAGCTCTTCTGCATCTTCTTCCCGGCCCTCGGCGGTTTCAAGCTCAAACGACACATTTTTATGAATGGTCTGCACGACTTCTCCATCTGCCATGTCAAACGACGTACGCAGTGTCTCATGACGGTTGATTAATGCCTGCATGGCCTCTTCAAGACGGTTTTTGTCTACTGATCCTTCCAGCAGAAGTACAGCAGGGACGTTGTAGCTCGTGCTGGCCTGTCCGAGCTGATTAAGGATATACATCCTGCGCTGTGCTGAGGAAACAGGATAATGCTTCTGATAAGGCGCTTGTCGGATCGGTTCAAACTGCTGTTCCTCCTCGCTCTCATGCTCCAAATAATGCGCAAGCTCCTGAATGGTCGGCTTTTCAAATAACACTTTAATCGGTACTTCTTTTTGAAAGTGCTCCTGGATTTTAGCGGTCATCATCATGGCTTTTAAAGAATGTCCGCCAATCGTGAAGAAATTGTCAGTCACACCCGCTTTTACACCGAGAATGCCTTCCCAAATGTCGGCGAGTTTCTGCTCCGCTTCCGTTTTCGGCGCTACGTATTCTTTTTGAACGGCTTCAGCCTGAGGCTCAGGCAGCGCTTTTTTATCAATTTTTCCGTTCGCCGTCAGCGGAAACTGATTCATCTGGATGAAGTGCGCGGGAATCATATATTCCGGAAGTGATTCCGAAAGTGTTTTGCGCAGGTCTTCCGGCGAAAGGGCTTGGTCTGCCGTAAAGTAAGCGCAGATTTCATTTTCATCCGCTTTATTTTTCCGGATCACAGCCGCAGATTCCGTCACATTCTCCGCCTGGCTGATTTTCGCCTCGATTTCGCCGAGCTCGATTCTGAAACCGCGGACCTTTACTTGGTTGTCAATTCTGCCGAGAAACTCGATCGTGCCGTCCGGAAGCCACTTCGCCAAGTCCCCCGTCCGGTATATCATTTCATCCGGTCTGAACGGATCGCGGACAAACTGCTTCTCCGTTAATTCAGACAGGTTCACATAGCCTCTTGCCACTCCGCTTCCGCCGACGCACAGCTCACCGGGCGCGCCGATCGGCTGGAGGTTGCGGTTTTCATCCATAATGTACGCAGTGGAATTTCCGATCGGCTTCCCGATCGGGACCGAACCGTCATAATCCTGATCAATGAGAAAACTCGTCGAAAACGTCGTATTCTCCGTCGGCCCGTATCCGTTCCAAAGCGACAGCTCCGGTGATGCCTTTCTCACTTTGCTGACGATATGCGGCACAAGCGCATCACCGCCGATGATGAGGTGCCGGAGCGTGTTAAACATGCCGGCATCCTTTTGGGCAAGCTGATTAAACAGCGGAGACGTCAGCCACATGGTCGTGATCCGCTGCTCTTTCAGAAATTGGGCGAATTGTCCGGCGTCAAGCAGCGTCTCTTTTTTCACCGGGTGCAATGACGCTCCGTTCAGCAATGCGCCGAAGACTTCGAAGGTTCCGGCATCAAAGCTGACGGCTCCCGTTTGCGCCATCCGGTCTTCTTCATGAACCGGCACGTAATTCGAATGTTTGACGAGCCTGATGATATTTCTGTGTTCAATCATGACGCCTTTCGGTTTGCCGGTCGATCCGGATGTATACATGATATACGCCAAGTCGTTGCCGCCGGCCGGAAGATTCAAGTCTGTTCCGCTTACCGTTTCATCCGCGCTTTCATCCAGCATGACGACCGGGACTTGCAATGTGCCCGCTTGTTCTTGATAGTCCTGAACTGTCAGCACGAGCCGAATCGAGCTGTCTTCCGCCATAAAGCGGAGACGGTCCTCCGGAAAAGCCGGATCAATCGGCACATATGCGCCGCCTGCTTTTAGGACGGCAAGCATTCCGACAACGGTTTCCGCAGACCGGTCGTTCATAATAGCGGCGGTCCGGCCTTTTTCCAGCCCGCTCTTCACAAGGTGTCTCGCCAGACGGTTGGCCGCTTCGTTCACTTCACGGTAGGTCCATTCGCGTCCCGCTTCTTTTATCGCGATGCTTGCAGGCGTCCGGTTTGCCTGTGTTTCAAACAAACGGTGAACGGCCTCCTCTTCCGGAAGCGCCGTTTTCGTATCATTGAATATCTCAACAATCTGCCGCTCTTCTTCGCCTGAAACAAGGCCGAGTTCCCGCACGGGCGCGTCAGGCGTTCCGACCGCGGCTTTCATCATGCGGGTCAGATGGTGCGCCGTTCGTTCGATGGCATCATGAGCGAAAGCCGCTCCGTTGTATTTGATTTTGACAGTCCACGTTTTTCCCGGATACACGATGAGATTGAAATCAAAGCTCGTCTGCTCAAAAGCATGTTCAACTTTAATGGAAAAGCCGAGTCTTTCCTCCATGCCCCCGTTTTCCAGCTCTTTGTCCAGCGGATAGTTTTCAAACGCGACCAAATGATTTAAGAGGCTGCCGTCCAGGGCGGAGCGCTTTTGAATGTCATAGAGCGGCACATAATCATAGCGCTCGGCTTCCACGGCGTTTTTCTGAACTGCCGCCATCACGTCCGAAAAGGCTGCATCTTTGTCAATTTTGATTCTGACGGGAATTGTATTGATGAACAGCCCCGCCATCGTTTCTATGCCGTTGATTTCTGAAGGACGGCCTGATACGACGGTGCCGAACACCACATCGTCTGTATAGTTGTATTTGCTGAGCACCGCACCCCAAACGGCCTGAAACAGGTTAGGTCCCGTGACTTGATGCCGGTTGGCGGTCTGCTGAATCTGCGCGACCAGCTCTTCATCCCAGACAAAAGAATATTCTTCATTTTGGTAGTCTTTCTTTTCTGATGCCAGACGGCCCGGGAGCAGGCTCGGCTGTTCGAAATCCGCCAGTCGGCTGCTCCAATATTGTTCCGCCTCCTCATAATCCCGGCCTCCGAGCCATTTGATATAGTCAGAGTAAGGTTTGCCCTGGCTTCCCCCGGCGGGCCGGCCGGCACGAAGCGCTTCATAGTTTTGGAACAGGCTTTTCATCAAAACGCCCATACTCCAGCCGTCCATGACGATATGATGATTGCTCCAGACGAGATACAGCTCCTTCTCACTGAGTCTGAACACCGCTGCTTTAAAGAGAATATCTTTCGCCAGATGAAAGCCCTGCTGCTGCACGCCGCGTTTATAGCGTTCAATATATTCGGTTTGGCGCGCTTCATCTAATTGACTGATATCTTCATAGTGCACCTTCGTCTTCCGCTCGGCTAATACGACTTGGCGCGGTTTTTGAAGCTGCTGGTGCACGAATACCGTACGCAGGATGTCATATGTCCGGATCAGCTCATTGACGCTTTTTTCAAAAAGCTCCAGCTGAAAACTTCCGTGAATCCTAAGCTCTAATTGTGTGAAGTAGGAGGAAGAATGCGGATCAAGCAGCGCATGATACAGCATTCCCTCCTGCATCGGTGTGAGTGCATACACCTTTTGAATCGATTTTTTGCTCATATGTCACCTCTGTCTTTTCTGTTAGAGAATTTCCATTAATTTATCAAGTTCATCAAGCGTCAGATCATCATCGCCAAGATCGCTAGGCGTAAGCTCAGGTCCGTCTTGGGCCAGGCAGTGATCTATGATTTTCAAGAGGTGCCCTTTAAAGCTGTCACTGAACGATTGAATGGTTTTTTCATGAAATTCGAGAGAATGATAGGCAAACGTCATCGTCATCTGCCCATTTTCTATAAATCCGACAATATCAAGCGCATTCGGCTTCTCTGTGTCAGGGCTCAGCGATTGTCCTGACGGCATCCCGGATCTTGTAAATAAGCCGGAATCCGACATCTCATTAAACTGGCCTAAGTAGTTAAAGCTGATATCCGGATCAATCTCAAATGAAAGATTCTCTTTATGCTCAGGCGCCGTTACATAACGCAGAATGCCGTAGCCGACTCCTTTGTTCGGGATGTGTCTGATGTCTTCTTTCATTTGTTTCAGCTGATATGAAAGATCGTCGGCGTGCTTCATCTCAAGGATCATCGGATACATGCTCGTAAACCATCCGACCGTCCGGGTGATATTCAAGCTGTCAAGAATGTCTTCGCGCCCGTGGCCTTCCAAATGAACGCCGATCGTGTCTTCACCCGTCCACTCTTTCAGCGCCAGTCCGAGCGCCGTGAGCAGGATGTCGTTCATTTCGGTGTGATAGGCTTCATGTACGTTTGTCGTCAGCTGTTCAGTTTGTTCAGGCGTCAGAGAGAAGCTGACCGTTCTCGTATGTCTCATGCGCTGATCACCAGACTGCCTGTCTTTCGGAAGCTGAGTGCATACCTCTTTTTCCTCAAGCTCTCTCCAGTAATCCGCTTCTTTCAGAAACGCCTTCGTATTTGCGTATTCTTTGATTCTCTCGGCAAATTCGGCGAATGAATGTGTTTTCGGCGGCAGCGCCGGTTCATTGCCTTGCTTCAGCTGCGTATACACGGACGTAAAGTCCTCCAGTAAAATCCGCCAAGATACACCATCCACGACTAAGTGATGGATTGCGAGAAGAAGGTGGTCTCCATCTTCAGCCCGGAAGAGCCCGGCTTTCAAGAGATGTCCTATTTCCAGTGAAATACTGCTTTGAAGACGGTCTGCTTCCCGTTCGATACGGTCCTCATGGTCTTCAGCAGGTCCGTTCAGCTCAAAGACGTTCAGTTCAACAGACACATCCTCAAGCCCTCTGTAATACGGTTTTTGTTCACGATAAATCATCCGGAGCGCATCATGGTGTTCAATCAATGCTTGCAGGGTTTTTTCCACCAGGTCCGGATCAAAGCCGTCTTTCGCGTGAAGCATGACGGATTGGTTCCAGTGGTGTTTGTCCGTGAAGTTTTTCTCAAAGAACCAGCGCTGGATCGGCGTTAAGGCCGCTTCGCCTTCGACAGGGCCCTGGTCGGCCTGCTTGCCTTCCGTCCGCTCCACATAAGAGACGAGCTCTTCGATGGTCGGATGCTGGAAGAGATCCTTCATCTCCAGCTTGTAGCCGTGCTGGTTCAGGCGGCTCGCCATTTGGATGCCTTTGATCGAATCCCCGCCGAGCGTGAAGAAATTGTCGCTTACGCCGATCTGATCAAGACCGAGCACTTCCTGCCAAATGTCGGAAAGCAGCGTCTCCATCTCCGTTTCCGGCGCTTTGTACGCGGCGCTTCCCGCTTCAATGTCAGGCGCCGGCAGGGCTTTTTTGTCAATCTTTCCGTTTGCGGTGACCGGAAGCTCGTCCATCTCCACCCAGAACGCCGGCACCATGTAGTCAGGCAGCTTGTCTTTCAGCGCGGCTTTGAGCGCTTCAATATCGTCCTGCTGAGGCGCGACATAGGCGCAAAGCGCGGTATTGCCCGCTTTGTCTTCCACGGCCGTCACCGCTGCGTCATGAACGTCCGCAAGCTGGGCGAGGCGGACTTCGATTTCTGAAAGCTCGATCCGATAGCCCCGCACTTTGACCTGCTGGTCGATACGCCCGATGTATTCGATGCCGCACTGCGCGTTCCATTTGACGAGGTCGCCGGTCCGGTACATGCGCTCGCCGGGCACGAACGGATCGGCGGTAAACCGCTTCGCCGTTTCTTCTTCACGGTTCAGGTATCCGCGCGCCAGACCGCGGCCAGCCACGCACAATTCACCGGCAATGCCTTCCGGCTGCACCTGATCGCCGTCGCCGAGAATATAAACTCTCGTATTGGCAATCGCCCGTCCGATCGAAAGCGATCCTTCCTCCGGATTGATGACGCCGCTTGTCGCGACGACGGTGTTTTCCGTCGGGCCGTAGTTGTTGACGATCGTGTACGGCTGTTTCACCGCCCGCTTCAGCTTGTCGCCGCCGACAAGAAGCATGCGGAGAGAGGTATTTTCCAGCTCCATAAATTGTTCGGCAAGCTGCGTCGGCAGGAAGGTGATGGTCACGCCGTGCTCTTCGAAATAGTGATTTAAGCGGGTGATATCCAGCCGGATCGCTTCGTCAATGACGTGAAGCTCCGCGCCGATGGTCCATGTCGGGAACATTTCCCAGATAGAGGCGTCAAAACCGAAGCCCGCGTATTTGGCGCTTTTATCATCCGCCGTCATGGCGAATGCGTCGTGATGCCAGAAGCACAGGTTCACCAGCGCATGGTGTTCGACCATGACACCCTTCGGCTGTCCGGTCGTTCCTGACGTGTAAATCATATAAGCGAGATGATCCGCCGTTGTTTCCGTCTGCGGGTTCGCTTCATCGTTTTCATCAAGCGGCAGGCTCAGAATGGAGCGTCCGCCGTCAAGCAGAATCGTTTCTCCTTTGTAGCTTTCCGGCACGCCCAGCGCTTCCTGTGTGAGAAGAAGCTTGGCGCCGCTGTCCTGCAGAATGTAGCTGATCCGCTCTTCCGGGTAGTCGGGGTCAATCGGCACAAATGCCGCGCCCGCTTTCAGGACGCCGAGTACGCCCGCGGCCATTTCCAAGGACGGTTTCGTCAAAATGCCGACACGTTCGTCAGCCGTGACGCCGCAGTCCATGAGAATGCGCGCGATGCGATTCGCCCTTGCGTTCAGCTCGCCGTACGTCCATTTCGCGCCGTTATATGCCGCGGCCGGCCGGTTCGCGTAGCGGGCGGCCGTTTCTTCAAAGAGAAGGTGAACCGTTTTGTCCCGCGGCACAGAAATTGTTTTTCCTTTCCATGCGTCAAGGAGGGCTTGTTTTTCTGTTTTATTCACCAATGAAAGCTCAGAAAGCTTCGCAGCCGGATTTTCCGCTGCGGCTTCTAACAGTTGAAGCCAGTAATGCTTCCATGTCTCTGCCGTTTCCGGTTTAAACAGCGCGGTGTTATATTCAAGCACAAACGTTAAACCTTCGTCTGTGTCCTCAGCCGTCATTGTCAGGTCAAACTTGGCTGTTTTTCTGTCAAACGGATGGTGCTTCAGCTCAATTCCTTCCATGACCAGATCTTCCGCATTTGCATTTTGCATTGAGAATACCGCATCAAACAGCGGATTTCTGCTCGTATCACGCTGCACCTCAACCTTTTGCAGAAGGTCTTCAAGCGGATAATCCTGCGCGTCAAATGCATGTAAAGCGGTTTGTTTTACTTCTTTAAGATAGTCCGTGAACGTTTTGTCCGCTTCCGGATACGTACGAAGCGCGAGTGTATTCACAAAAACACCGATGACGTTTGCGAGATCCGCATGTGACCGTCCCGCAACCGGCGAGCCCACAATGATGTCATGCTGTCCGCTCAGTTTTGAGAGAAAGGCGCTGTATGACGCCAGCAGCACCATGTACATGGTAGAATCCGTTTGTTTCGCAAGACTGCGAAGAGCCGACGTCTGTTCCTCAGTCAGAGAAAAGACCAGCTTGTCTCCTTCAAAGGTTTGCACGGCCGGACGGCTGTAATCAGCCGGCAGCGTCAATACCGGAAGCTCGCCGTCAAGCTCCCGAAGCCAATGCTCCTCCTGCTTGCGGTACTGCTCTGATTGAATAAATTTCTGCTGCCATACCGCATAGTCTTTATAATGAATCCGCAACGGCTCAAGCGTTTCACCGCCATACAAGCGGGACAGTTCATCTATCAGCACGCCGACTGAAGCGCCGTCCGAAATGATATGGTGCATGTCAAACAGCAGCAGGTGGTCATGTTCAGCCAGCTTGACCAGTCCCGTTCTGACGAGAGGAAGCTGATCCAGGCGGAACGGCCGGATAAAGCTCTGAATAATCCGTTCAGCATCTTCTTCAGAGGCTTCATAATATTCCATGTTGATATCAGCTTCCGTCCATATGCGCTGAACCGTTTCTCCATCCTGTATGTCAAATGTCGTTCTGAAGGCTTCATGGCGTTCTGTCAGCTGTTTCATGACGGATTTCAGCTTTTCTGCATCAAGCTTTCCTTTTAAGCGGAGCACAGACGGCATGTTATAGCTTGTTTCAGCGCCTTCCAGCTGCTGAAGCACGAACATCCGCTTCTGCGGTGAAGAAACCGGATACGTTTCCCGCTCGGCCGCCGGTGCGATGCTCTCAGCCGCCTTCCGCTCAGCCCCTTCAATCAGCTGCGCCAGCCCCGCGGCCGTCGGAGAAGTGAACAGATCCTTTAAGGTAAGCTGCACGCCGAATGTCTTCTGAATAAGGGCCAGCAGTTTCATCCCCGCTAACGAGTGGCCCCCGATCTCAAAGAACTGGTCATGGACGCCGACCCGCTCCATTTGCAGCACCTCAGCCCAAATATCCGCCAGTTTTTGTTCTGTTTCATTGCGCGGCGCCGTATATGACACGGCATTCGCTGCGGTCACATCCGGCATTGGCAGCGCCCGCCTGTCGATTTTTCCGTTCCCTGTAAGAGGCAGTTCATCCAATTGAATAAAGACGGACGGAATCATATAAGCCGGAAGATCCTTCGCCGAATGCTCCCTCAGCTCCCGGGAAGAGATTTCCCTGAGGCCGACAACATACGCGCAAAGAAGTTTGTCACCCGCGCCCTGATCCACAGCGAGCACAATGCATTCCTGAATCTGGTCATGACTTTGAAGCTGATGCTCAATTTCGCCAAGCTCAATTCGCTGACCGCGGATTTTCACCTGATGGTCGATACGTCCGATAAACTCGATATCGCCATTCGGAAGCCATCTGGCCAAGTCGCCCGTTTTATACATCCGTTCACCTTCCTTAAACGGATGCTTTACAAATTTTTCTTCCGTCAGTTCAGGACGGTTGTAGTAGCCTTCTACGAGACCTTCCCCGCTGACGCACAGCTCTCCCGCGATACCCGCCGGCTGAATGCGTCCGGCTGAGTTCATGATGAAGACTTCCGTATTGCTGACCGGTTTCCCGATCGGAACGGAGAGCGTATCCTCTTCAATGACATCCACCGGATGGTATGTCGCAAACACCGTGCTTTCCGACGGACCGTACATATGAAGCAGTCTTCCTTTTCCGACTGCCGCAAGCGCCTTTTTGACATGTTCTACAGACGCTCTTTCGCCCCCGAACATGATTTTCCGAAGCGTCGTCAGACAGGACGGCTCCATATCAACAAGCAGGTGGAACAGGGCCGTCGTAATCATCAGAATGCTGACGTTCTCCCGTTTGATCACACGGGACAGGCGTGACATATCCAGCACGGTATCTTTCGGGACGATCACAAGCTTTGCACCGTTTAACAGCGAACCGAACATATCAAACATAAAAGCGTCAAAAACGTAGTTTGACAGACCGAGCACTGTGTCCTCTTCAGAAACAGTCAAATAGTTCGTGTTTTTTACCGTCCGCAAAATGTTGGCATGTGTGACGATGTTTCCTTTCGGCGTTCCCGTCGTGCCTGATGTATAAGTGAGATTGGCAATCGTTTTGGAATCAAACGGCAATGCTGGATTGTGAGAGTCCTTTTCATAGCTCGCCTCATCATCAGCAAGCACAATGACGCCTTGAAAACCGGCCTTTTCCGCAAGCGGCTTGAGGCTTTGCTGAGTCAGGAGCACATTCGCCCCGCTGTCGCGGAAGAAATGCTGAATCCGCTGAACCGGATGCTCAGGATCAATCGGCACATAGGCGGACCCCGCTTTTAACACAGCCATAATGGAAACAATCATATCCATTGACCGTTCACACAGAACAGCCGCGGTTTTTCCGCCGCCTCCGACCGAAAGAATATGCCGCGCAAGCATGTTGGCGCGTTCATTCAGCTGCTGATACGACAGGGTTTCCCCTTCGAACTGTAGAGCCGTCCGGTCAGGGTTCTTTCGGACTTGTTCTTCAAAGATCTGCACGATCGTTTGATCTTTCGGGTATACCGTGCGTTCCGGGTTGAACCGCTGTAATTGATTCAAAGCCTCCCGTTCAGAAAGCAGATCATATTCGCTGATTTTCGCATCCGGCTGAGCTGCCGCGCTTTCCAGCAGACGGACATAGTGCGCAAGCATGCGATCCGCAGTTGAGCGCTTAAACAGCTTCGTGCAATAATCCAAATCAAGCGCAATGCCTTCCGCTGTTTCCCGAGCCTGCATGGTCAGGTCGAATTTGGCGATATTGAAGTTTGTTTCATGAAGAGACAGCGTCAGATTACCGATCTCCGCAATTCCGTCCGAAGCATTTTGCAGACTGAACATCGTGTCAAATATCGGATGCCTGCTCATGTCCCGGGGCACGTTCAGCTCCTCGGTCAGCCACTCAAACGGATAATCCTGATGAGAAAACGCATCCAGCACCTGCTTGCGCACATGACCTAACAAGCCGGCAAATGTCTGATCCTGCTTCACGGAGCTTCGCAGCGCAAGCGTGTTGACAAACATCCCGATAAGCCCCTCGGTATCGGAGTGATTTCTTCCCGCTGACGGTGTTCCCACGATGATGTCTTCCTGTCCCGAATACTTAGAAAGCAGCGTATAGTATGCTGATAACAGCACCATGTAAAGGGTGGCTCCGTTTTTCTCCGCAAGCTTCCGCAGCCGTTCCCGCAGCATTTTCGGCAGCTTGGCGGACACGCGGTCACCTTCAAAGCTTTGCACCTGCGACCGCGGATAATCAGGGAGCAGCTGAAGCACCGGCAGTTCTCCGCTGAAGACTTCTTTCCAGTACGCCCGCTCCTTCTTGTAGCCTTCTTTCGCCCGTTCCGCCTGCCATACGGCATAATCTTTATATTGAATGCGCAATTCAGGCAGCTGATTTCCGCCGTAGATGTCAGCCAGTTCCTTCAGCATGATGGAAATAGACACCCCGTCAGAAATCAGGTGATGCATATCAAACAGCAGCATATGGCGATTGTGACCGAGCGTTTGCAGGCCGATTCTGAACAGCGGCGCCTCAGATAAATCAAAACGGCGCACAAAGTCCTTCATGACCTGTTCATTCGTTCTTCCGCGCGCTTCGATCATTTCAATATGAAACGGAACATGCTCGCCAATCACTTGTCTCGGCGTGCCGTCCTCTGATTGAAACGATGTTCTGAGCGCTTCATGCCTGCTGATTAAGGCAGAAAATGCACGCTCAAGCTTTTCACGGTCTAAAGCGCCCTCAATCATGGCCGCAGCCGGCATGTTATATCCGACTCCCGCGTCTTCAAATTGGCTTGCGATATAAGTCCGCTGCTGAGCGAGCGAAAGCGGATAGCTCGCCTGCTTCTCAGCCGGCTCAATTGCACTGAATGCCGGTCCTTCGTTTCGGTTTTCCGCATAATCGGCAAGCGCCGCAATCGTCGGATGCTCAAACAAGTATTGCAGCGGAATATCAACGCCCATTTGCTTATGAATTTTCGTCAGAAGCGTCATTGCCTTTAATGAATGACCGCCTGACTCGAAGAAATGATCATAAATGCCCGCCTTGTCCATTCCGAGAACTTCCTGCCAGATGACGGCAAGTGTTTCCTCCGTTTCATTTCTTGGCGCGGCATATTCAGATGAGCTGACAGCCTGCACATCAAGCGCAAACAGCTTTTTGCGGTCCGCCTTCCCGCTCGGCGTGAGCGGAATTTCGTCCGTTTTTGTAAAGTAAGCGGGCACCATGTAATCAGGAAGGTGCTTGGACACATACTCCCTGTACTCGGCAGGGTGAAACTCGGTTCCTTTTTCCTGAACGATATATGCGCAGACATCTAAGCTGCCCTGCTGATCCGGCCGTGCCAGCACGACGGCCTGCGCCGCGCCCGGGGCTTTTCTGAGCACCGTTTCAATTTCTCCCAGCTCAATGCGGTAGCCGCGGACTTTCACCTGATCATCTTCACGGCCGATATATTCGATCGTCCCGTCCGGCAGCCAGCGCGCCATATCACCCGTGCGGTACATGCGGCCGCTTCCGTTAAACGGGTCCTGCAAAAACTTCTCTGCGGTCAAATCCGGAAGATTTAAATAGCCGCGGCCTACACCGTCACCCGCGATATACAGCTCACCGGCCGTGCCGTCGGGCTGAAGCCGCTGGTGCTTATCCAATATATACAGACGGGCGTTGCCGAGCGGTTTTCCGATCGGAACGTACGCCGCCTGTTGATTCATTCCGTTATCCGCAGACATCTGATGCACGGACGCATCTACGCACGTTTCTGTCGGCCCGTAGACATTCGTCAGACGCGGCGTCCTGCCCGATTGATGAAAGAGCGTCATCAGCTGTTCAGCAACAGCCGCGGACAGACCCTCTCCCCCAATGAGCATGTGGCGCAATTCAATTCCGCTGACATCTCCCGCCGCAACCATCATCTGCAGATGCGCAGGCGTTCCGTCAGTGGCTTCAATCCGGTTTTGACGATAATAGTCCAGCAGTGCCGAGCCATTCGTTACAGTCGTTTTCGGCACGATATAAAGCGTCTGTCCCAAAAGAAGCGAGGCAAATATCTGTTTGACGGACGCATCAAAATGAAACGGAGCCAAAAGCGCCATTCTTAACGTCTGCTCACCGCATTGATAAATCTCCTGCTGCAGTGATTGCACCAGATGATGAACTTGCCGGTGCTCAATCATCACGCCTTTCGGCCGCCCCGTTGTACCTGACGTGTAGATGATGTAAGCCAGCCGGTCTGATTGTGTGCTGACACCGTCCGCAGCCGTTTCATACTGAACAGCCTCGTCAAAATCAATCCGTTCGGCATCCGCTGCAGGCGCCTGTATTCCGGCCTCCGTCAGAACAGCCTTCGCTCCGCTGTCCTCCAAAATGTACTGAATCCGATCCGCCGGAAAGTCAGGATCTATCGGCACATAGGCGCCGCCCGCTTTCAAAATTCCCAATATTGCCGCAATGACACGCTCAGAACGGCCAAGCAGCACCGCGACAGGAGAATCGGCTGATATCCCGGCTTGAAGAAGGCGTCCGGCAATACGGCCTGACTGTTCATGCAATGTGCGATAGGACAATGTTCGGCCTTCATACACAACCGCGGGTTTGTCAGACAGTGACTTCACTTTCTCTTCAAACAGCCCCGGTATCGTCATCTCTCCGCGGTAATTCACCGGATTGCCGGAGGCCCGTTTCAGCAGCCGCTCTTTCTCGGATTCAGAAAGAAGAGTAAGTTCATCAATTATGCGATCAGGAGATGAAATCGCATCTTCAATCAGCGTGATCAAACGTTCAGAAACAGATTCAATCTCTTCCCCCTTGAAAATGTCGCTGCGATAGTCAAAATCAATCGTCAATTTCCCGGTGTCCCATCGTTCCTTCACATGAATTGAAATATCATTTGTACCGCTTCCGCTGAAAATAGGGTCTGTCAGGAAGGACAGATTCTCTTTTTTCTGCCACTGCATCACCTGGTACTCCAGAGCCACCGTAAACAATCTGCTCAGCGAACTTTTCGAAGCGCGCAAATCATTGACAAGCAGGTTATACGGATACTTTTGGTGGCGGAGAATTTTCATCAGATCCTTCATCCGGCCTTTAACGAATTCCAAGAACGACTGTCCTCCGTCAACGCTTGTCCGCACAGGCACCGTAGATACGAACATCCCGAGCATCTGCTTTTCTTTCGCATTCGTCCGGTTTCCCATAAACGTACCCGTGACAACGTCATCCCGGCCGGTCACTTTGTAGAGATAAGTGATCAGAGCTGACTGGAACAGAGATAGTACGCTGACTTTATGCTCCTCGCAGAATGAATGAATGCGGCCATATAAGTCGTGAGGAATTTCTTGAGAAAACCGTTTCGCATCAAGACCCGCATCTGCCTGGCTCCGTTTCAGGGACACAAGCTCCGGCACGGTCTCAAACTGCCCGTTCCAAAAATCCCGATCCTTTTTAAACCGCTTCGACTGCACATATTCCTGCTCTGTCAGCACGTGCTCGATAAAAGAAGGAATCTCCGTCTGCTCCTCACTTGTCCCGCCTGAAAGCTCCAAATAAATATCAGTAATCGCATTGCCCAGAATCGTCATGGAAATCCCGTCTGAAATAATGTGATGCACATTAGCGTAAAACCAGACCTCATTTTCACTGATCGTGTGCACGGAAAAACGGAATAAATCCTGATCATATAACGCCAGAGGCTTGCCAGCTTCTTCACGCCCCCATTTGGACAGCTCGTCCGCAGAGCAGCCGGCTTGCCTGATATCTGTGTGCCCGATAGAGAGCGGACGGTATTCGCTCACATATTGAACGGGCTCCCCCTCATCATCAAGCCGCAGACGGATTCTCATCGACTCATACCGCCGGACGAATTCCTGTATCGCTTTCTCAACGTAATGAGCCTGTACGCCGTCTTCAGAAATGAGTTTCCCGAACCCGGCAAGATTTGAAATACTTGTGTTCGGATAGAATTTTTCTGTATACCAGATACGTTTTTGAGCATTTGTTAAAGGATAAAAAGTTATTTCCATATGTGTGCGCCTCCCCTTTTTAAGATAAAGATGTCAATTCTCCCTTAGAAACAGCCTCCCTCTATGTCCCTAACTCATTCTCAAGCCAAAAGAACCACTTACCTCCAAAAACGATCCCGATTCAATCACCGCCGAAATCCGTCATCCGTTCACCCGCGCAGTCCGAAATGCGGCATCAAATTTATGAGAAATCAAGACAAAAAGCCATTGATTGTAAGCACGAAAGGTTTACCTATTTCTGCATGTATTTCTATATATCTACTTACGTTCACTTTATATGAAAATATTGTTTTTATCACCGAAAAATGGGTGAAAAGTTTCATGCGGCACACCGAAAAAAAATCCGACGAATTCAGAGGGTATTTTGCGGCATCCCGCAATTTATTTTCAAAAATATTATTTACGTAAAATTAAAAATCTTTAAACTATAATGAAAATCTGTCGAATATCCAGTTATGGCAGAATGAAAAAAATTTACGTACGTAAGCTGACCCGGAAAAAACAGCGCAAGAACCGAAACAAACGGTCCGAATGTTCGCAATATGATTTCATTAAACCGCAAAAAAAGCACTCTATTTTACATAGAGCACTTCAAAAAGATTCCTTTATTGCAGTTTTATCAATGTTGATTAATTCCATATAATCTTTTCCCCACTTATACATGGCGTCCAGAATCGGCATAAGGCTTTCTCCTTGCGCCGTTAAAGAATACTCCACTTTCGGAGGGACGACAGGGTAAACTTCCCTGTGAACGATCAGATCCTGCTCCAGCTCCCTGAGCTGATTCACAAGAATTTTGTGCGTAATATCCGGAATTAAAGCTTTCAGCTCATTAAACCGCTTCGTCCCTTCTTTTCCCAAGTGCCACATAATCAGCATTTTCCACTTCCCGCCTATCACGGCAAGCGTCAATTCCTTTTCGCAATTAAACGTTTTCTCATCCATTCGGCTCACGGACAATTCTCCTTCCTCTTACTTTTTGTACGGTCATCATCTATTCATACACGCTTACTTTTTCACACAACTTTCATCAGTTTATACTACCACGCAGTTTTGCTGAAACAAAGCGCATTGCCTGCGGGGACAGTATCCTCAAAGTAACTATTAGACTTCAAAGTGCGTACTTCTCAACATGCGGGGCACTCTATAGAATGGAAATACATAAAAAAGAGGAGTGGATATAAAGTGGAATTACAGCTGGCATTAGACTTAGTGAATATCCCGGAAGCAATTGAACTTGTGAAAGAGGTCGAACCATATATAGATGTTGTAGAAATCGGCACTCCCGTTGTCATTAATGAAGGACTGAAAGCCGTGCAGGAAATGAAAACAGCCTTTCCTCACTTGAAAGTGCTTGCCGATCTTAAAATCATGGATGCAGGCGGTTACGAGATTATGAAAGCGGCAGAAGCGGGAGCCGACATCATCACCGTTTTAGGAGCGACAGACGACTCAACGATCAAAGGGGCGGTTGCCGAAGCAAAAAAACAGCAGAAAAAAATCCTCGTCGACATGATTAACGTAAAAAACCTTGAAACACGGGCAAAAGAAATTGACCAACTCGGTGTTGATTATATTTGTGTTCACACAGGTTATGATCTTCAAGCAGAAGGAAAAAATTCATTTGAGGAACTGACGGCGATTAAAAAAGCGGTCAAGAGCGCTAAAACCGCAATTGCCGGGGGCATTAAACTTGATACGCTTCCTGAAGCCATCAAACAAAACCCAGATTTAATCATTGTCGGCGGAGGCATTACGGGAGCTGACAATAAAGCGGATGCTGCTGCTAAAATGAAACAGCTGATCACACAAGGATCATGAAAACGACTGAATACTTACATGAAATACTAAATGAAATATCCCGCACCGCAGCATTAATATCCGACAGTGAAGCTGACAAGCTTGCGGATCAGATTTTATCGGCAGATCAAATCTTCACGTCCGGAGCGGGACGTTCCGGCTTTATGGCTAAAGCGTTCGCCATGAGGATGATGCACATCGGTCTGAACGCTTACATCGTCGGTGAGACGCTTACCCCTCCCCTCCAAGAAGGCGGTCTCGTCATCATCGGCTCAGGCTCAGGCGAAACAAAAAGTCTGCTTCATACGGCTGAAAAAGCCAAAAGCCTTAACGGCATCATCACTGCATTAACGATTAACCCCGACTCAAGTCTCGGCAAACTTGCGGATCTTACAATAACGATTCCCGGCTCTCCTAAGGAAGAGACCGGCGGAGACAGAAAGACGATTCAGCCGATGGGTTCTTTATTCGAACAAACTCTTCTGCTGTTTTACGATGCGGTTATTCTAAAAATCATGGAGAAAAAAGAATTGAATTCAGCAGACATGTTTACAAAGCATGCGAATCTGGAATGATTTGCTGACGGCCTTCTTATCAGATGGCCGTCTTTTTATCGTCTTGTTGCGCACGGTCATGCAGACCAAGGTTTTCGGGTCGGACACTCGCAGACGAAGATATCCTGCCGGTGAGCTTATCGCTATAATAAGTCAATTGACGATACACCCGCAACCGTTCATTTCTGAATAGGGAAACGGCAAAAAACACTTTCTGATTGAATTTTTAATGAATAAAGTTGATTTGTGCGGATGGTTTTACAGATATTCAGCTGAATTGCGGCTGAGAAATATATTTTAACAGCTTTACAGCCGGCCGATTCTGCTTTATTCTTGGACCAGCTTTACAGCAATTAAAACTGGAGGTGATTGATACTCTTGAAAACATTAAAAGCACTGCTGCTTGTTCTTATCATCATTGCCGGAGCAGTCGCGGCCCTGATCAAGGGTGATCTTTTCTCAGATAACGAGCAGACCGTTCAGAAGAGTGATTACGACAAAGTAATCTTATTTCCGTCCGATCGATATCCGGAAACAGCAAAGCATATTAAGGACGCGATAAAAGAAGGACATTCCAGCATATGCACCATTGACAGAGACGGAGTACATAAGCGGCGTGAGCAATCTCTTAAACATGTGCCTGTCAAAACGGGATACGATAGGGATGAATGGCCGATGGCGGTTTGTAAACAGGGCGGAAACAACGCCTCCGTAGAATATATTTCTCCGGCAGACAACCGCGGAGCCGGCTCTTGGGTCGGACACCAGCTTACCAATGATCCCGACGGAACGAGAGTATTATTTAAAATCAAGTAAAAAACAGGAGGAACAGCGCATTGAATAAATCATGGAAACCGCAAGAACTGGCCATTTCTTATCATCAATTTACAATCTTCCAAAAAGATTCAGAACCGCCTGTTATCGATTGGACCGATGAAGCCATTGAAAAAGGATATGCGGAAGCTGACGGAGCTGTTTCATTTGAGGCAAGGAGAAATACGAGGGCATTTATCGTCCTCAGGCTTAACACAAGTGAACCGGTACCATCCTATGAGAAAAAAGCGACTGTTCCCTTTGAGGCTGTAAAAGATGGAATTGAGATTGAAAGCGTGATGTCAAAGCGGCTTTTCTTTCATATTCCGAAAGGCCGATACAGCCTTACCTGTTATTCAGTGCCTGCCGAAATATCCGATCTTCATGCGGATACGTATATTATTGATGCAGCCGCAATGTAAAAGAAAGCCCTGAGAGAATCTTATTTCTCTCAGGGAACTTTTATAAACTTTTACCGTTTGTTTCAATTACATTCTGGTACCAATAAAAACTTTTTTTCCTGATCCGTTTCAAATCCTTTTCATCTTCTTCATCTCGATTGATATAGACAAAACCGTAGCGTTTTTGATAGCCGTTCAGCCAGCTTAATAGATCCGTGAATGACCAGCTGCAGTAGCCGATGAGATGAACTCCGTCACTAATGGCCTCTCTGCACTGTTCAAGATGGGAGCGTAAATAGTCAATTCTGTAATCATCCTGAATTGAGCCGTCTTCTTCTATTTTATCGAATTCCCCCAGCCCGTTTTCTGTTATAAAAACCGGCAGCTCATAGCGGCTCGTTATACGCCGGAGGCCGATGCGCAGACCTATCGGGTCAATCGTCCAATCCCAATTACTCGTCACGAGGTTAGGATTCTTTTTCGTTTTAAACAGCCCCGGTATACCAGTATCCTGGTTTGTCCCTTTCTGACCAGTCGTGTTCATTTTCCCCTCCGATACACCGTCAAGAGGATTTCTTTCGTACGTAATCGTCTGATAATAATTAACACCGATAAAATCCGGCTTGCCTTTTGCAAGCAATTCCATATCCCCGGCTTCAATGGCGGGCGCCCATCCCTTTTCCTTTAAATAATTGAAAGGAATTTGCGGATAAGTCCCCCGGCAATACATATCAAGCCACCAATGATTCATAAATTCCTCTGCGTTTTCAAATGCAGTTATGTCTTCAGGATGACTTGTAAGCGGATAAGCCGGTGAATAAGCGAAGCTCGGGCCGATCATGCCGCCAGGAACATATTGTCTGAAGGATTCAATCGCTTTGGCATTAGCTAAAAATGCGATATGATTGGCTTCATAAAATCGTTTTCTGTCCTTTACGCCGGGCGGATGTGTAGCTGTAATAAACCCGTTATGAAAATTATAATTCTGCTCATTTAACGTGACCCAGTATTTCACCTTGCCGGCGAATCTTTTGTATAACGCAATACAGTAATTATTAAAATCATCAATAATTTTTCTTGATTCAAAGCCGCCGTATTCATCCATCAGCGCCTGAGGCAAGTCCCAGTGATAAAGAGTCAGCACCGGCTCAATATCGTTAGAAATCAATTCATCGATCAGGTCTTCGTAAAATGCGATCCCTGATTCGTTGATTTCCCCTCTGCCATTCGGAAAAATTCTCGGCCAGCTGACAGAAAAGCGGTAAGCTTTCAAACCCATTTCTGCCATCAAGGCGATATCTTCTTTATAACGCTCATAATGGCCGACTGCTGTATCGCCATTTGAGCCTTTAAACGTTTTACCCGGTATTTTCGTGAATAAGTCCCATACTGAAGGTCCTTTACCGTCTTTATTCCAGGCTCCTTCAACCTGATAGGCAGCCGAGGCTGACCCCCATAGAAATGTATCAGGGAACAGGCCCTGTTTTTTATGTATCATGTGTTTCATCCTCCTGATGCGTATGATATTGATATCATACGTTATGAAACGCGTTTCAGAGCAATCCCGATAAAAACAAAAAAGCATCCGGCTTGCCGGATGCTTAAGAATGATGGTGCCGCTTTTCCAATTTATGAGGCGGAGGCTTCGGGACAAACCCATTTTGTTTCATCATGTTAAAGCGCCTATCCATATGCTGTTTAATATGTTCTGCTTTTTCTTTCGGCAGGACTCCGTACTCAACATATTTGGATATGACATGTTTTCGTTTTTCGAGCACTTCTTTTTCAAGTGATTCAATTTCTTTTTTCTGCTGTTCCGTGAGTGACATGGTTGAAGGCATTTTTGTTCCGGCGGCGTGTGCCGGCATTGTGAAAACCATTGCTGTAATGAAAAACGCAGCTAAAGACAATGCAGCTTTTTTCATGACTCTTTCCTCCTTTAACGTTTGTTATATGTTGCTCCCTCATCCATTTTTTATGCAAAAAAAGAGCGAAATTATTCGCTCTTTTCAATCGATTCGTCCGGCAGCGCGTATGTGACATACGTTCCCGCTACAAAATCGTGGATTGACCGTCTGTCTTCTCTCATTCCGACCATGAATGCGCTCACGATCACACCGATTCCAAACGTCACGCCATATATCAGGCCGCCCACAAGCACTCTCAAAATCATAGTGAGGAAGCCTACCTGAGTGCCGTCTTTTTTGACGATGCGGATACCGCAGATCTTTTTGCCGATAACATAACCGTTCCAGTATACAGGGAGCAAAATAGCATAAAGAGTCAAAATGATGCTGATCATTGTGCTCTCATTCGGATCTTTTCCTGTTGCCAGCATAAAAATAATCGCCAAAGGCACTGAAGTAATTAAATAGTCGAGTACCACGGCTCCCAATCTGATCCAAAATCCCGCCGGTCTGTAAATATTCATCGTGTTTCTCCTCGCTATGGCTTTAAAATCACTTTAATGTTGCCATCTTCTTTTTTGTCAAATATATCATATGCAGCAGGAGCTTCCGCAAGACTCATTTTGTGTGTAATGATATCCGTCGGATCAATTTCATTTTGTTCGATCATTTGATACAGCATCGGCATCAGATGAATAACGGGTGCCTGGCCCATTTTTAAAGAAACGTTGCGTGTGAAAAAATCACCGAGCGGAAAGCCGTCCGCTTCAGAAATGTATGCGCCCGTGAGCTGCACGGTTCCGAACTTCTTAACGGCTTCTGATGCTGTAAGAATCGGACTGATCGTTCCGAACTGATTCGGTTTTTGCTCTGTTTTTTCTTTTGAAAGCGGCGTGCCGTCCATTCCGACACAATCAATCACTACATCCGCGCCCCCTGACGTTTGTTCATGCAGCAGTTTCCCGATCTCATCATGTTCTGAAAAATTGAAGGTCTCTGCTCCGTTTATGCGTCTCGCATGTTCAAGGCGGTGCGGGACTTGATCAACTGCGATAACCCGGTTAGCTCCTTTTTTCCACGCGAATTTTTGCGCCATTAAGCCGATCGGACCTGATCCCAGAATCACGACTGTATCTCCTTTTTTCACTCCGCTGTGCTGGACGCTCCAAAAGGCGGTCGGCATGACATCTGACAGAAGCAGCACCTGCTCATCTTCAAGCTCACTGTCTGCCGGAACCAGAAAAGAAGAGAAATCAGCATAAGGAACACGTAAATATTCAGCCTGCCCGCCGGGATAATTACCGTTAAACTCCGAAAAACCGAATAAGCCGCCGGCATCTGTATGAGGATTTGGATTAGATTCATCACACTGGCTTTCCATCTGGTGCTTGCAATAATGACATTCTCCGCAGCCGATGTTAAAAGGAATCACGACCCGGTCGCCTTTTTTCAGCTTTTTGACTTGACTGCCCGTTTCTTCAACGATTCCCATCGGCTCATGCCCGACGATATAACCCGGATCGGCGGGTATTCCGTTTTTATATAAATGAAGGTCTGAACCGCATATCCCGGTTGCGGTGATTCGAACGATGACATCTCTCTCATCTTGAATGGCGGGTGCCGGGACTTCTTTCACTTCCATATGTTCTTTTCCTTGGTATGTCAGTGCTTTCACACTTGGTCAGCTCCTTTTTCATCACTCCTTCCCTTTTCACCTGCTTCTAAACTTGGCCGGTATGTTATTCGGCCCGCTGAATATCCCATTGAAAAGGTTCTTCAAGCTGCGACCAGTCGGAATCGAACTCAGACGGCGTGAGCAGGCACTGATCCAATTCCTTTGTAATGGCTGCTTCATCTAAATCTGTTCCGATAAACACCAGGTTCGTATGACGGTCTCCGAATTGGTCGTCCCAATCTTCCAGAATCTCCGGTTCCTGCTGTTTGATCTGCTCCTGCTCAAGTTTCGGCATTGCCGCCACCCAATAAGAAACAGGCTCAATCGAAACCGCCGGACCCGCCTGAGACATCAGCAGCGCAAGGCTGTTGCGGGTTGCGCACCAAACAATTCCTTTTGCGCGCACAATGCTGTCAGGCATTGATTGATGCAGCCAGCTGTCAAAACGAGCGGTATGAAACGGCAGACGCCGCGAGTACACAAACGAAGTGATGCCGTACTCTTCCGTTTCCGGAGTGTGCGCTTCATGACCTGCCGTCAGCTCCTTTATCCATCCTGCTGATGAACTCGCTTCCTCAAACTCAAATAAACCGGTATTCAATATGCATTCGGCAGGCACTTCTCCGCGGACGGACCGGATCAGTCTGGCGCGGGGCTGTAATGCGCGAAGGACCGTTTCCAGCTGTTCAAGCTCTTTTTCGCCCACCATGTCGCATTTATTTAAAATGAGTACATCACAAAACTCGATTTGGTCAATTAATAAATCGGCAATCACCCGTTCATCCTCTTCTCCTACCGCTTCCTTCCGGTCAAGAAGGCTGTCACCGGACTGGAAATCATGCCAGAAGCGGTTTGCATCCACCACGGTCACCATTGTGTCCAGCCTGCAGAATGTTGTCAGATCAATGCCCATTTCTTCATCTATATAAGAAAATGTCTGGGCAACGGGAATCGGTTCGCTGATCCCTGTTGATTCAATCACAATATAATCAAATCTGCCGTCTTTCGCGAGTTTCTCAACTTCGACTAATAAATCTTCACGCAGCGTGCAGCAGATACAGCCGTTGGATAATTCTACGAGTTTCTCATCCGTCCTTGACAAGCCGCCTCCCTGCTTCACCAAGCCCGCGTCTATATTTACTTCGCTCATGTCATTGACGATGACGGCAATTTTTAAACCGTTGCGGTTTTGTAAAATATGATTCAAAACGGTCGTCTTTCCGGCACCAAGATAGCCGCTCAATACTGTAACCGGAATTTTTTTCATAAAATAGCCTCCTGACAAAATAGAATGATTACGATTTATACCCTGCACCTGCCTTATTATCATCATGATGTACATTATTATAAATCGTAATCGTTACTATTTATTCTGATGTATTCTCCGTTTAAAATCAAGTGAAAAATAATCAATCATAAAAAAGACACGCTGTCATACGTGTCTTCCGCCCAAACTTAAACATCCGCAGGACTGTTTTCAGTGCCATAGCTTTTTCTCCAAAAATAGCCTGCGGCCAGAACAAGCACAAATGCGAGCAATGTGATACATGAGAAAGAGATAAAACCGATCGCATAAGTTCCCGTCATCTGCTTCAATGATCCTAAAATATTCGGAAGGAAAAAACCTCCTATGCCGCCGGCCGCTCCGACAATTCCCGTCACCATTCCGATTTCTTTTGCAAAGTGCTGAGGGACAAGCTGAAATACCGCTCCGTTGCCCATACCGAGCGCCATCATTCCGATAAACAGCAGAACGATCACCGTTGAAAGCGGAGGCAGGCTGCTGACTCCCGCCATACACAGAGCCGCGATGACAAACAGTACAGCCAGAACTTTCGCACCTCCCGCCCGGTCTGAAATCCAGCCTCCTGCAGGGCGAAAAAAACTGCCCGCTGCGACACATATTGTGACGAAATCACCGGCATGGATTTTTGACAATTGATATTGATCAACGAAAAAAATCGCCAAAAAACTTGATAATCCCACAAAACCTCCGAAAGTGACGCCGTACAGAAGACAGAAACACCATGTTTCCTTCTGCCTGAACACGTGAAGGTAGTTTTTAAGCGGCTGCGGTGCGGGCTGTGCAGGAGAGTCCTTCGCCATGACGATAAACAGTATAAAAACGATCATCAACGGAAGAAGCGCAATTCCCATTACACTGTGCCACCCAAACTGTTCCGCAAGGCGGGGACCGAACAATGTCGCAAACAAAGTGCCGCTGTTGCCGGCACCTGCTATCCCCATTGCAAGCCCCTGCAAGTGAGGCGGATACCACCGGCTCGCCATCGGAAGCGCAACAGCAAAACTTGCGCCCGCTACGCCCAGCAGAATGCCGATCGCATACAGCTCAGTCAAAGAACGGCCGCCGAATGCCCCCCAAAGCAGCGGGATCATCGTGATCAGCATCCCGATCACGGCTGTTTTCTTCGGCCCGATCCTGTCCGTTAACACACCTAAAATGATCCGAAACACAGATCCTGATAAGATCGGCAGAGCCACGACAAACCCTTTTTCAAAAGAAGATAACCCGAAATCCTGAGAAATATAAACGCCGAGCGCCCCCAGCATTACCCAAATCATAAAACTCACATCAAAATATAAGAAGGAACAGAGCAGAGTGAGCGGATGACCGCTTGTTTTTAATTCCGACAGCTTCATAACATTCTCCTTTCCGGTCTTCTATCATTTCAAATTGCTGAATCAAGAATATATGACGGGCATTCACCGGAAAAGACATGTGTAAGATAATGCGACACATTTAATGCGTTAATCAGGCAATGTGCCATAATTTCTCATAGAGAAGCAATCTTACTGGCAGCTGCAAAGGAGGTTTGGCGAATGAAGAAACAACGATTAATTGCAGCAGGGAACGGAATGGCCGGAATCCGCTGTATTGAACACATTTTAAAGATGAACCGTGACATGTTTGAGATTGTCATTTTCGGAAGCGAACCTCATCCCAATTACAATCGCATTCTCTTATCCTCCGTTTTACAAGGTGAGGTTTCGCTTGATGACATTACGCTGAATAGCCGCGAATGGTACGAAAAAAACGGAATTACGCTTTACACGGGAGAAACGGTTGTACACATTGATACAGAACGGCAGGTTGTCACAACGGATCGAAAGCGCAGCATGACTTACGATCAAATCATCCTTGCAACGGGCTCCTCTCCTTATATTCTACCCATACCCGGAGCAGATAAAGAAGGTGTGTACGGCTTTCGGACAATAGAAGACTGCCAATCCCTTATCAATGCGGCCGGCCGGTATCAAAAGGCGGCGGTCATCGGCGCCGGTTTATTAGGTCTTGAAGCGGCCGTCGGCTTACGGCAGCTCGGCATGGACGTCAGCGTCATTCACCACTCTTCCGCCATTATGCAAAAACAGCTTGATCAAACGGCATCCCGCCTGCTGCAGAAAGAGCTGGAACGAAAAGGCTTAGTCTTTCTTTTAGAGAAAGGCACGGCATCCATTACAGGGAACTCACGGGCGGAAGGCATCCGTTTCAAAGACGGTTCTTCCATAGAAGCAGACCTGATTGTCATGGCCGCCGGTGTGAGGCCCAATATCCGATTGGCTCCATCTGCCGGACTTTCAGTGAACAGGGGAATCATCGTCAATCAATTCATGCAGACGAACAAACCGAATGTGTATGCCGTCGGTGAATGCGCGGAGCATGACGGGATTGTATACGGATTGGCGGCGCCGCTTTATGAACAGGGAAAAGTGCTCGCGCAGCATCTATGCGGCGTCCCGTGCGAAGGGTTTCAAGGCTTTGCACAATCTGCGGCCTTAAAAATAGCCGGTATTGATGTATGGTCGGCAGGAAAGGTGCACGAGGATGAGCACACAGCCGGCATATTGTTCCATGATGAGCATGCAGGCATCTACAAAAAAGCGCTCTTTGAGGACGATAAACCGGCCGGCTTTATTTTATTCGGGGACACGCGCGGTAAACAGCGGCTTCTCGACAGTCTTGTGAAGCAAAGAGATATTTCCATCGTGAAAAAACAGCTCATGGAACCGGATCAAGGCGGTATATCCTTTGAATCCATGCCTCCCCATGAAACCATTTGCCAATGCAGCTCAGTGACCAAGGGCTCCATTGAAGAAGCGGTGAACAAATATGGCTTAAAAACCGCGGAGGAAGTGAAGCACATGACAAAAGCGTCCGGATCTTGCGGAGGATGCAGGCCGCTCGTTGAAGACTTGCTGAAGTATATGGCAAGCGATGATTACACAAAACCCTCCCGCCAGCCTTCGTTTTGCGGCTGCACCGATTTGACGGAAGAAGAAGTCATCGCCGAAATTCGCCGCCGTCCGTTCACTGATGCCGCCGAGGTAATGAGAGAGATCGGCTGGAAAACAGAAAACGGCTGCCGCATTTGTATTCCGGCGCTTCACTATTACTTGGAAAGGACGCGGCCTGATTTTATGCAGTTCAATGAAATATCGGCAGAAGAGACATGCACCCTGATTCCGCAAATGTACGGCGGACTGACAAGTGCGGCAGAGCTCAAAAACATCGCAGACGTCATCGAAGCATACGGCATCCCCGAGGTTTCGATGACTGACAGTCACCGGCTGAGGCTTTCCGGAATCAGGCCAAATGACCTTGCAAGCATCAGAAAAGCACTGAACATGCCGGTTTTCTCCCCCCGGCACCGCTGGACGATGCAAATCAAAGCATGTACGTGCGGACAGCATCGCTCCTTTCAAGAGCTGGCAAGCAGGATTGAACGAGATACCGACACGCTTGCCGTACCCGCTTATGTATCCGTCAGCTTGTCATGTGAAAACAATTGCACCGATGCTTACATTCAGGATATCGGCGCGCTTCAGACACAAACTTGCTGGGAGATTTATATCGGGGGCGTCCGCGGAAAACAAGCCCGCGCCGGCAGCCTTTTTTGTGTGACGGATAACGAAGACAGTACCGCCGCTATGATGAAAGGCCTTATTCAATATTATCGCGAAACAGCTCACTACAACGAAGCGATTTATCAATGGGTTGACAGACTCGGCCTCGTCCATATCAGAGAAATGCTGTTTGAAGAAGATATGCGGACACAGCTTCTGAAAAATCTCCGTTCAGACATATCCCTGCTGCAAAACCTGTCTGCCGGGAAAACGCCATACGAAAGGATGAAGCTTTTTGACTGAACCGATGCTCCGTTATTTCCGTGACAAACTGCAAGATGTCCAATCGGAAAAAACATATGAGACGCAATGCCCGTTCTGCAGCATGCAATGCAAAATGCAGCTTACGGAACAAACCTTCGCGGCACGGAAGAAATACACTGCAATCGGCATTGATAATCCGACGACACATGGCCGTTTATGTACAAAAGGCATGAATGCCCATCAGCATGCCGTGCACTCTTCCCGCATTACACGCCCCCTGCTTAAAAAAAACGGTGAATTTGTGCCTGTCTCTTGGGCTGAAGCACTGAATCGCATTAAGGAACAAATCAATCTGATCCAAACCGAACACGGCAATGATGCGATGGCCGTCTATGGGAGCGCCTCAATTACAAATGAAGAAGCCTATCTGCTTGGAAAGTTCGCACGGGTCGGCTTACAGACGAAATACATCGATTACAACGGGCGGCTCTGTATGTCTGCCGCAGCAACGGCGGCCGGCCAGACATTCGGCGCGGACAGGGGCCTGACGAATCCATTATCGGACATTCCGCATACACGTGTCATTATCCTGGCAGGCACCAATATCGCCGAATGCCAGCCGACGATCATGCCGTATTTTGATAAAGCGAAAGAAAACGGGGCTTACATTATCGCCATTGATCCCCGGGAAACGGCGACGACCAAAATAGCCGATCTTCACCTGAAAATCAAGCCCGGTACAGACGCCGCCTTGGCAAACGGACTCGTCAAAATCTGCATTGACGAACAGCTTACAGACAAAGACTTTATCCGCACACGAACAAACGGATTCGATAAGCTCAAACGGCATACCGACGCTTTGGATCTGAAAGAGATCTCCGAGCAGACAAGTGTTCCTTTGGAGCATATACGAAAGGCCGCCGTGAAGTTTGCCAAGGAAACATCCGGCATGCTGTTTACAGCGCGGGGGATCGAACAGCAGACTGACGGTACCGCGGCAGTGAAAGCTTTCTTAAATATAGTGCTGATCACGGGAAAAATCGGCAAGCCCTTCTCAGGTTACGGGGCGATTACCGGTCAAGGCAACGGACAAGGCGCGAGAGAACACGGCCAAAAAGCGGATCAGCTTCCGGGCTACCGTTCTATCGAAATTGAAGAACACCGGGCGCATATTACGAAGGTGTGGGGGATTCATCAGGATGAGCTGCCGCGAAAAGGCGTCTCAGCCTATGAAATGATAGAAAAAATAGATAGCGGCGACATCAAAGGACTGTTTCTCATGTGTTCCAATCCGGCTGTTTCCGGCCCAAATGCGAATTTCGTCAAGCAGGCAATCAAGAAACTGAGATTTTTTGTCGCAGTTGACTTATTTATTTCTGAGACCGCGGCATTCGCGGATGTGATTTTACCCGCCTCCTCTTATTTGGAAGACGAAGGCACGATGACAAATGTAGAAGGCCGCGTGACATTAAGAGAAGCGAGCCGCACCTGCCCCGGAGAAGCGAAACATGATTGGCAGATCATCTGTGACATTGCCTCCGCTCTTGGTAAAGGGCATTATTTTTCCTATACGTCGGCGGAGGAAATCTTTAACGAACTGAGAGAAGCGAGCCGCGGCGGAATCGCTGATTACGCAGGCATCACCTATGACAGGCTCAGGCGGGAAGGCGGCATTCAGTGGCCATGTCCTGAAGCGGATCACCCCGGAACCGGGCGATTGTTTGAGCACTCATTTGCCCATCCCGATCACAGAGCTGAATTAAGCGTGATTCCAAATGAACCGGCCGTCCCGAAAGAGAAACCGAGCGCCGGCTATCCGCTTTATTTAACCACAGGAAGGGTGATGTCTCATTACTTAACGGGTGTCCAAACGAGAAAAAGCTCCGCCCTGGCTGCAAGACATTTCGAATCCTTTGTGGAAATCCATCCAAAAACGGCGGCCGACTATCATATCGAAGACCGTGTTCTCGTGAAAGTAGAATCCCCCCGGGGCAGCATCACGGTCCGGAGCAGATGGTCGGAGAAAGTACGAAAAGACACGTTGTTTGTTCCCATCCATTGGTCTGACACGCAAAACGTCAACGACTTAATTGGTGAAGCCTTGGATCCGGACTGTAAAATGCCCGGTTTTAAGATGTGTGCGGTACGAATCAGCCCTATATAATTTTTCATAAAATTTTTAGATTTTTTAGTATTTTTTGTTACATTTCATAACATGCATCTTAAATATTTGTTTTTGCTGTGCTACGCTAAAAAAAAACAAAGATAAGGAGCGGATCATCTGATGGGAAAAAAACAGCTAGTCCTTGTTGGAAATGGAATGGCCGGGGTAAGAGCGATTGAAGAAATACTGCGTGTTTCAAAAGACGAATTCGAGATTACAATATTCGGGGCCGAACCTCATCCCAACTATAACCGAATCCTTCTGTCAAAAGTGTTGCAAGGCGATACCGACATTCAAGACATTACGTTAAACGATTGGAACTGGTACAAAGAAAACAACATTCAGCTGTATACCGGTGAAACAGTCATCAAAGTCGACACGGAAAACAAAACCGTCATCACCGATGCAGACAGAATCCAGCCTTACGATGAACTCATCCTGGCGACAGGCTCTGTCCCTTTTATCCTTCCGATTCCGGGCGCAGACAAACAAGGCGTCACGGCATTCCGGGATATAAAAGATACAGACACGATGCTCGCCGCGTCAAAACAATATAAAAAAGCAGCCGTCATCGGCGGAGGACTGCTTGGTTTGGAAGCCGCACGCGGACTGCTGAATCTCGGAATGGACGTGTCTGTCATCCACCTCGCCCCATTCCTGATGGAGCGCCAGCTTGACGCAGCGGCGGGACGCCTGCTGCAAAACGAATTAGAAAAACAAGGCATGACCTTTTTCCTTGAAAAGCAAACCGAAGAAATTCTCGGTACTGACCGTGTCGAAGGCGTACGCTTCAAAGACGGCACAAGCATCGAAGCTGACCTGGTCGTCATGGCGGTCGGCATCCGCCCGAATACACAGCTTGGCACAGAAAGCGGCATTCCGGTAAACCGCGGAATCATTGTCAACGATTATATGCAGACTGACATTCCGCACATTTACGCGGTCGGTGAATGTGCCGAGCACCGCGGAATCGCATACGGTCTTGTGGCGCCGCTCTATGAACAGGCAAAAGTGCTGGCCAAACATATTTGCGGCATTGACACAAAACCGTATGAAGGCTCCGTTCTCTCCACTCAATTAAAGGTATCAGGCGTCGAAGTCTTCTCTGCCGGTGACTTTAACGAATCAGAGGACAAAAAAGCGATTAAAGTGTTCGATGAGCAGGACGGCATTTATAAAAAAATCGTCCTGAGGGGCAATCAAATTGTCGGCGCTGTTTTGTTCGGCGACAGCAGCGAGGGCGGCCGCCTGTTTTCTATGATTCAAAAAGAAGCCGATATCTCCGAAACTTCCAAAATATCAATCTTACAGCCTCTTGATCAGGAAGCAGGCGCAAGCATGACCGCGGCGATGAGCGACGATGAAATCATCTGCGGATGCAACGGCGTTTCAAAAGGCGCGATTATTCAAGCCATTCAGGAAAAAGGCTGCACATCTACGGACGAAATCAAAGCATGCACCGGGGCATCCCGTTCCTGCGGAGGCTGTAAACCGCTCGTGGAAGACATTCTTCAATATACACTGGGCTCAGAATTTGACGCGTCCGCGCAAAAAGAAGCGATTTGCGGCTGCACATCACTGTCGAGAGATGAAGTCGTAGAAGAAATCAAAGCCAAAGGGCTGTCCCATACAAGAGAAATCATGAACGTGCTCGGTTGGAAAACGCCGGAGGGATGCTCCAAATGCCGTCCTGCCCTCAACTACTACTTAGGCATGATTAATCCGGCTACATACGAGGATGACAGAACATCCCGTTTTGTGAACGAACGGATGCACGCCAATATTCAAAAAGACGGAACATACTCAGTCGTGCCCCGGATGTACGGCGGCGTGACCAACTCTCAGGATCTCCGCAAGATCGCCGATGTCGTCGACAAATATGAGATCCCGCTCGTTAAAATGACAGGCGGCCAGCGAATTGATCTCATCGGCGTCAAAAAAGAAGACCTGCCGAAAGTATGGGCCGAGCTTGATATGCCTTCAGGCTACGCGTACGGAAAAACACTCCGCACGGTAAAAACGTGCGTAGGCGAACAATTCTGCCGCTTCGGCACGCAAGACTCCATGGCACTGGGCATTGCGCTTGAGAAAAAATTCGAAGGGCTCAATACGCCTCATAAGGTCAAAATGGCCGTGTCCGCCTGCCCGCGGAACTGTGCGGAATCAGGTATTAAAGACCTTGGCGTTGTCGGCATCGACGGAGGCTGGGAGCTTTATGTCGGCGGAAACGGCGGAACCCATTTGCGCGCCGGTGATTTGCTGATGAAAGTAAAAACGAATGAAGAAGTCTTAGAATATGCGGGTGCTTACCTTCAGTACTACAGAGAAACGGCAAACTATCTGGAGCGGACATCCGCATGGCTTGAGCGCGTCGGTTTATCTCATGTCCAATCCGTATTAAACGATCCGGAAAAACGTCAGGAGCTCAACGACAGAATGAATGAGACACTCTCTGTCCACAAAGATCCGTGGCAATACTTCCTTAAAGATAAAAAAGCATCTAAAGATCTATTCGAAAATGTCGTCACGACTTCATAAAACAGTAAGGGGGAACGGACATGGTTAATAAAGATATGACAAAGGTTTGCATAGGCAAAGTAAACGAATTACCCGAGGAGTTAGGAAAAACCGTATATATAGAAGATAAAGAGCTTGCCGTATTTAAACTTTCTGACGGGAGCGTCCGCGCCGTCGAAAACCGCTGTCCCCATAAAGGGGGCGTCTTGGCTGAAGGCATCGTCAGCGGAGAATACGTCTTCTGCCCGATGCATGACTGGAAAATCTCCTTAGAAGACGGAAAAGTCCAAGAGCCGGATCATGGCTGTGTCAAAACATACGAAACACTGATCGAAGGAGAGAATGTATACCTCCTGTATTGATCAGACCGGATCACTTTTTCAAGTGGTCCTTCATTTTTTAAATTGCTGAAGGGATGACGCCATCATGAAAAACGGAATCGTATATTTTGTCGGTGCCGGACCAGGAGACCCGGGGCTGATCACCGTAAAAGGAAAACAGGCTCTGGAGAAAGCGGATATTATTTTGTATGACCGGCTCGCAAACCCAAAGTTTCTTGAGTATGCCTCACCGGACTGCCGGTTCATTTATTGCGGAAAGCTGCCCGACCGCCATTTTATGAAACAGTCTGAGATAAATGCCCTGCTGATTGAAAAAGCGGCGGAGGGCTGCACCGTAGTCCGCTTGAAAGGCGGAGACCCAAGTGTGTTCGGCAGAGTCGGCGAAGAAGCAGAGGCGCTTCATCAGCACGGCATCCGCTACGAAATGGTGCCCGGCATCACCTCGGGAATCGCAGCGCCGCTGTATGCGGGAGTCCCCGTCACCCATCGTGATTTCGCTTCGTCCTTCGCGATGATCACCGCTCATGATACATCATTGCACGGCAGGCCGAATCTCGACTGGGAAGGGCTTGCCCGAAGCGTTCAAACGCTTGTGTTTTACATGGGCGTTAAAAATCTGTCATTTATATGCCGGCAGCTGATGGAGCACGGAAAATCCCCTTCCGTTCCCGTACTCGTCATTCAATGGGGGACGTGGGGGCGGCAGCGGAGCGTTAAAGGAACGCTTCAGGATATCCATGAAAAAGTTCAAAGCCAAAACATCACCAACCCTGCCATTATCGTCATCGGTGATATTGTCAATTTTCAAACACACAGCTGGTTTGAAAGCAAACCGTTCATCGGGCGGCATATCATGGTTGTCACTCATGGCGATGAAGAACATACATTGACAGACAAGCTGCGCGAGTATGGCGCCGATGTTATTGAGTGGCCGAAGCGGATCGTTAAAAAAATGCCCGCAAACGAAAATATCCTGAAACAGATCAGCACCTTTGAACAACTATTTTTCACATCACGCCTTGCGGTATGCGAATTCTTTGACACACTGGCTTTCAAGCAGATCGACATCCGCCGGGTGACCGCAAGCCTGAATGCAGCGACTGAGACCGCAAAGACGGAACTGACAAAACGGGGCTTTCTCCTATCCGAATGTCAAATTGATTCTCCGCATTCACTCATTGTAGGAAGCCGTCAAGCAGCAGAAAACTTGTCAGACTCAAAATCATGCCCGTTTTATATCACCCATGAACATATCGCAGATGAGCGGTTCACTTCCATGATCGAACGCACGATCAGCGAGTCTCCTCTGCAAATGATTATCTGTATGGGCAAAGAATCCGCTCAGCATTTGATCAGCGCCGGAAAACAAATCGGCATATCACCGGATCCGTCAGCAAACCGCCCTCCCGTCATCTGCATGGGCGAAGACGTCCCCGCCGGCTGCGGGTTTACCGCCGTGAAAAATCAGGAACAGTTATTTGCGTTTATACGAAATGAAATGAAAGACATGCTCGTTCACAGCTGATACGCCGGAATGCTTTTCTGACCCCCCAGACTCAACATCGGGGGTCAGCCCTTTTTTATTGTGTCACCAATTTTTTATGGTGAGTCGAATACATCGCCATCTGATCCGCCTGCGGGTCCAAATAGGCTTTGGCGCTGTTCACGGCGGTCGGCCCCTCCGTGAAACCGCCTGCAATCAATCTGAGCTTGCTTTCATAATGAGCGGCGTCACCGGCGACAAACACGCCCGGAAGATTCGTCCGCATATGTCTGTCAGCTTTAATCCTGCCTTCTTCTATCTCAAGCCCCCAGTCCTTCATCGGACCGAGATCAATTTTAAACCCATGGTTGATAATGAGCTCATCAAGCTTGATGACTTCAGAAAGTCCGGACTCAGTTTGGCAAACGGTGACGCTCTCGATCCGTTCTCCGGTGCCGTTGAGGTGCTTTAGACGATATGGCGCAAGCACCCGCACGGAAGACCGCTTCATTTTCGCCACGCTGCTTTCCAAACCGCCGAACTCCTCCCTGCGGTGCAAGACGGTAACAGACGCCGCAATCGGTTCCAGCTCATTCGCCCAGTCAACCGCGGTATCTCCCCCTCCTGAAATCACGACATGCTTATCTCGAAACGCATCAAGCTTCTCCACCTTATAATGAAGGTTCTTTCCCGAATACCGGCTCGCATCCGCGCTGTCAAGTTCATTGACCTCAAGCGTCCCCATGCCGACAGCCAAAATCACCGTGCGTGTATAGTGCTTTTCCCCTTTGGAACTTTCCAGCACAATGGTTCCGTCTTCCAGCCGTTCAAATCCGGTCACCCGCTGATTCAACACGATATCCGGCTTAAATGTCGCAGCCTGTTCCTTCAGCTGCTTAATCAGCTGTTCTCCGGCAATCCCGGGTATTCCGCCGATATCACGGATGATTTTTTCAGGGAAAAACATAGACACCTTCCCCCCGAGCCGCGGCAAAAACTCGATCACTTTCGTTTTCAGCTCGCGCATCCCGCAATAAAAAGCCGCAAACAGGCCGATCGGGCCTCCGCCTATAATCGTGACGTCATACACCTCATGATTTTCCGCCATCGTTCTGCCTCCCGTTTATATCTATACTTCAACATTTTTAATTGAGAATCAATATCAATAAAAGTATAACACACATCGAGCAGCAGTGTTTATTCATTTCTCTCTTGCGGAAAAGGAGTGATTCAGAAGTGAGGTTCTGAGATTGATAAGCGGGAAGGTATTAAAACTGAAACCAGTACGGCGACTGGTTTCTTTTTTATCTCTTTTTCATCAGCATGATATCGAGATACAGCTGGCACCTTGTCCTGAAGTCGTTTAAATTAATTGATGTCATGTCAAGAATCTGTTTGATACGGTAGTTCAATGTGTTTTGATGAATAAAAAGCTGTTCTGCGGCTGGTTTTGTTTTGCAGTTATTGAGGAGATAGATTTCTAACGTTTTCAGCAGTTCGGTACTGCTTTCTCTGTCTTTGGCTTTTAATAACGCTAAATCATCGTTTACATATTCCAGTGAGGCGTTTTTTTCTTCGATGCTTTCAAGATAGCGGTAAATCCCGAGCTTACTGTATTCGTACGGGATATTTTCCTGGTTTCCGGTAATTTCGGCGGCCTTTATGACTTCAAGGGCCTCTATATAACTTTTGCCAAGCTTCAGGATGCTGCTGTATTCATTGCCGATTCCGATATAGATGGGAGTGGGGATCTTCTGAAAGTGAAAATGAGTCAGCAGTTTGTGGATGAATTCAGATGCTGCCGAAGTGCCGGAGCTTTTTTGCGAGAAGCTTGCGACGACGATGACAATATTGGAATCAATGGTTAAGACGTGACTGACTTTATCCCGCAAATTCAAGTACGATTTGATGTTTTCCTTCACATCTTCGACTGCCTCCCCATCCCCATTTGCGGCGTGCAGGACGACTACCGAAAAAACCGACGGCAGCACGGCGTTCATCTTTTCCGCTTCCCGCCTGAACTCCTTTTCAGAGGAGAATTGCTGAAAGATCGCCCGTTTCACCAGGTCTTCCGCTCTCTCTTCTTTTTCCTGTTTCAGCCGGTTCGTTTTATAGATGATTTTTCCGACATGGAATGAAGTTTCATATAAAAAATCGAGCTCCTCGTCCGTCAGGTTTCGGTCGAGCTCCTGAATCCAGATGTAGCCCATCACTTCGCCTTTATGTTTTGCGCTTACAACCACTCTCTGATTCAGTCCGATACTGTCTATTTTTTCGACACGGAACGGTTCAGGAACGGTTTTCAGCTTTTCGATCACCCCGTCCTTCAGAAACCTTTCAAAAATCTGCACGGGGCATTTTTTTGAAAATATCGTCTGCTGGTTGGCGGAGTCGAAGTGATTAATGTAATAAGAATTATAGGCAAGCAAAAAGAAATCTGCGCTTTCCAGAATAACGGGCTTCTGCAATTCATAACTGATGAAATCAATTAATTTATCAATGTCCGTAAATGAAAAAACTCTCTCTAAAAGCTCTTCCATACCTATTTCTCCTATGCTCTTTTTATCTTTATCATACTCTGCGGGGTGACTTTTTGTATAGAAAAAAATTCACATATTCCCAAAACGGAATTATCCGGAATTCTGTATCGTGAAAAGAGGAAAAAGGGCGGTCCCTTCTTCCTCTCGTTCCTTGCTTTTATTGAGAAAGTGTATCACGGTACTCATGAAACTGATCTGTGACATCTTTTGACGGAGCCTGTGTCAATAAGCTGACGACAAATACAGCGGCAAGGCTTACAGCAAAGCCCGGAATGATTTCGTACAAAAAGTCTGAAAGACCGGCATTCGCCCAAATGATTACGGTAATCGCTCCCGCAATCATGCCGGCGAGTGCCCCCCATTTCGTCATCCGTTTCCAAAATAAACTGAGCAGTACGACCGGCCCGAATGAAGCGCCGAATCCCGCCCATGCATAGCTGACAAGACCAAGTATCGTGTTGTTTTTCTCCCAGGCGAGCACCAAAGCGATGATTGACACCGCAAGCACTGCCATTCTCCCCAGAAATACGAGTTCCTTATCAGAAGCCGAACGCCTGAACATGGACTTATACAAGTCCTCCACTAAAGAACTGGACGTAACGAGCAGCTGAGACGAAATCGTACTCATAATGGCCGCTAAAATCGCAGAAATGAGAAATCCCGTAATAATCGGGTGGAACAGAATGTTGCCGAGCTGAATAAAAATGGTTTCCGGATCAGCCAGCTTCAGTCCGTTCTGGTGGTAATACGCGATTCCCGCAAGACCCGTAAACAGCGCGCCTAGTGCAGACAAAATCATCCATCCCATTCCGATCCGTCTGGCTCGTTTGATTTCTTTCACAGACGTGATCGCCATAAAGCGCACAATAATATGCGGCTGCCCGAAATAGCCGAGCCCCCACGCAAATAAAGAAATAATGCCAAGGACGGTCGTCCCTTTGAACATGTTAAACAGTTCCGGGTTGACGGAACGGATATCGGCAACGGTTTCCCCCGGGCCGCCCGTATGGAAAATCGTCACAATCGGCACAAGAATAAGCGCCACAAACATAATGATCCCTTGAACAAAGTCCGTCCAGCTTACCGCCAAAAAGCCCCCGAACAAGGTGTAGGCGACAACGACGCCTGTCACGACCCACAGTCCCGTGTGGTAATTCAACCCTAAAATGCTGTTGAATAAGACACCTCCGGATACCATGCCGGATGATACGTAAAATGTGAAAAAGACGAGAATGACAAGACCCGAAAACAGTCTGAGAAGCTTCGTATGATCACCGAAACGGTTTTCAAGGAAACCCGGAATGGTGATGGAATTCCCCGCTTTTTCGGTATACGTTCTCAGTCTCGGCGCCACGAAAAGCCAGTTCGCCCACGCCCCGAGCACAAGCCCGAGCACAATCCAAGCGCCGCTTAATCCTGTCGAGAACATAGCACCCGGAAGCCCCATCAAGAGCCATCCGCTCATATCCGCCGCTCCCGCGCTGAGCGCTGTGACGGCAGGGCCTAAAGAACGCCCCCCGAGCATGTAATCCGTCAGATTTGACGTCCGTCTGTAGGCGAAATAACCGATAAACAGCATACCCGCCATATAAATACAAATGGAAATAATCAACTGAATGTTTGCTATGGCATTTCCTCCTCCGCTTTATATGTTTATGGTGAAATGGACACCCCCCGCGAGGAGGATGCCCATTCAGTCCCTCTTAAAACATTTCACTGATTGTTTTCGCCTGCATGTGGAGGGCCAAATAATCCGGGCCGCCCGCTTTTGAATCAGTGCCGGACATTTTGAAGCCTCCGAACGGATGGTAGCCGACAATCGCTCCCGTACAATTGCGGTTGAAGTACAGGTTGCCGACATGGAATTCCTGTTTCGCCCGTTCAATATGTTTGCGGTTATTTGTAATGACCGCGCCTGTCAAACCATATTCAGTATTGTTGGCCACTTCTAAAGCTTCATCAAAGTTTGACACTTTAGAAAACGCCACGACAGGCCCGAAAATTTCTTCCTGCATGAGTCTTGCTTTCGGATCAAGGTCAGCGAAGATCGTCGGCTTGATAAAGTAGCCTTTTGAATCATCTCCGGTGCCGCCGCTTACTAAACGGCCTTCTTCTTTTCCGATTTCAATGTAGCTCATGATCTTGTCGTAAGAACCTTGGTCGATGACAGGCCCCATATAAACATCTGCACTGTCAGGTTTAGCAGTTACTTTTGATTCCGTAATTTCAATGACACGCTCTAATACTTGATCATACACTTTTTCATGGACAACTGCACGTGAACCTGCAGAACATTTTTGTCCCGCGAAGCCGAATGCTGATGTAAAGATGGATTGAGCCGCCAATTCAATGTCCGCATCTTCGTCAACGACAACCGTATCTTTACCGCCCATTTCTGCAATGACGCGTTTCAGATGCTGCTGGCCCGGCTGCACTTTCGCCGCGCGTTCGAAAATTCTCGTACCGACTTCACGTGATCCTGTAAATGTGATAAGGCTTGTTTTCGGATGGTCAACAAGATAATCGCCTACTTCTGCTCCGCTTCCCGGCACAAAGTTGACTACGCCTTTTGGCAATCCGGACTCTTCAAGCACCTCAACAAATTTTGCTGCAATAACAGGTGTAGCACTCGCAGGTTTTAGAACCACTGTGTTTCCAGTAACGATCGGCGCCACTGTTGTTCCTGCCATGATCGCAAACAAGAAGTTCCACGGCGGAATAACAACTGTCACTCCAGTCGGCGTGTACACATATTGGTTTTTCTCGCCCTCACGGCTGTTGACCGGTTTGCCTTTTGCCAGTTCGATCATTTGGCGTGCATAATACTCCATGAAGTCAATCGCTTCAGCCGTATCTGCATCAGCTTCGTTCCAAGGTTTTCCCGCTTCCTTGACGAGCAGGGCGGAGAATTCGTGCTTTCTGCGGCGGACTTTGGCAGCTGCGCGGAACAAAACGGCCGCTCTTTCTTCAGGGGATGTGTATCTCCACTCTTCGAACGCTTTCGCAGCAGCTTCAATCGCTTGCTCAGCGTGCTCCTGGGACGCCTTTGACACTTTTCCGACGACTTCTTCTTTATCAGCCGGATTGATTGAAACGATTTTCGCTTCCGTCTCTACCTTTTCACCGTTGATGACGAGCGGATAATCTTTTCCCAGATACTCATTTACCGTCGCAAGCGCTTTCTTAAATTCTTCAACGTTCGATTGATCTTGGAAATTCGTGAATGGTTCGTGTTTATAAGGTGTAGTCATTGTCATCTCTCCCTTTTTTACTTCTTAGTCATTCCTTTAAAGGCGAATGCGATGTTTGAGGGGCGTTCAGCGAGCCGTCTCATGAAATAGCCGTACCAGTCATCCCCGTAAGGCAGGTAGACTCTCATGCGGTATCCTTCTTCCACCAGGCTGAGCTGGGTTTGCGAGCGCATGCCGTACAGCATCTGAAACTCAAAACGGTCGTTTGGAATGCCGTGCTCTTTGGCAAGCTGTTTTGTAAACTCGATCATTTTGTCATCATGCGTGGCAACTGCCGTATAATGTCCTTTTAAAAGCTGTTTGCGGATGAGTCTTTTATAATTTTCATCGACGTCGCTTTTTTCAGGATAGGCCACCTTTTCCGATTCTTTATAGGCCCCTTTGACAAGCCGCAGAAACGGATTCAGCGGGCTGAGGTCATCAAGATCCTTCTCCGTTCTGTACAGATAGGCCTGCACCACGGTGCTTACATATTCATACCGGCTCCGGAAGTCTTTAAAGATATCCAGCGTCTTCTGGCATCTCGTTTCATCTTCCATGTCAATCGTCACCATGACTTTATGTTTTTCAGCCGTCTGGAGGATTTTCGTCATATTTTCATAGACGAGATCGAGATCTATATCAAGACCTAAAGACGTCATTTTTAATGACACTTGGGAATTCAGCTGTTCATCAGCGATTAAGGCGATGGTCTGCATGCACTCCTCGGTGCGTTCTTTCGCGACATCACCGCTGTTGACAAATTCCCCCAAATGATCGACAGTAACTGACAGCCCCTGGCTGTTCAAATGTCGGATTGTCGGGATAGAACTGCGGAAATCCATTCCTCCGATGATTTTGCCGGCTGCCACACGGCTTCCCCAGCTTCGCGCCATCTTATTGAGAAAGCTGCTCTTGGATAAAAATAAGAAAAAATCTCTTGTAATCACTTCCAACCTTAACACCCCGCAATCTAAGAAGTATTTGTATGAGTCTATTGTAAATGGACAAAACATCCTCTCACAATATTCTAAAAATACAAAGATTCTGATAAATTTTTGTGGTTTTACCACAATCAGCTTCTTAGATAGCAGGCGGATTATGCCGAAAAAAGGCGGACGGAAATGACGGCAATCGTCAATTTCCGCCTTTTTCCCCCCACGCCTCTTCGACGGTCTGAATCAATAGCCGATTCAGTTCCTCCGTTATGTCAGGTTTCGGCGTTTTGATCGTTTTGACATAGTGCCCGATGCGTTCTATTTCTTCTTCTATAAATGCATGAATGATCGTATTTCTCGGTTCCGGAGCCAGCTCCTGACCGCTTTTTTTCCTTGTAAGCAGTGTATTGATTTCAGAAATGAGCGCTTCATCTGTCAATAAGGCATCGGCCAGTACGGGAAATGACATCGGCGGTACGGAGCCGAACGTTTCAATCCATCTGCAGGCAAGGAGAGGACGCAGAACATAAAAATACTTTTTAATCTTCACTTCACTGCCCCGCAATTCCGTTTTTTCATTCCGTTTTGCCATATTGAGATAATGATAGATGCCGGCTTCAGGCGAAAAGGCGCGGATTTTCAGTTTTCGAAGCTTTTCAGCCGCTGAGAAAGCTTCATAATAGATCATCTCAGAAGAGAGCCATTCCAAAAGAGGCGGATTTGATTTTTTAAAAAGCCGCAGCGCTTTTCTCAGTTCCCAGCCGCTGATGTCAAGCATGTCATGAATCGGCTCTTCTATGACATCCCTATGCGGTTCGATCGAAAAGTACCATTCTTTTTTCGGCACATAGAGAAACCGTACATCGTAGTCGCTGTCGCTTGACGGAAATCCCCATGCGCGGCTCCCTGATTCTACGGCGTAAAGCACCTTGACGCCGTGCTGTGCTTCAATTCGTTTTAATTCTTCGATGATCCTTTGTTTCATCTGTATCCGTCCTTTTCCGTGATCATTCCTGAAAAAAGCCCAAGTACTTGGGCTTTTCGCTGTCGTCAGCCTTTCAGATGCGCTTTCAGAAAGGCCAGCTTTTCCGTATGGAAAGAAGGTATGTATTCATGTCCGAAATACCGGTAAACCTTCAATTCTTTTTCCGTTTCCAGATGATTGTACGCGGCAAACACCGTCGACGGCGGAGTCACGCGGTCAATCAGCCCGATGGACATGAGCACCGGAACTTTTACGCGGTCCGCCAGATTCATGATATCAAAATAGGCCAGTGTATTCATCGCGGCCTTCTCCGTTTCAGGGCTGCCGTTCTTTCTGAAAAAGGAGTTAATCTCAAGATACGGCTCATCAAGAGCGACATCAATGGCCCGCTCAAAATTGCTTAAATAAGGATAATCGGCCGCAACCGCTCTCGGAATGTCAGATAGTGCCGCCGCGGCGATTGAAAGTCCGCCTCCCTGGCTCCCGCCGATGACGGCGATCCTCGTTTCATCCACTTCATCAAAGCCGCTGATGACTTCCAAAGCCCGGACGGCGTCTAAGTACACGCCGCGGTAATAATATGTATCTTTATCTAAAATCCCTTTCGTCATCCAGCCGGGAACGTGTCCGTGCGGTGAGACGCTTGTATCTGTGCTGCTGTGCTGGCCGCGGACAAGCATGCCGAACGCGGCATATCCGTGAAGCGCCCAATTTACGATGTCATGTATATCCCCGTCATAGCTCGCATTATAGCCGTGATATTTCACGATGGCCGGATGCGGTCCTTGCCGGTCGGGAACGGCGTACCATCCCTCAATTTCCGCCTTGCCGAAGCTTCGGTATGTCAGCCGGAATACTTTCACGCCGTCAGCCGGGTAGCTTTCAGCCTTCAATTCAGGCTTTGCCTCTTCCTTTGCAAGCTCATGTAATGATGATGCCCAAAAATCCGAAAAGTCATGAGGAGCGGTTTTATTTGGTTTATAGGTTTGCAGTTGGTCGAGCGGCAAGTCGTATAATTGCATATCCGATTATTCTCCTTTGTTTTATAAGATTTAATTTTCTGACTCTATCTTAACACGATTTTACACTCATTTTCTAAACATTTTAATAAACGTTTGTTTAAAAACAAAAAAGCCGTGCGCTCACAGCGTCACGGCTTTTTTTACATCGGCTGATACAAGTCCCAGCCGATTTTTAACGTTTCTACGATATAATCGGCTATTTCTTCTGGTTCCAGATTATCCGTCGCCACTTTTGAATTATGTTTATCATAGATGCTTTGGCGCTCGTTAAAGAGCTGCTGCATTTCATCCATGGAACGGTTATGCAGAACAGGACGGCTTTCAATCAGCAGGTCAGCCCGCTGCTTCCAATTCTCCCATGATAAATCAAGATGGAGCACGAGACAGTTTTCAAGGCAGCACTGTCTGATTTCCTCTTGTTTAAACGAACCGCCCCCAAGCGACACGATCTTGAATTTCGTATTGCGGCAGATATCTAATATATAGTCCTTTTCAGTCTGACGGAAAAAGGCTTCACCTTTTTTCTCAAACATTTCAGGGATGGACATATTGAAATCTTTCTCAATCTGCAAATCAATATCAATAAAGTCTCTGTATAGTTTCTTAGCGACCAGCTGGCCGATTGTCGTCTTTCCGACACCCATGAATCCGATCAGTACGATATTTCTTTCTCTTACGGGAATGGCACGTTTTGCGTTCATCTTCGGCGAAATCCTCCTAAGAAATGAAAAAGTTATGTTTATTATATGATAACTCAATATTGAAATATAGAGATAATGCAATGAAAGAAAACCCATCCTTTATAAGAAGAGATGAGTTTTTCTTTCTATCGGAGCGTAATGCGTTCCACCTTTCCGACAATGAAAATATAAGAAAATGCCCCGATAAATGCGACAGCGCCGACAAACAGAATCGCTCCGTTATATGAACCGGTCGCAGAAACGATAAACCCGATGAGAAGCGGGGTGATAATGCCGGCCATATTGGCGAAAAAGCTAAAGACGCCCCCTGCCAATCCGATTGTTTCGCTTGGCGCGACCTCACTCAGCATCGTCCAGGATATATTGGACATGCCCTGCGCAAAAGAAGCAATGGATAAGATCGTCAAAACCGCGGGAGCAGAATCCGTAACATTCGCAAGCACGATGGAGCCTGTCAGCAGAAGACCGAGGATGACGGGCGTTTTCCGGGCAACGTTCACCGACACCCCCCGTTTCATCATGCCGTCAGACCAAAATCCGCCGAACAATACGCCGAAAAAAGCGGCGATATACGGGATTGATGCGGCGAAGCCGACTTTTAAGAAAGCCATGTGCTTTGCCTCCGCCAGATAAGTCGGAAACCATGTCAAAAAGAAGAACAGCGTGGAGGCTACGGCGAATTGGCCGATATACAATCCGACAAGCTTGCGGTATTTTAGAAGCTGGACGAAATCCGCCCACGATATCCTGCCGGCTGCATCAGACACCTCAGTCAGTCCGCCGCCTTCTTTAATATAATCAAGCTCCTCACGATTCACTTTCCGATACCCGTTCGGCTCGTGATACATTTTAAACCAGAAAATGGAGAAAACAATTCCGAGCACCCCTGAGGAAATAAATACGGCGCGCCAGTCAAATGCCGTTAACACCCAGAATAAAACCGGTGTGGCGAACGCCAGCCCGACATATTCCCCCGCCGTATAAACACCCGTCGCAAAGGCGCGTTCCCGCCTTGGAAACCATGTCGTAACAATCCGGTTGTTTGCCGGAAACGCCGGCGATTCAGCTATCCCGATGAGCAGGCGGCAGCCGAATAGAAACCCGAAACTTGTCGCAAAAGCTTGTACTCCGGTAAAAACCGACCACACAAATAAAGAAATTCCGTATGTCCGTTTTGACCCGAATTTATCCAAAATGAGCCCGCCTGGAATCTGCATCCCCGTATAGGTCCAGCTGAACGCAGAAAAAACGATGCCCAAAAGCGCGGGGCTTAGGTTCAGCGAATGTTGAATGGATGGGCCGACAATAGATACACTGGCTCGGTCTATATAATTAATCGCAGTGATAAAAAACAAAAGAACCAATATCACATAACGAGCGCGAGTCGGTTTATTGCGGACGGGACTGAAGGCCCTCAGCTCCGTTTCTTTTTTCAATGGCTTCTCCCCCCTTACTCGAATGAAATTAATTGTACAACACTTCGGTTAATTATTTAATACTTTGACGCAAAAAAGCGTTAAACAATTTGTGTGCCGCACTGACCTGATGCAGACACACCCCGCTTATAAAAAAGTGTCTGCCCTTTTCACCTGTTTATCCGTATCGCACCCGGGGAAAAAGTACACATATGATAGACAGTTACGGGAGGATTATCGATGAAACTGAGTTTTTGCACGACAGGATTTAAGAAAAAGCATATTTTCGACATCATTTCTTTCGCGAAGGAGCACTCCTTTGAGGGAATCGAACTGTGGTACGGACACGCTAAACAATATATAGAGGAAATCGGCCCGCTCGACAGGCTTTATCAGCAGCTTCAGGAGGAAGGCATCGGGGTGCCTGCCGTCAGTTTGTACACTGACTTCGCCACTCAGGATGAAAGGCAGGCGTTAAAGGATGTTCAAAGGGCATTAAGCGCGGCACGACAGCTGCACAGTCCCTTGATCAGGGTCTTTGCCGGCAATCTTCCTTCGCACCGGACGTCACCGGAAAAGTGGCAACGTGCGGTTGATCAATTTCAGCAGGCGGCACGGCTCGCAGATGACTATGAAGTCGATATCGGGCTTGAGATTCATTACGATACGTACGCGGATACACCGGAGGCGGCGCTGGCATTTTTGGAGGATGTCGGACATCCGCGGGTCCGCACCATTTTTGACGGCTCCAACCTACACGTCAATCACGTTGACCAAATGTCCGCTTTGGAAAAACTGTATCATACCGTCAGCCACATTCATCTGAAAAACTATCACTGGGATTTTGCCAACTGGTATCTCAGCAAGCCGGTATCCGTTCTGCAAGGGGATTTACGGCAGGAACCCTTTCTGAAAGAACTGATGAACAGGCAATACGGCGGATTCGTATCACTCGAATACTTCGGTCATCATGCTGAAGAGCATATCAAAGAATCACTGAATGAGATCAGGCACTGCTTTAAGAAATAAAAAACATCCCCTCTGAAGGGATGTTTTTTCAAATTAAGAAAAAAATTTTAGAAATACAGAAGTAATTTTATGGATAATCATCTAATTATTAACACTGTAACACATTTCATTTGAAAAGGGAGTGCTCGAAATGAAATTCAAAAAAGTGTTAACCGGTTCTGCGCTGTCTCTTGCCTTACTGATGTCTGCCGCTCCTGCCTTTGCCGCATCACCAACAGCATCCGCATCCGCGGAAAATAGCCCAATCTCAACGAAAGCAGATGCCGGCATTAATGCCATCAAACTCGTTCAAAGCCCTAACGGCAACTTCGCTGCTTCTTTCGTTTTAGATGGAACAAAATGGATTTTCAAAAGCAAATACTATGACAGCAGCAAAGGGTATTGGGTAGGGATTTATGAAAGTGTAGATAAATAAAAATGAAATAAACAAAAAACCTCCCTTTCAAAAGGGAGGTTTTTTTCATTCTATTTCCACCAATCATCAAACATCGATGCCGGCACCTGGCGCTTATGCTCCGTACTGAGGTAGCGTTTTTCCAGCGCTTCAATCACTTCGGAAGAAACATCCTTGCCTTCTAAATAATCATCAATGTCATTGTATGTGATGCCGAGTTCGGTCTCATCAGTCTGCTGCGGTTTTTCATCAAGCAGATCGGCCGTCGGTAATTTCAAATACAGGCGTTCCGGCGCGCCGAGCTCTTCTAATAAACGTCTGCCCTGGCGTTTCGTTAATCCGGTCAGCGGCAGCAGATCAGCTCCGCCGTCACCGTATTTCGTGAAGAAACCGGTCACCGCCTCGGCCGCATGGTCGGTTCCGATGACAAGCAGCCCCTCTTGTCCGCCGATGGCATATTGAGCGATCATTCTCATTCTGGCTTTTACATTTCCTTTGTTAAAGTCAGACAGCTGATCGCCCGTGTCTTTTTTATACTGATCAGCGAACGCGCTGACAGCGGACTTAATATCAAATGTCCATGATTTATCAGGTTTAATGAATTTGAGCGCCAATTGGGCGTCATCCTCATCTTGCTGTGTGCCGTGCGGAAGGCGGACGGCGATAAATTCAGCGTTTCCGCCTTCTTCTCTGATGCTTTCAGCCGCCAATTGGGCGAGGCGTCCCGCAAGCGTGGAATCCTGCCCCCCGCTGATGCCGAGCACAAAGCCTTTGGCACCTGTTTTTTTCAAATATTGTTTCAGAAAGTTCACTCTGTCCTCAATTTCTTGTTTCGGATCAATTGAGGGCTTTACATGGAGATCATTCATAATTTGTTTCTGGATGCTCATCCCAATCACTCCTCCTGCATTGTTTCTTTATGATCCATTTCCCGTTCATGCTGAAAATGAATCATGCCACTATGTACGACTCTCTGTTAAATATAGCACAGGTGCAGATTTTAAGTGAATCAAATACACCGGGATCAGCTGATTTCCACCCGCAGCGCCGTGATGCTGTCTCCGTTGCATTTTCCTTTTTCAATCGGACAGGATGAAAACGCGACGACGAGATCCATTTCCGCACGGAGCCGTACATAATCACCCGCGTCAGAAAGAGGCGTTTCGACTGATAAGTTCCCCTTCTCATCGAGCACCGTGTTCATAAAGATGGCAAATGGGTAATGCATATGCGGCCGCGGCACCCCGAACGGTTCAAGCGCCCCGCTCATATTGTCATAGCACGTATCCTGGAGCTCGTCTTTATGCTTTCCGTATAAAAGCCTGTTCATATCCGGACGGCAGGCGGGAAGCAGCAGGTCATGCTTGCCGACTGTATCCTCAATCAGCGTCAGCATCGGCTTGTATAAATTCGAATAAATATGATCACCCGTTTTTACATGAATGGACTGGTTGGCATCAATCGTCGCGCCCTGATCAAGATGTTCATAAAAGTCCTTGGCATGATACGCCGTAAAATCAGCCACCTGCTGCCCTTCCACATCGACTACTTTTATAATCTGCCCTTTGTGAACCTTCAGGCCGAGCCCTTTTTTCGGCGGTACAATAAATTGCTGTGTCATCAGACTGCTCCTTTTTTTCTTCTATTATGAACTTCGGCCGTTTGTTTCATGTAAAGCAATTTATTGGATGTATATTCCCCTTCTGACGGCCGCAATCTAAGCTTTGATAAAGGGGTTGAACTTCATGGGTAAATCACAGGACCAGCCTAAAGGAAATCTCGCTTGGTGGCAGCTCTCCTTAATCGGCGTCGGCTGCACAATCGGGACGGGCTTTTTTCTCGGGTCCAGCATCGCTATTGTCAAAAGCGGATATTCCGCGCTGATCTCATTTCTTATTGCCGGGCTTGGCACCTATTTTGTCTTTGAGCAGCTCGCGAAGCTTTCGGCCAAACAGCCCGAAAAGGGGTCTTTTTGCGCTTATGCGAGAAAGGCTTTCGGCACTTGGGCCGGTTTCAGCAACGGATGGGTGTACTGGTCGTCCGAGATGCTGATCACTGGAAGCCAGCTGACAGCGATCTCGCTTTTTACGAAGCATTGGTTTCCGAATGTGCCGCTGTGGATTTTCGCCTCCATCTATGCGGTGCTCGGTCTCTTGATTATATTTACGGGGCTGTCCGTTTTTCAAAAAACGGAAAATGTGCTCGCTGTTGTCAAGACGGCGGCGATTTTTATGTTTATCGTCATCGCCATATTGGCGCTGTGCGGTATATTTTCTCATAAACCGGATGTGCAGGTGCCGAACGAATCAAAGGATTTGTTCCCGCACGGAGCGATGGGGTTATGGACGGGATTGATTTATGCGTTTTACGCCTTCGGAGGAATTGAAGTCTTGGGGCTGATGACCGTGCATTTGAAAAAGCCGGAGGAAGCCTCAAAATCAGGCCGGCTGATGCTTGCCGTTCTTGCGGTGATTTACGTCATTTCTCTCGGCCTGGCGCTGCTGTTAGTGCCGCTGGGCAAATTCACCGAACAGGACAGCCCGTTTATTACATCGCTGAAGGGTTTTCATTTAGATATCATTCTTGATATTTTTAACGGGATTTTTATTATTGCGGGATTTTCCACGCTCGTCGCCTCGCTGTTTGCCGTGACGACATTGCTTTGTACAATGGCCGATGACGGGGATGCGCCGAAATGCTTCAGATTAAAGGAAAACAAAAAAATCTGCTGGCCTGCGCTCGGATTGACGTTTGCCGGACTCATCGTCTCCATCATCCTGTCATTGGTGCTGCCGAAAAATATATATGAACACATGACAACCGCGGCGGGCCTGATGCTTCTTTATACGTGGCTGTTCATTTTGTTCTCGGGCAAGAAACTGCTTGAAACGACAAAGATGGGAACCGTACAGATTGTTATCGCCCTTGTGCTGATTGTCGCGGCCGTCTCCGGGACGCTGTTTGAGAAATCGAGCCGGCCCGGTTTTCTGGTCAGCCTTTGTTTTCTCGCCGTCATTGCGATCGTGACATGGATCGTACAAAAAAAGCAGGGACACAGCCCTGCCGGATCATAGCTTATTTCGTCGGTTTAAACAGTCTCTTCAAATAAGAAAAGGGACACTTTGACACTTGCGTCTCATCATCACGGAGGAAATATTGCTTCCATTCTAAATTGTCTTTTCCTCCGTACCACCCCAATCGGGGATGAAGAGGGGCTTCATCATACGCCTCTAAGCGTTTTCTGATCAGCCGGCTCATGTTTCGTCCGAACGCGGTTGAATCATTTAATCCTTCGAAAACCCATCTCGGCTGAAACGCCAGCATAAAAAACGGGAAGCTTCTGCTTTGTCTCGCTTCATGCGCAGGCGTCGCGCACAGAATAAAATACGGCTCGCCGTCAAAGCAGAACTCCCATTTATAATGTTCAGGGTCTTCCGGCATGTCTTCCGGCCAGTCATTCGGGTCGCAGCCGCTCAGCCGGTTTAAAAAAGACCAGAACAGCTCTTCATACGCCTCAACGGAATAATGCTCAGCTAAATCCTCAGGCGTATCAAAAATCACAAGCAGCGACGCGTATCTTCCGGTATCCCTTGAGATCTTTCCGTACTCGGACAGCAGCATCCCCACTTCCTCCGGGGTTCCCTCTTCGCGGGGATCACCCGCAAAAGATATCCGGAGCTGATCTGTCAAAAATCCCTGACGTCCGGGAATGCACGGAAACGTATCCGCTTTATCGCCTATTTTTTCTGATAGAAGCTCAAAAGCGATTCTCTGCCAATTTGGCAGATCCAACAACTTTTCCTCAAGGCAACTTTTTGTGTACAGCCCGCTTGTCATCGGCCCACCTCCAGTATCGTCATGATACGTTATGACGGAGATAGGCGATGGGTGACTCTTCTATTTATGAGATGAGCATTTGAATCCCCTGCCATCCGAAATAAAACCCGAAAACGATCAAAGACACACCCGCCGCTCCCGTCAGCCAGCGGAGCGCTTTTTCATGAAGGAGATTTCTGAAAGTGCTCGCGGCGACCGCCATGCAGAAATCCCAGATCAAAATGCCGAGAAGAATGCCGGAGCTGTAAATCAAAAGCTGATTTGCATCGAAGGATTCAGCGGTTTTAGCGAGAATGCTCCCGTATATGCCGAGCCAGAATAAAATGCTCAGCGGATTGGAAAGAGAAATAAAAAATCCCGCGCCGAATGTTTTGTAAAAAGCCGGTTTTCCTTTTCCGCTTCTGACATTCATGGCTTCCCTTATATTTTTTAACGTTTCGACTCCCGTATAGGTCAGCACGAAAAAACCGAAGAGCCACAAAAACGTTTTAACGAAAGGCGCCGTCAAAAATTGAGACAGCCCGAAATAGATCAGAATCATATACAGCCCGTCCGCGGCCATGGCGCCAAGACCGAAAATCCATGCATGCCAAAAGCCGTTTTTGATGCCTTTGTCAATTTGCGCCGCATTGACCGGTCCGACAGGTGCTGACAATGACAGCCCGAGAACGATGTAGCTTAAAAAGATGTTCATTGGCTTCCCCCTCATTCATGCAACTTGTACAAGTTATTCATGAATGGGCCGTGCTATGATATATTATTTTAATTTCTCAAGCTCGTCTTCCATCATGTCCGTCGCTTTTCCTAAAAAATCGAATATCAGCCGCAGTTCTTCTTCTTTATATTGCCGGCAAAGGCTGATCGTGGACTGGGATAAGGAGCTGAACAATTGCTTCACATTCGCCTTTCCGGCTGTCAGCGGCACGATAATCACCCGACGTTTGTCTTCGGGGTCTTTTTTCCTCATGACATATCCCGCTTTTTCGAGCCGGTCAATGAGCGCCGTTACCGAACCTGTGCTGAGACCGGTTTTTTTCCCAAGCTCGCCTGCGGTCATCGGGCCTGCTTCATTTAAGATATCAGCTGATTTTAAATCGGTCGGAAACAGACCGAGAGATTGAGCGGCCGCCTGATGAAAAAGGATCGTCCTTGTGGCCATCTTTCGGAATAACTGTATCGCGGTTTCCTCCGTCTCGCTTCTGGTATTTCTTGTTGACAACTGACAGGCCTCCCTATAAAATCAATTTATCTTGACGATCAAGATAATTTTCGGCAAATCTAATATGATCATAGCAAATTTAATGATCAAAAGTAAGTATGGGAGGAAAAAGCATGGAACAAACAGCCGCGAAGGACGCCTCGACGAAGTTTGTCGTCATCGGTCTTTTGCTGGGCATTTTAATGTCGGCTATGGATAATACAATCGTTGCCACTGCGATGGGAAATATCGTGGCGGACCTCGGAAGTTTCGATAAGTTCGCGTGGGTGACGGCATCATACATGGTAGCCGTTATGGCCGGTATGCCGATTTACGGAAAACTGTCCGATATGTACGGACGCAAACGTTTCTTTTTATTCGGTCTTATTCTTTTCTTAATCGGATCCGCGTTATGCGGAATCGCCCAAACAATGGATCAGCTCATTATTTACCGCGTCATTCAGGGAATCGGCGGAGGCGCGCTGATGCCGATCGCCTTCACGATCATTTTTGATTTATTTCCGCCGGAAAAACGCGGAAAAATGTCGGGCATGTTCGGTGCCGTTTTCGGCCTGTCCAGCGTTCTCGGGCCGCTTTTAGGCGCGCTCATTACCGACTCCATCAGCTGGCACTGGGTGTTTTACATCAACGTGCCGATCGGTATTTTATCATTGTTTTTCATTCTTCGTTATTATAAAGAATCCCTTGAACACAAGAAGCAGAAAATCGACTGGGCCGGCGCAATCACGCTGGTGGTTTCCATTGTCGGTCTGATGTTCGCTCTTGAGCTCGGCGGAAAAACATATGATTGGAACTCCGTGCAGATCATCGGTCTGTTCGCTGTGTTCGCCGTGTTCTTTATCGCCTTTTTTATTGTGGAAAGAAAAGCGGAAGAACCGATTATCTCATTTTGGATGTTTAAAAACCGTTTATTTGCTACGGCACAGATTCTAGCGTTCCTTTACGGAGCCACGTTCGTCATTTTAGCGGTGTTTATCCCGATCTTCGTTCAGGCTGTGTACGGAAGCACCGCGACAAGCGCGGGCTTTATTTTGACGCCGATGATGATCGGTTCTGTTATCGGAAGTATGATCGGCGGAATTTTCCAGACAAAAGTGCGGTTCCGCAATTTAATGCTGATTTCCGTGGTCGCTTTCTTTATCGGAATGCTGCTGCTTTCCAATATGACACCGGATACGGCGCGTACGATGCTGACGGTATTCATGCTGATCTCCGGATTCGGCGTCGGCTTCAACTTCTCACTGCTGCCGGCTGCGTCCATGAACGATCTGGAGCCGCGTTACCGCGGAAGCGCCAACTCAACAAACTCGTTTTTGAGATCATTCGGTATGACGCTCGGTGTGACGATTTTCGGAACCATCCAGACGAATGTGTTTACTAACAAGCTCACAGATTCATTCAGCGGCATGAAAGGAGCGGGCGGTGCGATGCAGAACATCGGAAATCCGCAGGAGATTTTCCAGGCCGGCACGCGCGCTCATATTCCGCCGCACATTCTGGATCGCATTATTGACGCCATGTCGCAAAGCATCACATATGTATTTACGCTTGCGCTGGCGCCGATCGTCATTGCGGCCGTTACCATTTTGTTTATGGGAAAAGCGAGAGTAAAAACCTCTCAGGAAATGGCGAAAAAAGCGAATTAAAAAAAGCAGTACATGGCGTTTGTCATGTACTGCTTTTTTGTTTACTCTGCGAAATGCGGAGCGAGAATATCTTTCAGCACGTTTGCGCTGCGGCTGAATTGAGCCTGTTCTGTTTCATTCAGCTCAAGTTCCGTCACACCTGCAATGCCGTTCCGATTGACGACGGCCGGAACGCCGATAAAGACGTCGTTTACACCGTATTGGCCGTCCAGATATGTGCTGACGGTTAAAATGCTGTTTTCATTACGCAAAATCGCTTTTGTGATACGGGCGAGGCTCATCGCCACTCCGTAATATGTCGCGCCTTTTTTCTCGATAATATGGTAGGCCGCGTTTTTCACATCGTCAACAATCTGATCCAGCTCGTCCTGCTTGTAAGCTGTATTTTTCTCCAGCAATTGCTGCACCGGCACTCCGCCGATATTGGCGTGACTCCATACAGGAAGCTCGGTATCGCCGTGCTCGCCGATAATGTGGGCGTGTACGTTTTGCGGAGCGGCTCCGAAGTATTCACTCAGCATATAACGGAATCGCGCAGAATCCAGTGTCGTGCCGCTGCCGATGACGCGTTCTTTCGGCAGCCCGCTGAATGTCCATGTCGCATAAGTGAGAATGTCGACCGGGTTTGTGGCAACGAGGAAGATGCCGTCAAATCCGCTTGCCATTACTTCACCGACAATGCTTTTAAAAATGGCGAGATTTTTTTCGACCAGCTCAAGTCTCGTTTCGCCCGGTTTTTGATTGGCTCCGGCACAGATGCACACGATATCGGCATCCTTGCAATCCTCATATATGCCGTAAGATGTTTTGACCGGATGAGGCGCAAATGCCTTTCCGTGATTTAAATCCATGACATCTCCCATGGCTTTTTCTCTATTTACATCAATGATCACAAGCTCATCTGTGATCCCTTGGTTAATTAACGCAAATGCATAACTGCTTCCAACAAAACCTGCTCCGATTAATGCTACTTTGTTCACTCGTTCGTTCATCATATATGCTCATCCTCCAGTGTTTCGTGGTGTCTGTTTTTATCTTGTGAAGTATTTCACATTTATATTGTGCAATACTTCACAAACTTTTGCAAGAGAAAAGTTTGATTTTTGGACAAAAAAATATCGGTGATGGTTTCCGGATTGTTGACAACATCCTAAAACGGAACCGTTTTAGGATGTTGTCATCTTTTCAGCGTGATTGATGATGCGCTGTCCTTTTCCCAGAAGCGAGGGTTTGCCCGCACGCTGATGTGATGATGGCCCTATCCATTAATGCGGAAGATAACCATTCAAACCAGAATTGTTATACAAACCATTCTGCACATAATCAAAGCCGGGCTGGTTCTGTCCGGGCACTTGGGCGCTGCCATTGTTAAAAATCACTTTGGCGTTGGCCGTATCCGCATTCGCAGGCAGCGTCAGCGTGTACATTCCATCTGCATTCTTAGTCATGGCTTTCCCCGGCCACGATCCGGTTAATTCTATGGCCCTGCCTCCATCATGTTTATAGATATAAGCATTTACCTGGCCCCAATGGTCCGGATTTTGATAGCCAATGACGTTGGTTTGGGACGGGTCTTTTTTGACAAATGTGTATTCTTGGGTTCTCGCTGCACCCTCGCCGTTCGTTCCGGTTAATTTGATGTTGTATGTCGTGCCGATTGGATCTCCTTTCCCGATCGTTAGTCGGTCTCCATCCTTAAATGCTGTCTGCTGCCCATTATTGATTTGGTAAACGGCTTTTGTTGTTTTCGCATTTGCACGCAGGGTGACCGTTAGCTGATCATTGAAAGAATGGACTGCCCCCGTTTGGTAATTCTCAAGAAAGACATGAGGCGCATTTCCAATATCATCAGGATAAAGAACAGCCGCGGATCTGGCATTGATCGTACCTGTCAGTTTGCCGTTCGTTACTTGAAATGAACCGGCGCCGGCCCTATTATCATACCTGCCGTCAGGTAATTTCGTTGAAGTATTGATGGTGACAGAAGACGATCCTGCATTTGCCAGCACAACGCCTTTTGAGCCGCGCTGATTCATAAAGATTTGGTTGTTCCCATTCGGATTCGAGAGTTCCTCAGGCTGCCCGGCCATTACATTGTGAAATTGATTGACCGCAGTGATCGCCTGATCTTTAAATAAGGCGCTCCCGCGATCTCCTATTTGACTTTTTCCGGGAAATCTTACACCATTTCCTCCGCCCTCAGGTCTGGAAAAGAAAAGAGGCGTACTTCCTGAACGGGAACCAATCACTGCCCATCCTAAACGAATATCGTCATCACTCATCCATGTGGACTCTTCATCATCATTGGCATACGTATCATGTGATTCCACCCATGTGACTAACTTGTCCGCAGACACGTCAGATGCATAATGGGAGATATTCGACACACTCAGATTACGGTTCTTTAAAGCGGAGCTGATGGAATGCCCGTAGTTAGAAGCCGTCACATTCATATAATTCGCATAAGCAGTATCTCTGGACGCGCTGTCTTGCAGGATTTCTCCGTATTGGAACTCTGCCGATATATTTGTGATATTCGGCCAAAATTGGCTGCCGTAATTCCCATCATCCGGAAGCTCTATATGCTTGGCGGCATCATAGCGGAATCCGTCTGCTCCGTCATTCAATGCTCTTTCCAAGAAACGTTTCAGATAGACCTGCACCTCAGTATTCTGTGTATTCCAATCATACAGCCCAAGCAATGAATTTTGAGTGACGTCCCATCGATCCGACCAATTTTTAATTTGTGTGTTTCCATGGGTCCAGTTTGGAATACGCTTAATCTCGTCAGAAATCGCGCCATAATCGCTGGTAGTATGATTGATAACCGCATCGACAATGACTTTTACGCCATATTTTTCCGCGGCTGCACACATGTCCTTAAATTCTTGTTCAGTGCCTAAGTAACGGTTGCCGATTTGGTACGATGTCGGCTGATACAGCCAGTACCAGTTCCTCATGCTTTTATCTCCTTGGTTCCCTTCCTTTACTTGGTTAATCGGAGACGTCTGAATGGCTGCATAGCCCGCATCACGAATATCTTTCATATTTTGTGTTAACGTATTGAACGACCAATTCCATGCATGAAGGATGGTCCCGTTTTTGACCGATGACGCGGTCACCTTATTCGATTTGTTTGCAGTTTCAGCGTTTGCAGCCGCCGGGCCTGACAAAACCAAATGAAACAGCAATAAAAATCCGGCGAATAACGGCAGTAAAGAGGTTTTGAATCGTTTTTCAAACATTTTTGACACTCCTTATTTGATTTTTGAAGACTGACTGCGGAGTCAAAAATTCCTCTTACTCTTTCTTCAGCTCCTTTCAACTGTTGTGAAGACTGGAGAATTGTGTTAACGCTTACATTTCAACTTATCACACACTCTCTATCAAAGCAACGTGGCAGAGTGAATTCAAATCTATATTCCTATCAAATAAAAAGACCTTCCGCTTTCAAACAAAAAAAGAAACCACCTGTCAAGATGATTTCTTTTTTATTTCTTTTATCGCTCTTCTGTAAGACAGCTTCACAATGACATACCGAAGCAGAAACAGAATGCCTCCGCAGACGATAAAAAGAAAGATCATTTTCAGCCAAGCAAAGAATGTATGGGGAACCCCCCTGTCGTACATCGTAATCGCCGCTGCCGCAAAAGTGACCGCAATTGAATCTATCCGCTGCTGCTTCACCCGCTTTTGCAGTTCTTCTTTGGTGTCTATTCTCGGCATGAGCATTCCCGACGCTCCCGCCCTGATACAATAATAAACAATTATAATGAAGAAAACCGCCAAGCTACCGGCCCATTCCCTAAACGGACAGTTCAGAACAAGTCCGCGTACGATGATGTCAAGCAAAGACAGTGTGCCCACAAGCATTCCGACTTCTGACCAAATCATTCGTTCTTTCTCTTTCACACTCTCACTCTTTCCATTCACGTTTGAAAGTCCGTTCCGACGCTGATTCATGACTTCCTCCCGTACTATTAAGAATGGCTTACAACTCCCATTATATCTTGCCGATTCATAATGATAAACCGAAATATCATTGACAAAAATGTTAATAAGGACCCCAATTGATCAGGACGCCTATGCAGATAAACACGAGACCGATGACAAACCAAATCAGCGCCAGCGGAATCATGAAGCGAAGCCACTTTACGTACGGAATGCCGCTGGCAGCCAGTACGGCCATCAGCACGCCGGAAGTCGGATTGACACAGTTTACGACGCCTTCTCCGAGCATGACCGCTTCAACCGCGACCTGTCTCGTGATGCCCATCAGATCGGCAAGCGGCGCCAAGATCGGAATAAATACGACCGCCTCCCCTGAGCCCGATGAAATCAGAAAATGAAGCAGGGCGCTGGAAATATACATTCCGATGGCGCCTGCCATCGGGCTGAAACCGTGCAGCAGTGACGCTAGTCCATTGACTACCGTATCAAGCAGCTTTCCATGTTCCAGGATAACGGAAATGCTTCTCGCCATTCCGACGATCAGCGCACCGTAAACGAGCCCCTGACAGCCTGTAATAAACGTTTTTGCGATATCATTTGCCGCCATTCCCGCAATCAGGCCTGACACGATTGAGATAAAAATGAACACGGCGGCCATCTCTGAATCAGACCAGCCAAGAGTAAGCGCGCCGTATAAAAAGCCGGCAAGCGACAAAGCCGCAACAGCCAGAATCAATTTATGGCGGACGGTAAACGGGACATGCTTGTCCTCCGGCTCAGAAACCTGCGGGAGTGAACCTGCCGCCGGAAACCAATCGTTCCCCAGCAGACTGGCGTCCTTTGCTTTTCTGAGTTTTCTCGTATACCGATAAATATATAAAATAGATGATAACAGAAAACAAATGTAGACGGCAATCCGCAGGCCGATACCGGAAAACAGCGGCAGCTCCGCGATGCTTTGTGATAACCCGAGCGGTGAAGGTGATAAAATCGTCGCGTTAAACCCGGCATAGCAGCCGATATAAATGACGGCCGCTCCGGCCACGGCGTCCCATTTCAGCGAGCGGGCGACGATCAGGCCGATCGGAATAAAACCGATCACGGAATTAACGACGATGCCGGTTGTGCCGAGGATCGAAAATAGAGATCCGACAATCGCAATAAACAGCAGCTGTTTTGTGCGGAACGTACTGATGACATTACTGATCAATCCATTGATGGCGCCCGTTTTCTCCAAAATCGCAATGGTGCCGCCCGTAAACAGGATTAAAAAAATAATCGGCGCGGAACTTGTCATCCCTTCCTGAATCGCGGTAAAAAAAGCGATCGGGCTGACAGGAGACTGGTCTAAAGAATGATAACTCCCCGGGACGGCGGACGTCACACTGCCCTTTGTCACCCTGTCAAATTCCCCCGCGGGAACGATGTACGACGCTATCGCGCATAGTAAAGCGACTATGAACAGCAGCACATAAGCATCAGGCATCACAAACAATTTCTTCTTTTTCAATACAGGTTCGGCCTTCGGCACAGCCATAACATCACCATCCCGCTTTAAATTTATAAACTATTCAGAAAATACAGATATGTGCTATATTATATACAGACCGATTGCCTGTTTTCAATATCAAAAATAAAAAACAGACAGCTTTTGAAGGAGGACTTACGGCATGAACAGACTCACAGCGCATGAAAAGCAAGTCATTATGGATATTTTTGACCACCTGCACGCCAATCCCGAAGTAAGCTGGAAAGAATATCAAACAACTGAATATCTGACTGAAAAACTGAAAGAGGCCGGCTGCCGGACCCGCACGTTTGATGATTGTACCGGTGTTGTCGGCGAAATCGGAGAAGGCTCGCCCGTTGTGGCTGTCCGGGCGGATATTGACGCGCTGTGGCAGGAAGTGGACGGTGTCTTTCAGGCGAACCATTCATGCGGACATGATTCACATATGACGATGGCGCTCGGCACGATGATGCTTTTAAAGAGTCAGCCGAAACTTCCGAAGGGCACCCTCCGCTTTATTTTTCAGCCGGCTGAAGAAAAAGGAGGCGGAGCGCTGAAAATGATTGAAAAAGGCGTACTGGATGATGTTGACTTCTTATACGGCGTGCACGTGCGCCCCGTACAGGAAACGGCAAACGGCCGATGCGCACCGTCCATTCTGCATGGCTCAAGCCAGCATATAGAAGGCCTGATTATCGGAGAAGAAGCCCACGGCGCGAGACCGCATCTCGGCCTTAACAGTATCGAAATCGCCGCTCTTCTCGTCCAAAAACTCAGCTTCATTCATCTTGATCCCGGCATCCCGCATTCCGTGAAGATGACAAAGCTTCAGGCAGGCGGTGAGAGTTCCAATATCATTCCGGGAAAAGCATCGTTCAGCCTTGATCTCCGCGCACAAACCAATGCCGCCATGGAGAAATTAACCGCCGAAACCGAAAGAGCCTGTGAGGCGGCGGCTGCCGCATTCGGAGCAAAAATCGAACTGCAAAAAGAACACAGCCTCCCGGCAGCCGAGCGAAACAAGGAGGCGGAAGCCATCATGGCATCTGCGATAAGCGGCATTCTCGGAGAAGAACATGTGGATGAACCTCTTTTGACAACCGGAGGAGAGGATTTTCACTTTTACGGGTTAAAGGTGCCGAACTTAAAAACGACGATGCTCGGCCTAGGATGCGGTCTGCAGCCGGGGCTTCACCATCCCCAAATGACATTTGACCGAAGCGCCATCTTTACAGGCGTTGAGATATTAACGGCTGCCGTCCTCAAATCGTTTGAAGCATAAAAAAAGCAGCCCGTTACAGGGCTGCTTTTCTTCGTTATTTCTTCAAATCTTCAATTGAATTGACGTTTTTCATATACTGAGGAACGACCAGACCCATCTTGACGCCTGTCAGACTCGTTCCTACATCTTCATATTTGCCTTTATATTTAGACGCATATGCCTTATGGGTATTCGGAAGCCAAGCAGACAATGACGCATCCGCGCTGCCTGTCGCAATCGCAGTCCACATCGGTCCTGCCTCCACTTGCGTCAGCTTCACGTCATAGCCGAGGTCTTGAAATACTTTTCCGATTACATTCGTACTTGCGATTTCACTGTCCCATGCCACATAAGCCAGGTTAATTTTATCCCCTTTAACTTTATGGGCGCCTTTTGTCCATTGAGCCACTTGGTCTTTGTGTTGTTTCACATATTCAGCAGCGGCTTTGGCCGGCTTTTCGCCTTCTTCAACGGCAATCATGACTTCTCCCATATCGTCCTGCGTCCATTTGAACTGGCTGAGAACTTTGGCCGCGTTAGGCTGTTCCTTACTGAAGCCGGTTCTTGTAATTGTATGAATCTGCTCGGCAGTTCCGTACGTTTTTTTCGGATCATCAAGGAACTTCAGCTTGTATCTGGAGAACATCCAGTGCGGCGTCCAGCCCGTTACGATGATCGGCTTTTTCCGGTCATATGATTTCTTCAATGTCGCCGTCATGGCGGCACTTGACGCCGTGACGACATTCCAGTCTTTCAATCCGTAATCCTTCACGGCCTCATCCGTCAGGGCCATGATCCCCGATCCCGGATCAATACCGATAATGGTTTTGTTCACCTGGTCCGCAGCCGTTGCCTTACCATCAGTCTGCGAACCGCAGGCAGCCAAAGAAAGAGCCAGCGCAGCGGTAACGCCGACACCGATGATTTTCTTAAGCATCAGGCATTCCCCCTGCTCTTCTTCTTCACTTTAATGTTTTGCGTGATACGGTCGAGTGTAATCGCTACGATAACGATCGCGATACCCGCTTCCACTCCGACACCGGTTTTCAACTGTGTCACGGCGCTGTATACTTCAGAACCGAGACCCGGCGCACCGACCATGGCCGCGATAACGACCATTGACAAAGCAAGCATGATGCTTTGGTTAATACCGGCAAGAATTGTTTTTGTGGCAAGCGGAAGCTGCACCTTGAACAGACGCTGAGACGTCGTTGAACCGAATGCTTCCGTCGCTTCGATCAAATCAGCCGGAACTTGTTTAATACCGAGAACCGTCATGCGGATCGTCGGAGGCATCGCGAAAATAACAGATGCCACGACGCCTGGCACAACCCCGATATTAAAGAAGAAAATTGCAGGCAGCAGATATACGAAAGCCGGCATGGTCTGCATTAAATCCAGAATCGGTGTAACAATGCGGCGGACCGTTTCTTTCTGAGACGCCCATATGCCGATCGGAACCCCGATAATAATGGAAATCAAAACAGATGTGACGACAAGCGCCAACGTTTGCAGCATCGGCGACCAATAGCCCAAATAATCAATAACAAGGAATCCGATTAACGTAAAGAGTGCAATTCCTCTCGTACTGATCCACCAAGCGAGAGCTGCAAAAATAACAGTCAATAAAATAGACGGGATGAAACCCAAACCGCTCACAATCGCGTTTACGAAAGCGGCCAAACCGTTTGAGATTCCGTCAAAGAAACCTCCGAACGTCATGGTAAGCCAGTCAACAAACCGGTCAACGATATCTGCTAACGGAATTCTAGGCAATCTGTCCATTTACTTCACCCCCTGAACAGAAGAATCCTGAGCTTGTTCAGCAGAATCTTCAACATTTATATAATCGTTATTTCCTGAAAGCGCGCCGATTAATGCGCCTTTTACGACAATGCCTTTCATGCGGTCCTTATCGTCCGTGACGGCGATCGGAATATTCGCATCAGACACGACATCGAAAATTTCCGTCAAGTATGTGCTTTCGTGCACAGTCGTAAATTCAGTATTTAAAATATCCTGAAGCGATAAGTCGGATTCCACCGCTTTTTTCGCATCCGCCGCGTGAATGACGCCGAGAAGCTGTTTCTGTTTATCAACGGCGTAAATAGAAGAAATACCGAGATTCTTCATGAGCTGCAGCGCTACACGAGGCCCTTTGTCAATCCGCACGGTTTCAGCGCGCTTCATGATGTGGCCCGCTGTCAGAACTTTGGATAAATCAACGTCCTCAACGAATTTCTCAACGTATTCATTGGACGGGCTCATCAGAATTTCTTCAGGCGTCCCGATCTGAACGATGTTACCGTCTTTCATCAGCACGATTCTGTCGCCGATGCGCAATGCTTCATCAAGATCATGCGTGATGAAGATGATCGTCTTGCCAACAGAGTCATGAAGGTCTAAAAGCTCATCCTGCATGTCTTTGCGGATCAGCGGATCAAGCGCACTGAAAGCTTCATCCATCAGAAGAATGTCAGGATCATTCGTCAATGCGCGGGCAAGTCCGACACGCTGCTGCATTCCTCCGCTGAGCTGATCTGGGAATTGGTGTTCAAAGCCTTCAAGACCGACAAGTTTAAGCGAATCAAGCGCTTTTTGCTCACGCTCTTTTTTGTCGACGCCTTGAAGCTCCAGGCCGTATTCCGTATTTTCAAGAATCGTTCTGTGCGGAAACAGTGCAAATTTTTGAAAGACCATGCTGATTTTTTTCCGGCGCACTTCCCGGAGCTGGTCTTTTGACATATTTGTTATCATGTCACCATCAATATAAATATTCCCGGCAGTCGGTTCAATAAGCCGGTTTAACAGCCGAACTAAAGTTGATTTACCGCTCCCCGATAGACCCATGATGACAAATATCTCCCCATCATATACATCAAAGTTTGCTTGATTGACACCAACGGTTGATCCGGTCGCTTTCAGGATCTCTTTTTTGTTTTTTCCGCTGGACAGCATCTGAATGGCTTTTTTTGTCTGTTTTCCGAAAACCTTAGATACATTTTCGACTTTTATCTTAATTGGTTTCTCATCCAAATTCATATTTTCCCTCCATTATAAGCAATCTTTAATACCGTAACACGTTTGTAATAAGTCAAACAAACATCATAATCCCTTTTATTTTGTATCATTACTTTAAAAACATCCCTGTGTCTTATTTTCCTCTGGTATGCTTCTAAATACTCTCTAATCCTCCTTATTGAGGATAAATTATAAAGGAAATCGGGCTTTTATCAGGCTTGAGAACGTTTCCATCGAATGTGCTGCAAACTGATTCCCTATCCTTTTTTTACAAATACAAGAATTTTTTTGCGACATTGTCCCGGAAAAAGAAGTTTTCGCCTCCTGAAAATAAGGAATATTAAGGAAAAATATAGGTCTGCCAACAGACAGCTCACTAAAAAAAGCACCCCAAAAGGGTGCTCATTGCGCAAGCTCTGTCTGTTTCGTTTCTTTTCCGAGAATAAGAATGGTGATGACGGCAATCAGGATGGCTGCACAAAAGACGGCGAAAATCACTGTAAACGAAACGTTCCGGGCTGCAAGCGATCCGACGAGAAGCGGACCGAAAATGCCGCCGATTCTGCCGACGGCCGCCGTTGTGCCGGAACCGGTCGCACGAATCGCCGCAGGATACTGCTCCGGTGTATAGGCGTAAAGCACGCCCCATGCGCCGAGATTGAAGAAGGACAGCAGCATGCCCGCTGTGAGCAGCATGGCCAATGAATCCGCGGCACCGAAGAAATAAGCGCTGCCCGCCGTTCCGAGCAAATAGATGACTAAGATGGTCTTCCGCCCCGCTTTTTCGATCAGCCACGCCGCAGAGAAATATCCGGGAAGCTGGGCAAGTGTCATCAGAAGGACGTATTCGAAGCTCTCAATCATGCTGTAGCCTTTCATCAGCATCACGCTCGGCAGCCATAAAAACATGCCGTAATATGAAAAGACGACGCAGAACCAAACGACAGACAGCAGCACCGTCGGCCGGATATACGGTTTCGTCCAGACACTTCCCGCCTGCCCGCGTATGCTTTTTTTCTGCGGCAATGCCTGATGCGCCGGTGATTCCGGAAGGCTTCTCCGCAAGTACAGCGCATAAAATGCGGCCAGCGCCGTTAAGAGCAGCGCGGCCTGCCAGCCGAATGACGGTATGACAAAGTAGGAAATCACCGCCGCAAGAAGCCAGCCCGCGGCCCAAAAGCTCTCAAGCAGCACGATGATCCGTCCCCGCTTTTCGGGAGCGGACGCTTCTGACACGAGCGTTGAGGCGACAGGCAGTTCCCCGCCAAGCCCCATTCCGATCAGAAAACGCAATATGAGAAAAACCGTCAATCCCGTTGCGAAAGCGGATATGCCGCTTCCGACAGAAAAGAATAACAGCGTGATCATAAACACTTTTTTCCGGCCGATCCTGTCGGCCAGCATTCCGAATACAAAGGCGCCCGCTGCCATACCGATGGAATTGACGCTTCCGATCCATTTCATTTGATCGGGTGTTAAATTCCAATCAGTGTGAAGCGCGGCGATAATAAACGATAAAATTCCGACATCCATCGCATCAAACAGCCAGCCCATTCCGGCAATCGCCAGAAGTTTTCGCGGAGTGACGGCAGGTTGTTTATTCATGAGCAGCACCTCAAATCGAAAATGATTACCGTATAAGTTTACACCTGTCTTTACACATTGTCATTATCTTTTTTCGCAAAAAATCCCGCTTGCCGTAAGCAAGCGGGGTGTGTGTTAATTCTTTAAGACTGCGTTTTTAATATTATCCTGAAGCTGTTGAATCCGTTTCGCGCCGTCTTCTCTGATACGTCTGTTCTCTTCCTCGATCTGTTTCGTTTCCTGCATACCGCTGACAATCGTATTCCAAGACGTTTCAATCGTCTCAATGTCAATGCTCGGACGGCCTGCCATACGGGCAATCTCCACGCTTTGGTTTGAAATATTTTCAGCGTTTCGCTTCAGCATTTCATTCGTGCGGCGGTCCAGCTCGCTCATTGAATCAGCCACAAGCTTTTGCCGTTTGACTGTGACAGCCTGAATGATGCCGTTTTTGAAAATCGGAATCGTAATGACGAAAGCGGAATTGATTTTCCCGATGAGCTTCGTATTTCCGCGCTGAAGGAGGCGGATCTGCGGCGCCGTTTGCAGCGCCACCATCCGCGCCATATCTAAATCATAGACACGTTCCTCAAGCGCCTGAAGCCCGTCACGCAGCGTATCAAGCTGCATTTGCGCAAGCTGGTTTCCGCCGGCCGCTTTTTCTTCATAAGAAGGAATGAGCGCCTGCATTTCCTCAAGCTTCATCTGCCCGGCAACGACATACTTTTCAAGCTCCATGTAGTAGTTAATGTTGTTTTCATACATCTCTTCAAGCGTATGGTTCGTCTTTGCCATTTCATCTTTGTATTTTGAAATTTCGACGTGGATTTTTTCAATTTCTCCGCCCAGGGTGCGGTACTTTTGAAAAATCTTTTCAATCATGCTGTTGCCGCGTTTGAACATTTTAGCGAGAAATCCTTTTGGTTCATCGAAATCATTTTTGTCAAAACGGTCCATGATTTTTCCGAGCTGCGTCAGCATTGTGCCTGAATCCGTGACACTTGTTGTTTTCATCATATTTAAGATGCGGTCGGAGAACTTCGAGATTTCAACTGCCGGTTCTTTTCCGTACTCAAGCAGCTCCATTTGGTTTTTCACGTCAATCTGCTGTGAAATGCGCTGCACCTCAGGATCTTGGCGCAGCTGCACCCTGATGTCATCTGCTTTTTGTTCAGAAATCTCTTCATTTTTATCAAGAACAAGCGGATTTTGATTTTCTGTCATGTTTTATTTACTCTCCCTGCTTTTGCGTAATGGTTCTAAACAGCTTTCTTACGAGTGACGGCTCCTTATATTCCTGCCGAAATACCATGTCCTCCAGCCAATGGACATCAAATTGGCTTTCTTCAATATAATGCTCAATGTCCTGATGGCCCGGCGGATTATACAAGATGATATCGACGCCGAATTTATTTAAAAACAATAGAGCGGCGGCGTCAGAACGTGTAAGTTCGCCATTTTGTTCCGTATGATATAAAACGAGTTTCGGAACGGTTTGGGCGTAATCAAACGTCTGAATCAATTGCAGCAGCGAAGCGGGCAGGTTCGTCGCCTGGCGGAACAAATAGATTGCGGCATCCCTTGCCTGCTCCCCGGGCAAAGCCTTCAGCCCTGGGTTTCTGCACATGTCAGAAATCACATTGGCGATGGCGTTCTGCACGCCTGACGGGAGATGCTTGTACTGCCAGATGTTGCTTCTTTTCAGCCTGTCCGCGTCAATCGCTCCTTCTTCGTTCAAAACCTGACTGTAGTGATACTGGTAGTTGGCTTTCAGCTCTTCCGTAAACGGAAAACTGCGGATCATGTGTGTCTCCTGATAGTCTGCGGCGGTATGGAGTCTGTTCCAATATTCTTTCGTATCTTTGGAAACCCCCATCACTTTCGCAAAAAGGTTCGGAACGGCCACCCGCTCCCTGTCCGCTTTAAATTGCGGCCGGATAAACGCCCGCTCCTTCGCAATGAGAAATAACTCATCATACGTCGTTTTTAAGGTCACGGACTGCGGGGTATGATCCCTGAACTGCCAAGGCTTATACATCATAGATTCCTCATGGTTCAGCACATGCTCAATTTCTTTCGTTGACCGGTAGGCCGTCGTGGACGTTCTGTCCGGCTTTTCTTTCGGGAATGGCTCAAGGCCGCCTGTTGCGGGGAGCTTTATCACAAAGCTGAGTTCCTCATCCGGATCAATCAAGCTGAACGGATCTTCCGCAGCCGGATGAAACAATAGGACGTCACAGCCGATCAGCATGAGATAATAGAGAAAATAGAGCTGGCTTTTGGTAGCGTCTCCATACCACACCACCTTCGGCATCTCACGCTCTATATCGGCTTGTTCGAGCCATGGATTCAGGTGGTTCAGCGAAAACTTTGACACATCCAAGAGCACACGCCGGAAATCGGGATGATTCAGCCCGTTTTCATGCCGGTCCGCAAAGGTTTCCAAAAGCGTCATAAACGCGGTTCTCAGCCGGCGGTGCATAAGCGGATCAGCGTGTTTGGCAAGCAGCCTGCCCCCATCGAGAAACGCGACAAATCTGGAAACCGAAAGCCCTTTCTCTTTTTGATTGACCGAATGGATGTGCTGGAGCGCCTGAAACGTTTCCGGCGCGATGGTCTTATCCAGCGTCTCGCTTAACACATGGATGTTTTCATGAGAAGACAGCTCGAAAAGCTTATTGTAATACTCCGTCTCATCATAAGGAGTACCCAAAATCCGGACGGCAAGACGGGTAAACGCCAGCCCGTTTTCCCGCTCGTAACCGGGACGTTCCGGCAGCGGCCGCATCAGAAACGTTTCCCAGTCATCGTTTTCCGGCTCGGCCTTTCGGATCACCAATTCTTCCTGCCTCATCATTTTCCTCCTTTCTCTTCATGATGATCGGTACAAAAAAGGAAGGAAATGAACTCTCCCTCCTTTTTTGTTTTATTCTTCTTTAGATGCAGCCGTTTGCTCCTGAACCTGCTTTTGTTTGTTGAAATAGTGGATAATAAACGTTACCACAAACGCAGCGATGATGATTCCGAAGAACACCACGTGCGGCATTTCATAATCAAAGGCGCTCGCCGCCATTTTCACGGCGATAATCCCGATCAGCACAAAAGCCGTATTTTCAAGCTCAGGGATTTTATCAATTAAAACAAGGAATACTTTTGCGACTGTACGCATCATGAGAATGCCAAGCATACCGCCGATCAAGAGCACCCACACTTTTTCCGATACCGCAAACGCGGCCAGAATGCTGTCAACAGAGAAGGCCAAATCCATTAACTCAACTGAAACGACAGTGGCCCAGAAAATTCCGAACGTACGGACCATCCATGAATTTTTCTTCATGCCTTCCGTATCGTCATCACCTTCTCCGATCCAGAAATGCTTAATGACGAGCCAAGCCAGGTACAGCGCGCCAAGCACTTTAATCCACCAGAACTTAATGAGCAGCATTCCGATCCCGATAAAGATAAAACGGAAAATATATGCCCCGAACAATCCGTATGTTAATGCTTTCTTCCGCTGTTTTTCAGGCAGATGCCTTACCATCACCGCAAGCACTAACGCATTGTCGGCCGACAGCAGCCCTTCCAGCAGAACCAAGGAACCGATCAGCCCCCATGATACAGGGTCAGTCAGCACTTCACCCCACATTTTCCAATCAAAAAAGGAAGCGTAGGTCGACATAATATGATGTAGAAAATCCAAGTTTTTTCCTCCTATTTAGTAAAACGGTAATTTCCTGCTTACACCTGCAAGCCGTAATTCCGGCAAAGTGATGCCAGACCGCCGGAAAACCCGCTGCCGATGGCGTTAAACTTCCACTCAGCCCCATGGCGGTAAAGCTCACAAACGACAACCGCCGTTTCAATCGAGAAGTCTTCCCCTAAATCGAAACGAAGCAGTTCATTCTGGCTGTTTTCATCGACGACGCGCACGAACGCGTTCGAAACTTGTCCGAAATTTTGGCCGCGCGCTTCCGCATCATGAATCGTGACGGTGATGCCGATCTTTTCAATATTTGCGGGTATTTTTGAGAAGTCGACGATAATTTGTTCATCGTCTCCCTCGCCCTCGCCCGTCCGGTTGTCTCCCGTATGGATGACGCCCCCGCTTGGGTGTTCCAGGTTATTGTAGAAAACAAAATCAAGATCATTTACACAGTTGTCATGGGCATCGACCAGAAAAGCCGACGCGTCAAGGTCAAAGTCATGCCCTCCGGAGTACTTGTTCGTATCCCAGCCTAAGCCGATTACCGCTTTTGTAAGGCCGGGGTTCGTTTTTGTCAGATCAACACGCTGTCCTTTCGCCAATTGAATAGCCATGTGCCGTCTCTCCCTTCTGTGTTTGATATGGTTCAGCCGATTTGCAGGCCGTAATCTGTTGCAATACGGGCCAGTCCGCCTTGGTAGCCTGAGCCGATCGCGGAAAATTTCCATTCGCCATTATGTCTGTAAAGCTCCCCTGCGATAATGGCTGTTTCAATTGAGAAATCTTCAGCCAGATCATAGCGGATCAGCTCCTCATTTGTCTCTTCATTGACAATACGCACGAACGCGTTGGAAACTTGTCCGAAGTTTTGGCCGCGCGCTTCCGCTTCATGAATCGTGATGACGAATGAAATTTTGTCAATAGCCGCGGGCACCGCGCTCAGGTTGACTCTTACGCTTTCGTCATCGCCTTCGCCCTGGCCTGTCAGGTTGTCGCCTGAATGTGCGACAGAGCCGTTTCCGCCTTCAAGCTGATTATAGAAAATGAAATCATCAGGCGACGCGCATTTTCCTGCTTCATTTAATAGAAAGACGCTGGAATCTAAATCAAAATCATGTCCGCCGTCGTATTTGTTTGTATCCCAGCCAAGGCCGACAACGACTTTAGAAAGACCCGGATTTGTTTTAGTCAAATCTACTTTTTGTCCTTTTGCCAATGAAATTGCCATGTGTGCACTCTCCTTTTTATCGTTTAGGCGTATCGGTTAACGATATCGCCGATTTTTGTATCGTTTGTGCCTTCTCCTACTGCGGCGAATTTCCACTCGCCGTCCTGGCGGTAGATTTCAGCCGCGATCAGGCTCGTTCTGCCTGAATAGTTATCTCTTAAATTGTAAGTCACCAGTTCTTCGCGATTAGCCTGATCAACGACGCGAATGAACGCGTTTTGAATCATGCCGAAGTCCTGTTTTCGTCTGACGCAGTCGTAAATATTGACGACAAACACAAGTTTATTAATCTGAGCGGGCACTTTCGCCAAATCGATGAGGATTTGTTCATCATCGCCGTCGCCTTCACCCGTCAGGTTGTCACCCGTATGTACGACACCGCCGCACCGGCTTTTCAGATTGCCGAAATAGATGACGTTTTTGCTGTCTGTCATTTTATCATTTTCAAGCATCAGTACGGAAGCGTCACAGTCGATATTGGCACCGCCTCCGCCGAACAGCTTTCCGAAAAAGCCCCCGGATGATACAGGGTCCCAGCCGAGTCCGACCAGCAGTTTTGACAGGCCGGCTTTTCCTTTTGTTAAATCAATCCGCTGTCCTTTTTGTAAAGAGATCGCCATATGATTCACTCCTATTCTGTAAGGGTGCCGCTAAGCACGCCGCAAGTGCGCATTTTTACTAAATTCCGGGACAAGAATCCCGGTGTTTATTAAGATATACGTCTTTTATTATATCAAAGTTTCATAAAACATAAGAATTTTTGGCGAAAAACGGCGAAAAATTACTTCCTATATTCTCCTTCGTTCCGGAGAAAATAGAGAAAACAAAGAAATTGACGAAGACTGAACATTTTTCCTATCCTTGTATCAATACATGTCAGGAAAGGGGCAGACGAGTGATTGATTTAAGCATACTTGATCAGGCGCCCGTATCCAAAGGAAACGGGCCGCACGAGACGCTCCGCCGTTCAGCGGAGCTCGCCCGCCTCAGTGAAGGATGGGGCTATAAGCGGTACTGGTTTGCCGAGCATCACGGCACAAGAGGGCTCGCAAGCGTTTCGCCGGAAATTATGATCGCTCATACCGCCGCAGCCACAACGTCCATCCGTGTCGGATCAGGCGGCGTGCTGCTGCCGCAGTACAGCCCCTATAAAGTCGCGGAAACTTTCCGTCAGCTTGAGGCGCTGCACCCGAACCGGATTGACCTTGGGGTCGGACGCTCACCGGGCGGCACGACGAAAATCCGGCTCGCCCTCACAGACGGGGTAAAGAAAAGCATGACCGAGTTTAACAGGCAGCTTCAGGATTTATCATCCTTTCTGACAGATTCGGTTCCCTCGGACCATGCTTATGCAGGAATAAAAACAGCGCCTTTGATTGAAACAGCCCCGCAGCTTTGGGTGCTCGGCCTCGGGGAAAACAGCGCCAGACGCGCCGCTCTTCAAGGTGCGGGCTATGTCTTCGGCCATTTCATTAATCCGGAACGCGGGGAAAAAGCTTTTCAGATCTATCGGGACCATTTCCGGGCCTCCGCCCATTTTTCCGCTCCCGCCTCGCTCTGTGCCATTTTCGTCATATGCGCGGCTACGGATGAGAAAGCGGAAGAACTCGCCTTAAGCCAGGATTTATGGCTTCTTCGTGTCGGAAAAGGCGCCGACAGCCGCGTGCCGAGTGTGGAAGAAGCGAAGGCTTATCCATATTCGCCGGAGGATCGTAAACAGATAGAAGAAAACCGGAAGCGGATGGTGATCGGCTCTCCTGCCGCAGTGAAACGCCGTCTGCTTGAACTTTCTGCGCGGTATCAGACAAAAGAGATGATGGTGCTGTGCAACGTCTTTGATTTCGAAGCCAAAAAAGAGTCATATGAGCGTCTTGCTGATATATTTCTGTAAAAAAAAGCCGTCAAACGGAGCAGCAGATGAGACTGCTGCACCGCTTAACGGCGGTTTTTTCGTTCTTTTCCTTTTTTAAACGCATTCCAAATCCCCTGCAGCGTAAACCCGAGCAGAAGCAGAATGATTAACAGTAAAGTGATTGACGGCCCCGGAGGCGTTCCGAGCTGGTACGAAGACGTCAGCCCCATGAACACACTGAAAAGAGAAATAATAATGGCTGCCGCAAACACCCATTTAAACCCTTTGGCAATACGGATTGCAAAAGCCGCGGGCAGTACGAGGAGCGCGGAAACGAGCAGCACGCCGATAATCGGAATAATGACCGAAATCGCCAGCCCCGTCACGATGCTGAATGACATTGACAGCAGGTTTGTGTTAATGCCTGATGTCTTCGCCGTCGCCTCGTCAAAAGTAAGCAGATAGAGCGGTCTGTTTAATATAATGAAATAAAGCAGAATCAGCAGGGTAATGCCTCCGATAATATAGACCTGCTGCTGGCTGACCGTGACAAGCGATCCAAATAAATATTGATCGATGCTCATCGACGCGCCGCCTTTTGACAGGCTGATCAGAAACATCGCAAACGACAGCCCGGCCGCCATTAAGATTGCGATAGATACCTCGGAATATGTACGGTACGCCCGCCGCATGTATTCAATGCCGATCGCTCCGATCGTGACGACAACGATGCTCGCCGCCGTAATATTGGTACTGAGAAAAAAACCGATGGCCACGCCCGACAATGAAATATGAGACAGCGTATCCGCCATCAGCGCCTGTCTTCTCAGCACGAGATATACGCCTAATATCGGCGCCATAATTCCGATCATGCTTCCCGCTAGAAAAGCTCGTCGCATGAATTCCAAGTCAAACATTTCCATCCGCCTTTTTCCCCCCTTTCAAGCCGTATGACTTTATCCAGATACTGCTGTACTTCGTTTTGTTCGTGTGTCACCATGACGACAGTGCGGTTGTGATTTTTCACCTGATGGTGCATAAATTCGTAGAAACCCTGTCTGCTTTCATAATCAACCGCGGTTGTCGGCTCATCAAGCATCAGCAGATCCGGATTGCTCGCAAGCATTCTCGCAATGCAGATTTTCTGCTTCTGTCCGCCGGATAAATCGCCGATTTTCCGGTGGCGGAAATCCCACATTTCCACCATCTTCAGCGCGTTTTCCACCTCGTGGTGATCCGTTTCGTTCAATCGTTTAAACCATTTTCCTTTCGTATAACGGCCTGATTGCACAAGCTCCAGAACCGTGCTTGGGAATCCTGCGTTAAATGAAGAAATCTGCTGCGGAACATAGCCGATTGTCAGGCGTTTTCCGGCTGCGTTCTTTTTACTGATCTCGGCCGTTCCTTCCCAAGGTCTGAGCATGCCGAGCATGACTTTCATCAGCGTCGATTTTGACGCGCCGTTCGGTCCTGTAATGCCGACGAATTCGCCGCTTTTGATTTCCAGCGACACGCCGTCAAGCACGGGTGTATGCGAATAACCAAAAACGATATCCTGTAATGTAACGAGATTCATGCTGACCTTCCTTTCCCGCATAGAAATAGTGTGCACCCCGCGGCGCACACTATGTTATTTAACCAATAGCGAATCTTTCAGTGCATCAAGGTTTTTCTCCATAATGTCGATATAACCGATGCCTTTATCCCGTTCTTTTTGGCTTAAACCTTCCAGTGTATTGAGCACTTCCGTTTTCGCGCCGATTTCACCGGCAAGCGTATCTGCAACTTTAGGCGATGCAACTTCTTCAAAGTAGATGATCTTCACATCATGCTTTTTGGCAAACGTTTTGAGATCCGCCAGTTTGGCCGCACTCGGCTCTTCTTCAGGAGAAAGGCCTGCAATCGCGACTTGTTTTAAGCCGTATTCTTTGGCGAGATAGCTGAATGCCGCGTGCTGTGTGATCAATTCTTTTTTCGCCGCTTTATTTAATGTTGTACGGTATAGTTTATCAAGATCCTGCAGTTTTGCAATATATTCTTTACTATTTTTCTCATAGTATTCTTTATTCTTCGGGTCCTGTTTTACGATCTGCGCCGTAATGGTTTTGACCTCTTTTTGCGCAAGAACCGGGCTGAGCCACACGTGAGGATCCATGCTGTGGCTGTGGTCATGACCGCCGTGTCCATGTTCCTCTCCCTCTTCATCCGAACCTTCGAGTAAGTCAATTCCTTTCGACGCCTTTACAAACTTCGCATGATCAGAGCCCATGCTTTTTTCCGCTGAAGGAACCCATGTCTCCATATATTCGCTGTTGTATACGAAAAGATCGGCGTTTTGAATGCCGGCGATATCCTTCGGCGTCGGCTCCCAATCATGGGGTTCGACCGAAGACGGGATGAGAATGTCTACATCGCCTTTGTCTTTGACAATTTGTTTCGTGAATTCGTACATAGGATAAAAGGTCGTCACGACGTGCAGTTTGCCGCTTTTTGAAGAACCTGACGAACCTTTTGAAGATGAATTGCCGCAGCCCGCCGCGATTAAAAAGCATGCCGCAATGACAATGATTCCGCTCCATTTTTTAAACAAGCCGTTTCCCCCTGTTCTGTAAATCAGAATGATGACGATTTCCAAAGCGTACTTTCTCGTTCATTTGTTACCTATACCATAATAAAACGAAGTAATTACGTTTTGCAAGATATTTTTTTCTAAATTGATATCCAATTTACCTAAAAAGCCCCCGCCATGTATGGACGGGGGCGTCCTATCACATATCAGGCAAGCAGATAAACTCTTGTTTCGTATGGGCGGAATGTGATGCGGGATTCCGTGCCGCTGTCATTATCATAGTTGCTGAGAAGCAGCTCGGCCCTTTCAGGTTCGGAACCGTCCGGCCAATAAAAAGCGGCTTCTTCTTTCGATACGTTGCTGATGGACATGAGTTTTTGTCCGTTTGCCTGTCTTTCATACACGAACAGCTGCGGGTCATCAGGAAGCAGCAGCGTGTAGCTGCCTTTTATGATATCAGCATACTGTTTTCGCAGGCGGATCAGTTTTTTGTAAAAGTTCAATATAGAATCGGGATCATCCTGAGCCTCGGCCGCATTGACGGTTTTGTAATTGGAATTGACCGCGAGCCACGGTTCGCCCTCCGTAAATCCGGCATTCTTGCTGCCGTCCCACTGCATCGGTGTACGGGCATGGTCCCGGCTTTTCGCCATAATGGACGCCATGACTTCTTCCCTGTTCCGGCCCATTTCAAATACCCTTTTATGATACATATTGATGGTCTGAATATCTTGATAATCCTCTATTCTGTCAAACGGAGCGTTTGTCATGCCGATTTCTTCCCCCTGGTAAATGTACGGCGTGCCTTTCATGAAATAAAGCAGGGCGGCAAGCATTTTGGCGGATGCTTTGCGGTATGTGCCTTCGTCTCCGAAACGGGATACGATCCGGGGCTGGTCATGATTGCACCAATACAGCGTATTCCAGCCTCGATGTTCCAGTTTTTCCTGCCAATCTGTGAGCACTTTCTTCAAATCGGACAGCTCAAGCGGTTTTACATCCCAATGCTCTTGGCCCGGCTTTTGATCAAGCTCCATATGCTGAAAATGAAAAATCATATTCAGTTCATGCTCATCGGTTCCCGTGTAGACCAGCCCTTCTTCAGGCGTCACTGATCCGGCCTCGCCGACCGACATCACGTTATATTTGGAAAATACCTCTTTCGTCATTTCTTTTAAGTAATCATGTATCCGTGCCCCGTTTGGCCGAAAAGGCTTCGGATCGGCCCGGCGGGCGATGTAATCTTCATATGGCGGCAAATATTCTTTTTTTGACAGAAGATGGAGCTGGTCTATACGCAATCCGTCCACGCCTTTATCGAGCCAAAATCTCATCATCTCGTATACTGATTGCCGAACCTCGGGATTTTCCCAATTCAGATCGGCTTGTTTGACGGCGTTCATATGCAGGTAATATTCGCCCGTATGTTCTTCGTACTGCCAGACGGATTGTCCGTAATCCGACACCCAATCGGTCGGCGGGCCGTCCGCGGTGCCCGGCCGCCAAATATAATAATCGCGGTATTTGCTGTCCGGATTCATTTCCGCCTCTTTGAACCAAGGATGCTCCGTGGAGGTATGATTTAAGACGAAATCCATCACAAGCTTTAATCCGCGGCTGCGGCATTCTGTAAGCAGATCGTGAAAGTCCTCCATCGTTCCGTAAGATTCCATAATCGCTTGATGATCCGTCACATCGTAGCCGTTATCGACGTTTGGCGACGGGTAAATCGGGCAGATCCATATCACATCAGCGCCAAGTTCTTTTATATAATCGAGACGCGCGATAATCCCCCGCAGGTCGCCAATGCCGTCGCCGTTCGTATCTTGAAAGCTTCGCGGATAGATTTGATAGACAACGGCGTCTTTCCACCAGTCATTCTCCATCTTGCGGCCCCTCCTGTTTTTTAGAGAACCATTTCCTTTATAATCCTTCCCTAAACAAAAAAGAGAAGGTTTCCCCTCCTCTTTTAACTTTCCAGCTGAGACGGATAAAGCGTCATGCCTCCGTCGACGAAAAGTGTCGTTCCGGTTACGTAACTCGCTTCTTCCGACACCATCCATGCGGCGGCCGCGGCGACTTCTTCCGGTTTTCCGAAGGCGTTCATCGGAATTTTTTTCAGCTGGGCCTGTTTATGTGTTTCATCTTCCAGATCCTTATTGGACTCCGTGGCGATCGTGCCGGGAGCGATGGCATTCACCCGGATGCCTTTGTCTGCGTAATTGAGCGCCATCGTTTCCGTCATCATTTTGATCCCGCCTTTGGATGCCGAGTACTGCACGTTTTCAGGACGCGGGATTTGCTGATGAACGCTCGATATGTTTAAGACAGTTCCTTTTTTGCCGCGCTCGAGCATATGTTTCAGTGCCGCTTTCGCCCCCAAAAAGGTGCCGGTCACGTTGACGTCGATGACCCTTTGCCAATCCTCCAGGCTCATTTCATGGGGCATCGCTTCGGCCCCGTTAAAGCCGGAATTGTTGACCATCACGTCCACACCCCCGAAATGCTCCTGGGCGGCATCAAACAGCGCCTGAATCCCTTCTTCTGAGGATACATCGGCTTTTACGGTGACGGCTCGGCCTCCCGCTTTCTCAATGATGTCCGCCGCTTCTTCCGCTCCGGCGGAATCACCGAGGTAGTTCACAACCACATTCATCCGCTCCTTGCCGAAGCGTTCGGCAATGGCCTTTCCGATTCCTTTCGAAGAACCTGTTACGATCGCTGTTTTTCCCTGTAAATCCTGATACATTGTCTCATTTCCTCCCTGATGTTAATACAGATCATGTACCCGGTTTTGATCGGCCGAAAACAAAAGGGATCATAAAAAGAACGATGAAGCCGAAGCTCCCTCGTTCTTTTTTTCATTATGCGTAGTTGTTCATTTGCAGCCTTTTTTGCACGCCGACAAGCCTGCTGAAAAAATAAGATGCCGCTTTGTAGTTCTCCCGTTTATGAAAGAAATGAGCCGCGTCCTGAAGCAGTTCCTCTGTGTCAGCCAACAGCTCTTTTGATTCCAGGATGTCAAAATACTCTTTGAGCGAATCCTGTCCGCCTTCCCCCTGATAAAGCTCTTTAATCAGACGGAATTTCGTCATATAGATCTCATCTTCCCACTCCGCCGCGCTTCTCATGCCCCGCGCGCAGCTGGCGGCGGCTTCACTGTATTTTTCCGTTTTAAAGTAGATATGCGTGAGTGAAAAAACAGCCTGGATGACCTGCCGGAAGCTGTGTGCTTCAAATCCGGCAGCCGCCCGTTCAAAATCCTCCGCCGCCTTGCAAAAGTCACCCAGACTGTACATACAGTGCCCGATATTATAATAGGCCGCAGCAATCATATATTGATCATCAAGCCGCTCCGCGTGTTCCAAGGCGCATTCGAGGTATTCCAGCGCTTTTTTATGCTGCTGGGCGTCCATCAGATTTCCGGCAATGATAAATTTGCACTGCACCCTTCTCATTCCGTATAATTCATATTTCTTGTAAATATCAAGCGCCTGCCCCGCGTAATTCATTGAAAAGAAAGTCTGCTTGATATGATAGTACACCTCAGAAATTTTATACAGAAACTCGGCTTTCTCTATGTCATCTTCCACATATTCAAGCTTTTCCTCAGCCCGCTTATAATGAGAAATCGCTGAGATGAAGTTTTTCTGCTTAAATTCATACATTCCCCTGAAATAGTAAAAATAATATTCCAGTAAGCCGGTCAGCTTTTGCTGGTTCATCTCAATCTCAGTGAGCATTTCAGAGAACGGAGGCTGGCAGTCGCCGTCTTTCATGGGTTTTAATTTATCCAGCATGATGCGGTGCCGAAATTCCATCAATGAAAAATACAACAATAAATCCTGGTTCTCTTCCATATCTTCGAGTTCATATTGAATCTCCCGCTTCAGCGCTTCAGCTTGATCGGCTTCAAACGCGCGGATCAGCTTATACCATTCATTCATCTTTACGGCCACTTCTTCAGATGGAATCTTGGATTTCATAGATTTGCCTCCTTCCTCCGGCTACTAATTATGTTATATTTTATCATAGCAAATTTATGGCAGTGAGCAAACAAAGATTTTACTCAATTAAAGAAAGAGAGAATTCACCATGAAACGACCAGTCAGAATTGCGCTGCTTTTGATCCTCTTCTTTTCCGCAGACCTATGTTTTTCCTATGTGCAGAAAGAATTGAGGCCGCAGACGGCATTACAAGACAGAGCCATTCCAAGCGCTCTTCATCCGCTCGTGAAACAGAATGCGGAGCTATTGCAGACGGCCGCTCTGAACAAAGGCATCACCGTCGTTATCACAGAGGGTTTCAGATCAATTGAGGAACAAAACGAATTGTACCGTCAAGGACGTTCAAAAAAAGGAAATATCGTCACCTACGCAAAAGGCGGGGAATCTTACCACAATTACGGCCTTGCGATCGACTTCGCCCTGCAAAAAAGGATGGAAGCCTGATTTGGGATATGACGTACGACGGAAACCGAAACGGCACGCCCGATTGGCTTGAGGTCGTATCGATTGCCAAAACGCTCGGTTTTGATTGGGGAGGCGATTGGAGAGGCTTTAAAGATTATCCTCATTTACAAATGATCCCTGGCTAATAAAACCTTTTCTTTTTTCGCTTTTGCGCATCAATGTACGGAGGATAGACAGGCCTGTACACAAGCTTATATCCTTCATTGCCGGACGGCGTAAAATCGCGCTGCCACTCCAGCCGCAGATGGAAATCGGATAAAAAAGCGGCCTTTGCTTCTTCGGGAGTAACGGCCGGCACCGGATTGATCTTCTCCAGCTGCTCCGGGTCAATGTCAGGCGCCATGTAAGCTTCCACAAGCCCCGTTACGGGACTGACAAGTATTCTCGCAGCGCCGAACCGCAGCGGAATATCCTGATGCCATATGGAAAAATGGAAGCGGAACCTGCCCCTTCCGTCCGTTTTCAGCGGGTTCATTTTAAAAAACTCGTCCGCTCTCGGATAAAGCTTGTATAAAAATTGAAGCGCGACGGCCTCACACTCTTCCGCAGAATAAAAGGCCGGGCCCTGATGCTCAATAAAAGATTTAAAGGCTGTCATTTCCCCTGACTTTTTGTCCGTTTTCATCTTCATTGTATTTTTGTTGCTGCTTTCAAAATAGCTTTCGATACTCAAATCTTTCCGTTCCGGAACCGACCCTTTCCGCCATGTCGTTCCGATCTCATCCCCGAGATCGCGCCGGCGCGTCTGAACCATATCCGAGGTAAACCCCATTAATTCATCCAGGCTGATTTCCCGTTTATGTTCAAACGCGGGAAGCGGTTTTGCCGGCTCATTCCTGTCTTCGCAAAGCTGCTGATCCGGCACGATATCATCTTCACCGGCCGGATAGCTGTAAGCCGGCAGAATCGGTTCATAGACGAGACGCGGTATTTTCTCAAAATTGACCACATCATAGACGAGACTGAATGTCAGCACACTCATGTAATGCGAGACGACTTTTTCCCGATCGACGAATGTTTCCGGGACGGGCGCTTCACCCTTATCCCCGTAATAGATAAACTGCACGACGAAGCCGCTCCTGGTTACATCAACGAAAAAACCTGAATCGGGAAGCGGCCGGCCGAGCACTTTTTTTGTATAGATAAATCGGATGCACCCATTGCGTTCTTCCCTCGCCTGAAAGATGAAATTCATAAAAGTAAGCGGGCGGTGTCTCGCCGCAAACCGAAGAGCCGTCAGCTTTAATTCGGCGTCTGACAGCTGCATGTCTGAACCCGGACAGTCGTTGCGTGAATAGGTAAGCAAAGATCCGTCGTCGCCCAGCTCAATCGTGACCGTTTTATCCGGATGGTTACGATCTTTCCATATATAATAGGCTTTCGTTTTTTGTTTTTCATCATAATCTTCTATTTCAAGCTCATAGTCCGGCGGTATGTTCCCGATTTCCAGCGCTTTTTTTCTCAGATGTTCTTTCAGCAATGGGGTCATCCTTTCAGAAGAGTGTATAAAAAAGAACTGTTTTTTATTATATAAAAACGTCCTTATCCTTTTAAAGGGAAGAAAGTGCCTTTTATGTGTCTATTTTTAGCAAAGAGGGAAAAGAGCCGTATTCAGAGCGGCTCTTTTTCATACAAATGTCACATTCCCCGCGAAAGCCCCGGGACGAACGCCCATGACCTTCAGCCTATTAAACTCGTGATCGCTTCCCCTGTATGAGCCTCAATAAACAGCGGGAAAACCGGCTTGTATACGAGCCTGTACACTTTTCCGCAGCTGTCGTCATCGTAACAACGATCCCAAGCGAGCTCGGCTTTGATGGCCCGGCGGATCGCGTCTTTCGCCTCTTCCATTGTCAATGAAGGAACGGGATCGATTTCCTGGAGCTCTTTCGGATCAATTTCCGGCGGCATATATACAGTGACAAGACCCGTCTTTTTGCTGACACAGATTCTCCCCTCTCCGAATCGCAAATCAACGCCGCCCGAACAAGCCTTATATGTAAGTCCCACGTTTTCTCCTTCATCATCCGGCTCATCATATTGAACCCGGAAATACTGATCCGCTTCCGGAAACATGGCGAATAAAAAGCGAATGGCCATGTGATGGCATTCTTCCTCGGAAAACCTCGGTTCGCCTTCAACTTTTATAAATGACATCACCCCGGTGAGCCGGCCCGATTCTTTATCATGCATTGTTTTCAATACGTGTTCATTCCGTTCTTTAAACAGACTTTCAAAGCTTTTATCTTCCCGTACGGATTTTGTTTTTTCAGGACGCCAGGCAACGCCGATACAGCCCTCTCCAAGATCGCTTTCCCTCTCTTTATAAAAACCGTCGTGCAGCCCGATCATGTCATTGATGCTCAACTTTTCCGCTTCAGGTGCAGGGCGTGAAATCGGGACATACGGCCGCGTGTCGTCTTCCAGCTCTTCATATTCGTCTAATTCTACATTCTCTTCCTTCAGGTCGGCCGATATCGGCTGGGTCGGAGACACGATTTCATAGACGAGATGGGGCTTGTCATCCCCCTGCACATAGACGGACTGATGCAGGACGCTGAACAACAGCTCTGCTTCAATATGTTTGACAAAGTGAGCCAATGCTTCCCGCTTGTCCGCAATTGTCTCCGGTCTTAACAGATCATCGGCCTTCCCATGGTAAGAAAAGCCGGTTACTTCCCCTGTCACAGCCAGGTCGATGTAAAACCCGGTCAGCGGAAGCGGCAGACCGTCAGCCATCTGAACATAGGAATATCTCACATCGCCATCATTTGCGGGTCCGTTTTTTTCCGGTTCAAACTCAGCCAATGCCCCCGGACGATGGGTTTCTAAAAACGCCCGCATCCGTTCTTCTATGTCCGATTCCGAAAGAGCCGGCAGATCAGTCTGGAAAGCCGGACGGGATAAGTATTTCAGTTTTCCGTCCCGGTCTAATTCGACAATGATGCCGGCTTCCGGATCATTCTTATCTTCCCACCAAAACAGAACCTCATCTTCCTGGTATTCTTCCACATTACTCTCGTAGCGGGCAGGTACGTTTCCGATTCGGAGAGCCAGCTGTTTCAACTCTTCTTTTTTCATCATAACACTTCCTTTTCTTCCAAAAAGATTGATGATTACCAAGACTCTTTTATACAAAACTAGTATAATTAACCTGTCTGTCTTCATGACTATCGAATTAATCATTAACAACAGGGGGTAAACCAGATGTCCATCAAAAAAATGAGCGCCGTGTTTTTCATTCTGCTTCTCACGGCATTTACCGCCGCGTGCAACAGCGAAACGAGCGGCGGCCAGGAAAGCAGCACGGCGAAAGTGAAAATAAAAGAGACGGCATGGGCCGCTTCAAACGATACTGAACATCCGGCCGCGCTGAAAGTAACGGTCACCGTCAAAAATACGGGCAAAGACCCGCTTACCGTCAAAAGCAGCGACTTCTCACTTTATCAGGATGACGCGAAAACAGCCAAGGCCGATAAGGAAGACTTGATGCAGAGCGGCACGCTTCATGCGGGTAAGACAGTGACGGGCAATCTGTACTTCACGGCTGACGAAGGCAAATCCTATGAATTGGTATATCAGCCGCAGGCAAAAGACGCGAAGCCTTTATCTTATAAACTGAAAGTCAAAGGCACAGCCTCCAACGCAAAACCTGACCCGGCGGACGCATTATCCGCATACATTGATGTGATGCTGTACGGCAAGCACAATAAAGATTTCACCCGCCTGACCGGTGTAAATGAAAAAATGACGGCCGCCGCATATCAGGAATCGGCGAAAGCCAGCTTTATCGCTTCTGCAGGCATATCACAAGAACAGGCGGATTCAAAAGCCATTTCCGCTATTATTGACGCCATGTCATCAGCGCTTCGGGATAACACAGAGCTCAAGGTGCATACCAAGTCCATGTCAGGCAAAAAAGCCGTCCTTGAAGCAAAAGTGACGCCGCTTGATATGTCTCCGCTTGCGGGCCAGCTGCAAGACCGCGTGCAAGACTATGCCGGAAAGCACCCTGATGCTGATGAAAACGAAATTGTCAGCCACCTGCTTTCTGTCTATCCGGAAGAGTTTATGCGCCTCAAACCGGCTTCTTCTTCCGTTACAAGAGAAATCGAGATGAAGAAAAACGCCCGCGGCCAGTGGTATCTGGATACAGACGCCGATCTGGAAGGATTGACAGAAGCGTTTTTGAAAACGTCCTGACAACAAGAAAGGAAATAGCGCAGGCTATTTCCTTTTTTTATTTTCACTTAAAGATGTCACTGATATATTGAACCTCATCCTCGGTTAACTGCACATGAAGCGCGTCCAGATTGTGTTTCAGCTGGTCGGGGCGTTTGGCTCCGGGAATGATCGCATCCACCGCCGGCTGCGACAGAAGCCATGCGAGTGCGATATGCGCTGTCTGCGCCCCTTTTTCCTCCGCAACGGCCCGAAGCTTATCCACTCGCTCCAGATTTTGGTGAAAAGCTTCTCCCTGAAACGGCGGCCTGTTCTTTCGGTTGTCCTCAAAGACTGTGTCTTTTGTAAACTTTCCCGTCAGCAAGCCGGAAGCAAGCGGAAAATAAGGAATAAAGGAAATGCCGTTCTTTTCACAATAAGGCAGCAGATCATGCTCCGCCTCACGCTGAATCAGTGAATATTCCGATTGAAAAACCTCTAAATAGCCGTCGGCGTTAAACTCCTGCAATTGCCGGAAGCTGAGATTGGACGCGCCGATTGCTCTGATTTTCCCTTCGTCCTTCAGTTCTTTTAGCGTGCCCGCCACTTCGGAGAGCGGTGTTTTGCCGTCAGGGAAGTGGACGTAATACAAATCAATCACGTCTGTTTTCAGCCGCTTCAGGCTGTTTTCCGCCTCACTCCGGAGAAATTCACGGCTGTTGTCCAGCTCGATTTGTCCGTTGACTTCTTTATGCGCGCCTTTTGACGCAATCACGAGGCTGTCCCGCACGCCGCGCTCTGCGACAACTTCACCGATTAACTCTTCGGAACGCCCCAAACCGTATATAAACGCCGTATCAATAAAATTGACGCCGCCGTCCAATGCTGTGCGGATGAGTTCTTTTCCCGTTTCATCATTAAGATTCGGAAACAGATTATGTCCTCCGACCGCATTTGCGCCAAAACCGATACGCTTTACCCGTAAATCCGTCCTGCCCAGCGTACGTGTCTCATCCATGGCTCAGGCTCCCTTCCTTTTATCGCTCTGTTTAGTATTAGATAGACGGTAAGAATTATCCTGCCTGAGAGCCTATCTGCAAAAAAAACCTTGAAAAGCGTTTGCCCTTCAAGGTTTTTTTGGCTGTGTATTAAGATGTCAGAGCTGCGGCGAAGCGTTCGGCTTCATCCGTGAGAGCACCCTCGATTTCCTTATAGCGGCTGGAAATCGTTGAGGCGCTGACGCCGTACTTCTTCGCCAGCTTGGCTTGAGAAACGGACGCGCCGTTCAGAGAAATGCTGTTTACGTAATATTCGACCGCCGCCGCGAAAGCTTCAGGCTTTCTGATCGTCGGTGTTTTTTTGATACAGAACGTTTTCCACAGATCAATTACGGCCGGAACCAGCTCAGCCGGGTATTCATCCCCGCTCAGGCCTTTTTCAATAGCGTCTGCCGTTTCCTTTTCCATGTCGTTGGCCCACTCTGTCTGTTTTTCTTCAGCAGCCTGCTCAGGCTCTTCCGCCGTTCCTAAAAGAGCGGCCAGCACAATGTCGAAGTTGTCCTGCATAAAGCGCTCAGGCGATTTTCCTTCCGCAAGAGCCGGGGCAGCCGCCTTTTTCACTTTGCTGATTAGAGCTTCGGTCCGCTTCACAGGGAAGATCGTAAATTGCATGAAGAACTCCGCTTTTTCCGCTTCGTGGATCGGATAGCCGAGAATCAGGCTTCCCGCCGGCGGAAGATCCTGCTGGCTGACGTCCATTTCCACTTTGAATTGTTTTTTCGTCATCACATCTTCAAAGTGAATCATTCCTTCTTTCACATCTTCAAGCACCATAACGGCAGGTGTCATGCTTTTCCATGATTCAACGATTTCCCGTGTTTTCGGGCGGTTGATGCCGCCGGCTTTTTTCTGAAGATATTCTTCAAAAATCGTCTTGCCGCCTGCCAGCGGACGGAAGAAAATTCCCCAGATGCCGAGGTTGAAGACTCCGATGTCTTTTGTCTGTCTGTCCAGCTCCGTAATGAACGCGTGCTGGTTAATAAATGATGATATGCCGTCTCTATGTGCTGTAAAGGCGTACTCCATTAGGCTTTCCTGAATCTGTTTCGCTTCTTTTGCCGCGATGTCTGCCGGAATGGCAGCTTCTTTGCTTCCGCAGCATTTTTTATATTTCTTCCCGCTGCCGCATGGGCAAGGGGCATTTCTTTTCACTTTTCCCACAATAAACCCTCCGAATTCTGATATAACTTTATTATTTTAACAAAAATAACTTCAGAGGGCTTGGTTTACGGCGAAAAAAGAATATGGAAGAAAAAAAGACCCCGGGATATTCTCATTCTCCGGGGCTTTGAAACTGTTAATTTGTATTTTGTCCGCCGCCGTTCAGACCTTCTTTAATCAGCCCGTTTACTTGGCTGTTCATCAAAAGTCCGATGTGTCCGACACCGTGAATCTGCACGTTTTTCCCGCCGATCAGCCGTGACAGCGGGTTCAGGACGATTAAGTCCGCTGAGCTGTAAATCGATGTATATAAAATCTTTTGGTTCGGATCAGTCCCCGGAAGCGCCCGGTTGGTCACAAGGCCGTTCGCTCCGCCCAGTGTGACGACGTTTGCGATTTTGTCTCCGCCGTCAAGATTTTTAATGTAATAGAGCGTGTTGGCGCCGCCCATGCTGTGCGCGACGATATCGACTTTTTTCGCACCTGTTTCGCTGAGCACTTTTTTCACGTAATTGGACAGTCTCGGTGCATTGTGTCTGTTGTTTCCGGTTTTGTCCAGAAAATCAATGGCGTACATCTCATTTCTTGACCAGCCTTGGGATGCCAAGTACGTTTTGATTCCCGCGAAGTTAAAGGACGCCCCGCCGATTCCGTGGACCATGACAACCGGGTTATGCTCTGAGGAGGCTTTCGATACGGTCGGCTGGAAGGCAAATACGGAAATGACGGAGAGCATGCAGACTGTAAGGATCGCTAGGATTTTGCTTTTGATTTGTTTCATGAACTTTCCTCCTGTTATGTAATTTTTTGCAATTTTCATTTTATTAGAGAAGAAAAGGAAAAAATAGAGTATTTTTTACTGTTTTCAACAATTGAAAAAGAGGCGGAAAAATGAGAAAGACGCCCCTTTCCCGAAAGCACACTTATACTTTAATACGGCAAACAAAAAAAGGAGAGAACACCCGGTTCTCTTCTCCTAGTACTCATTGAAATAGGTTTGAATCCGCTTAGGGTCATGCGTTTTTGTCAGCGCGAGCATCAGCAGAATCCGCGCTTTTTGAGGGTTGAGAGAGTTTGAAGCTGTCAAATGGTCTTTTTCATACTCTCGATTAGGTGTTACCGTTCCGTTTCCCGTCCTTGTGGAGCGGACGACCGCCAGCCCGCTTTTGACCGACTTTACGGCGCCTTTATGCGCCGCATCAGACATTGAGCCGTTTCCCGGGCCTGCAAAAATAATGCCTTGCGCCCCTGATTTTACGGCAGCTTCAAAGAGATAGCTTCCGTCATTTTGATAGCCGTATATAATATCGACTTGCGGCAGTTTATCAAGTTTGTCTATCTTGAAATCTGTATCCTTCGTATGCTTTCGGGTCATGATGTTATTAAAATAGATGTCATCAGCAATTGTTCCGATATAACCCATTTCTTCCGATTTGAATGTGTCGGCCGCGGTTGTATTGGTTTTTGTCACATAGCGCGCCGAAGCGATTCTGTCATTTAATACGACAAGCGTCCCCTTACCTTTCGCATCAGGCGCAGCCGCTGTTTTTACAGCGTTATATAAGTTGGACGGCCCGTCTGCTCCGATCGCCGTGGACGGCCTCATTGACCCGGCGACAACAACGGGCTTGTCACTTTTGACCGTCAGATTGAGAAAGTAGGCGGTTTCCTCAAGTGTGTCTGTTCCATGTGTAATGACAATGCCGTCTGTATCATCAGACTTGAGCAGCTTGTTTACCCGTTTTGCAAGTTTCAGCAGTGTCTCGTTATTCATATTCTGGCTGCCGATATTCACAACCTGTTCTCCGCTCACATGCGCGACCTCTTTTATCTCCGGAACGGCCTGAATCAGGGCATCAACTCCGATTGCCCCCGCCGTGTACTCCGTAGCTGACGTCTTTGAAGGAGCAGCGCCTGCAATTGTGCCGCCGGTGGCAAGAATTTTAACATTCGGAAGTCCGTCTTTTTTCGCTGAGGCTGCGGCTGCCATCCGGGGCGGTGTTTCTTTCGCTTGAGGAGATTGGGAGCAGCCGGCCGCGATGAAGAGCAGAGCCGTGATAAATGTAATGAAGGGCATGAATTGTTTTTTCATTCTTTTCTCTCCTTTTCTTTATTTATGAAGATTTTCCTCTCACCGGTCAACGCGCTTGTCAGGCAACCTCCCGAAGAAAATAACCGTTAAAAAACCTTGACACCGTCATGTGAAATCAAGATAATAGACCAGTCACTATATTTTAAATTTGTCAAAAATCAGTAAGGTGGGAACATTATGAGCTATGGAGATTCTCGTGAAAAAATCCTCGCCGCGGCAACCAGGCTGTTTCAGCTTCAGGGGTATTACGGCACGGGGCTGAATCAGATTATTAAAGAAAGCGGTGCGCCGAAAGGTTCTCTTTACTATCATTTTCCGGACGGCAAAGAGCAGCTCGCCATTGAGGCTGTCAATGAAATGAGCCATTATATCCGTATGAAAATAAAAGAAAGCCTTGATGCCCATCCTGATCCTGCGGAAAGCATTCAAGCGTTTTTACAGGACTTATCAAGCCAATTCACATGTCCGGAAAACTTTGAAGGGTTTCCTGTCGGTTTACTGGCTGCCGAGACTGCTTTAAAGAGCGAAAAGCTCCAGCAGGCCTGTCAAAGCGCTTATCAGGAATGGGAGAATCTGTTCGCGGGCAAATTGAGATCAGCCGGTTTTTCTGATGAGAAAGCGGCGGAAATCAGCACTGTTTTAAATGCCATGATAGAAGGCGGCATCATTGTGTCCTTAGCCAAAAAAGACAAAATGCCGATCCTCCATATTTCTAAACAAATCCCGAACCTGCTGAAGACATAAAATACGAGAGACATGTACGTATAGAAAGAGAGGAGAATGATTTTGGAAAACGCTCAGCCTTCCAAACAATATAAAGTCATGCCGATCATGATTTCTTTACTGACGGCAGGGTTTATCGGCATGTTCAGTGAAACGGCGCTGAATATCGCCCTGACTGACCTGATGAAGGAGTTACATATCACTCCTGCGACCGTCCAGTGGCTGACGACGGGCTATCTGCTCGTTCTCGGTATTCTTGTCCCGGTATCGGGTCTGCTTTTGCAATGGTTTACGACGAGACAGCTGTTTATCGTTTCACTTGCTTTTTCTATTATCGGCACGCTGATTGCAGCGCTTGCGCCGAGCTTTCCGTTTCTTTTGGCGGCGAGAATCGTGCAGGCTTTAGGAACCGGGCTGCTGCTGCCGCTGATGTTTAATACAATCCTCGTCATCTTTCCGCCGCATAAGCGCGGAGCGGCGATGGGGACGATCGGGCTTGTCATCATGTTCGCTCCTGCGATCGGTCCGACATTTTCAGGGCTTGTGTTAGAGCATTTGAACTGGCATTGGATTTTCTGGATTTCCCTGCCGTTTCTTGTGTTGGCTCTTTTATTCGGCATCGCCTACATGCAGAACGTGTCTGACATTACAAAACCGAAAATTGACGTGCTTTCCATTATTCTGTCTACGATCGGATTTGGCGGCATCGTATTCGGATTCAGCAATGCGGGCGAAGGATCAGACGGCTGGTCAAGCCCGACGGTTATCGGTTCGCTCACTGTCGGTGCGATCGCGCTCATCTTATTTTCCATCAGGCAGCTGACAATGAAGCAGCCGATGATGAATCTGCGCGCTTTCCGCTATCCGATGTTTGTTCTCGGTGTCGTGATTGTGTTTATCTGTATGATGGTTATCTTATCAACAATGCTTCTATTGCCTATGTATTTACAAAGCGGACTGATGCTGACGGCGTTTACGTCCGGGCTCATCCTGCTGCCGGGCGGTATTTTAAACGGCTTTATGTCTCCGGTGACGGGGCGCCTGTTTGATAAATACGGACCGAAGTGGCTTGTCATTCCCGGGTTTGTCATCACGGCCGCCGTACTTTGGTTTTTCTCAAACATTACCGGCACTTCAACGGCCATTCTCATCGTCGTGCTCCACACATGCCTGATGATCGGCATTTCCATGATCATGATGCCGGCGCAAACGAACGGCTTAAACCAGCTGCCGCCGGAATTTTATCCGGACGGAACGGCCATTATGAATACGCTCCAGCAGATGGCCGGCGCAATCGGCACTGCGGTGGCGGTCAGCATCATGGCAGCCGGCCAGAAGAATTATATGAGCACCGTGAAAAACCCGAATGATCCTTCCGCATACTCTCACGCGCTGATTGCGGGCGTCCAGCACGCCTTTATCTTCGCGATGATTGTCGCCGTTATCGGCTTGATCAGCGCTTTCTTTATGAAACGGGTCAAAGTGAATCACTCATAAGAAAACAGCAGGCTCCCCGTGGGTCTGCTGTTTTTTTATATACCGCGCGCTTCAGCCAGTTCATCAATCGCATACATCAGATCATCGGCCGTGTTATAGAAATGAGGCGCCAGCCGGATGATATGTCCGCTGGGTGCGCATACGATGTTTTTCCGCCTCAACAGCGCAGCCGTTTCCGCCGCTTTTTCATCCCGTATGGAAATCATGCCGGGTCTGTCATCGGCAGACGGCGGCCCTGTGAGGTGCAACCCTTTTTCAAAAGCGTATTCATACGCAAATGCGCTGAGTTTTTTTACTTCCCGGTGAATGCGGTCTGTGCCGGCATCGTTTACTAGAGATAAAGCCGCCTGTGCCGCATATATGCTGATAAATGCCGGGGTTCCGGTCTCAAAGCGTTTGGCTCCGTCCGCATAAGAAAAACGGGTTAAATCCAGCATCGACGCCCGCTGCTGCCCGAACCACCCGGTGACTTTCGGCTTCAGCCGTTCGGCAAGTTCCTTTCTGACATAAAGAAACGCCGTTCCCGGTATGCCGAGCATATACTTTCTCGCACCCGCGGCCAGCATATCAACTCCCCATTCTTTTACATCAATCGGGATGTGCCCCGCTGATTGATAAGCATCGACAAAAAGAAGCGATCCCTTCTTTGCGGATATCTCGGCAATGCGCTTCATATCCTGGACAAAACCGGACGTATATGACACATGGGGCACACAGGTGAAAAGCGTCTGTTCCGATATGTACGTCTCATACCGCTCTAACGGGATCATTCCGTCTTCAGACGGCACGACTGAAAGCTCCATCTCAGTCTGTGCCTTCAAAATGTGGGCGATCGCCGGAAAATCCAATTCCGTATACACCGCCTGTTTCTTTCGGCAATCCGGCAAAGCAGAAACGACGGCAGAGACAGCAGCCGTTACTGAAGGTAAAACGGCGATTTCTTCAGGATGGGCGCCGATCAATTTCGCAAATTCACACCTTGCCTGCTCCGTTCGTCCAATGGCTTCTTCCCAGTTTCCGCCATGCTGAAGCAGGCTTTCCTGATAGTCATTGATCGCTTTTGAAACCGGCAGGGCAAGAGCACTTTGAGAGCAGCTGGCGAGCATCGTATGTGTGCGGAGCGCCGGAAATAAAGATCGGTATTGCACCAGAGGCGAATTCAAGACGTGTTTCCCCCTTCGGCAGGAATATATGTCCATTATAGAGTATGGTAAAAAGAAAAGGAGGGTTTTATATGGAGAAAAAAGTATTGCTGACAGGCTTTGACCCCTTCGGCGGGGAAACGGTCAATCCTTCATGGGAAGCGGTCAAACGGCTGAATGGTGCCGCTGAGGGCCCTGCCTCTATCGTATCTGAACAAGTGCCGACCGTTTTTTATAAGTCTCTTGCCGTACTGCGCGAGGCGATCAAAAAGCATCAGCCTGACATTATCATCTGTGTCGGACAGGCAGGCGGCAGAATGCAGATCACGCCGGAACGGGTCGCGATCAATCTCAATGAGGCGCGCATACCGGATAACGAAGGAAACCAGCCTGTCGGGGAAAACATTTCTCAAGGCGGTCCCGCGGCCTATTGGACCGGCCTTCCGATCAAACGGATCGTTGAGGAAATCAAAAAGGAAGGCATTCCCGCGGCTGTATCCTACACGGCGGGGACGTTTGTATGCAATCATCTCTTTTACGGGCTGATGGATGAAATCAGCCGCCATCATCCGCACATCCGCGGCGGGTTTATACACATCCCGTACATTCCGGAGCAAACCTTGCAAAAGTCTGCGCCGAGCCTCAGCCTGGATCTCGTGACAAAAGCGCTCAAAATCGCCGCGGTGACCGCCGCGGCGCATGAGGACGATATTGAGACCGGCGGAGGCGAACTTCACTAAGCTGCAGACGGCGCCTCGGCCCATTTCTTCCGGTAAACGATGCGGGACAGCGTCACACTGATTTCATAGAGGACGAGCAGCGGAATCATGACGAGAAAGTCAGACATAAAATCCGGAGGCGTAATCAGCACCGAGACGACGATCAGCACAAAATACGAAAGCTTCCGCGCCTTTGCCAGCCGGGTTGGATTCACGATTCCGAGCCGTGTCAGAAACATGACGGCCAGAGGCATTTCAAACAAAAATCCGAACGGCAATGTAAGATTCAGCATAAAGGTAAAATACTTGTCCGCCGTAAATACCATGTCAAAATGGCCGGCGGATAATTGTGTTAAAAATCCGAGCACAATCGGAAACAGCACAAAATACCCGAAGGAAATTCCGATAATAAACAAAACCGAAAGCCCCGGAATGTAAAGCAAAGCGGCGCGGCGTTCAAACGGGGTCAAAGCCGGCGCCGTAAAACGCCAGAGCTGAAAAGCGGCAACCGGAATCGTTGCCGTAAGGGCGCATATTCCCGCAATCATCATATATACCCATAAAATCTCGCTCGGCCCTAAAACGGCCAGCCTGCCATCCAAATCCTTGATCAGCCAGTCATAAATATCCTGCACAAACCAGCAGGCGCCGATAAAAAACACGAGAAAGGCGATAACGGTTTTAATGAGACGCTGCCGGACTTCCTCTAAATGCCCGATCAAGTGGGTTTCTTTTTTATCCAATCGTACATCCTCCTTATAGAGAAAGAGGCAGAAGCGGATTCGTCTGCCCCCATGTCAGGATTCAGCCTGCCGTTTTGTCTTTCTCAGCCGTCTGCTTGTCCGGCTCTTCATTTGAGACCAGTGTTTTTGCGGCGCTTTTAAATTCAAGCAGCGTGCGGCCGGCGGCACGGCCGATTTCCGGAAGCTTTGAAGGCCCGAAAATGATGAGAGCGATGACGAAGATCAGGATCAACCCGGGAATGCCGATATTAGAAAACATGAGTGTGCCTCCTTATTGTGAGATTTTGGCCCGTTTCTTTCTCATTTGCTTTTCATGCGCATTGTTATGGGCGAAGAAACGATCCTCTTCCACCTCGTTTGACTGCTTTAAACCGCCTGCAACCGCAGCTTGAGAGACCTTCCGAATCCCCGTCTGGTCTTTCTGATAAATGAATGAAGCCCGCGTGGATACCTCAGCCCCCGGCTCCGTCACGTACGGCACCACTCTGTAATCCGCTCTCCATTGGGCAGGGGTCACCGTACAGCGGACATAGCCGCGGTAATCGTTGAAAAACTTAATATGCGGGTTTTGTTTTAAGATCTGATCCGTATCGGCCCGTTTATCCGCCCCGTTTCCTCCAGATGTAATGGAGGTCCCGACGAATTCGGCTCCGAAAATCTTTGAATTCGTTTGATTAAAATCGGTATGCAGGTTTGACGCCCAGCTTGCGTGAACATCACCCGTCAGCACGATGACATTGTTCAGGTTTTTGCTTTTTATAAAATTGATGACCCGCTCCCGCTGAGCCGGGTAGCCGTCCCATGAATCCATACTGTATATCGGATTGGCGGTTGTTCCGAAATTCCATTGCGCGAAAAAGATTTGCTGCGCCAGCACATTCCACTTCGCTTTTGAGGCAGCTAAATTTCCGAACAGCCATTGCTCCTGTTCTGTCCCCATCAATGTACGCTTCGGGTCTCTCCACTCATCAGAAGGCGGCTTATTCCCGTCGCCGTTGGCCTGATCATCTCTGTACTGTCTTGTATCAAGCACATTGAACGATGCTAAATTGCCATAAGAAAATTGCCTGTACAGCCGCATATCAGGACCGTTCGGCAATGACATGCGCCTGAGCGGCATGTGTTCATAATAAGCCTGATAAGCTGCGGCCCTCCTGAGCACAAACGCTTCAACGGATTGGCCTTTTTCAGGGATAATATTGGCATAATTGTTTTCCACCTCATGATCGTCCCACGTCACGACCCACGGAAATGCGGCGTGGGCGGCTTTCAGATTGGCATCAGAGCGGTATTGGGCATGACGGTTGCGGTAATCTGACAGTGTATACACTTCAGCGCTGCTGTGCGTCCTGACATTTCCCGTTTTTGACACATATTCGTTCGGTCCGTATTCATAAATGTAATCTCCGAGATGGAACACGAGATCAAGCTTTTCCTTCGCCATATGTTTATACGCCGTATAATAGCCGTGTTCATACTGCTGGCATGAGGCAAATGCAAACGTCATGGCGGATACGTCAGCACCGGGAGCTGGCAGCGTTTTCGTCCGGCCGACGGGACTGAGCTCATGCCCGCTTTTAAACCGGTAATAGTACACTTTATTGGGCTTGAGCCCGTCCGCCTCGACATGGACGGAGTGTCCGAGATTCGGCTTGGCCATTTCCGTTCCGCGTTTGACGATGTGACGAAAATGTTCATCAGCGGCGATTTCCCATTTTACCGGCACGGCCTGCTTCGGCATGCCGCCCCCATTCAGCGGGTCAGGGGCAAGACGCGTCCAGAGAATGACGCTGTCAGACAGTGGGTCGCCGGAAGCTACGCCGAGGGTGAACGGATAGTTTGAAAATTTCGGAGCGGCATTCACTTCAAACGCGCCGATGGATTGCGCGATCGCTAACCCGAGGGAAAGACCGGCGATTTTCCCGGCGCCCTGTATAAATGCGCGGCGGTCAAACGTATTGTTCTGAAAGCTTTTGTTCTCCAATTCCTTGATCCATTCATCTAAACGGCCGTCATGTGTCATGTCAGTTCCCCTTTCGTCTCATTGATCGCCCTTATTATAAAAAAGAAATGTTAAACCGCTATGAAGAAGTGTGAAGGGTTTGTAAGGCTGAAAAATGGACGGCGGGAGACATTTTTCACATTGTTTCGACAAACCTTGCCCCGCCGGGAGAAAACCCCCTCTGTTTCTTTTTGGCTTGTCATCCGTCAAGCGAACTTTTTTCCTATTTTTCTTCACAAGAAATTAAAAAAACACCGTTCATTCTCAGAACGGTGCGCCCGGGATTAAAATGTATTGTACACGTTTTCGCACGTCTCACCTGTCGGCTGATAGAAGCAGTGGGATTTGAATCTCGCGACAAACGGCTGATCATACCAAGTCGGCGGGCAGTTTCCCGGCGGCTTAAAATACCACAGACTGAACTTAGCCGGCCAAAACCGTTCTCCGTTAATCGTCCGGCGGGCAAGCCTCCGCTCGGATTCACGCGGTCTCTGGTAAAAGTATCCGTGAGTCACCGCTTCAAACGCGTGCGGCTGAAACACCATCTGCCTGATGGTGCGCAGGCCTTTAAAATCAGAACAATTCGCCCGCACCCGATTGATTCCCACATTGCCGACCAAAAGCATTCCCTGCTTCCCTTCGCCTTCCGCTTCCGCCCTGAGCAGCCTTGCCATTAGATCCAGATCGGCGCTCGACGCTTTTACGACTGCCATCATGACACCTCCCGTATTTTCTCCCTTCATCATATTCAGCCGCGGCCCAGTGATGACAGACAAAAGCCAGAAAACAAATGTTCACGAAAAAAGGGTTTATATTTCACGTTATGAGGAAACATACTAACATGATTTCCATAAGGAGGAATTCGCATGGAACACATTAAAGCGCTTGCCATCAAAGGCATTATGACCATCATTATTCTGTATCTGATACTCGGCTTAGGTTTTCGCTTTACATTCGGCGACGTGCTGCTGATGACCATTGTGCTGGGAGCCGTTTCTTACTTTACGGGCGACCTGTACGTGCTGCCGAGATGGAATAACATCACGGCGGCGTCCGCTGATTTCGGAATCGCGTTTCTTGTTGTCTGGCTGATGGGAATGCCGCTGTCCATGGGCATTTCCGGAGGAAGACTGGCGTTTGCCGCTCTTATTTCCGCCGTCATCATCGCCGTCGGAGAATATTTTTTCCATATCTATCTGATGAGAAAAGACTTGGGCGGGTCCCGTTTTTTAGAACCCCGGTCCGAATAACGTAAAAAAGGCCGGATAAAAGCCCCTTTAAAGGGGGCTTTTTATTTGTAAAGTATAAACGCTTTATACATCTTGATATAACTGATAAACCCTTTTCAGCCTTTCTTCGAGCTGTTCAAAATGAACAAAGCGGGCTTCTCTCAGAAACTCAGTCCCATCAATGAACAAAAGAAGCACGGGAACTGTGAAGACTGAAAATCTGCCGGCCACCTCTTCTACCTCGTCAGCATTGATATGCCCCAATTTGATATTCGGAAACTGATCCAATACTTTTCTGAGCTGCGGCAGAACAGCGTGACATACTGTACAGGCGGGTCTTGAAATGTAGATAAAACTGAATTGATGCTGTTTAATAAAATTCTCGATAGAATCTAATGAATGTAATTCTGCCATCTCTTTCAACAAAACCCTCCTCCAATCGGCTCGTCTTTCATGACCAAGCTCATCAATACGCGTACATTCACTATACACATTTATATTGAACATATCCGCTTTTTTGCTATTCAGAGCACCTGAACGTTGTGCTTAAAAATAAAAGAACAGTTACCGCTTTTCAGTAACTGTTCTTAGATAATTATATTAAAAATGCAAAGCGTACGCCCCTGAACCGATGAGTGCAACTCCGATGGAGACTGCAATCAGCACCAAGTTATATTCAAAACCGCCGGCACCGTTGGCAAATCCTTTCGCTCCATGGACTTTTACGATGGCACCTAACATAATAATCGTTATAATAGCAGCTCCGAGCGGGAGGAAAACACCTAAAATAAATAGAATTCCGCTTGCGAGTTCCCCGAGACCTGATAAAGCGGCCGCGGCATTACCTGGTTTAACTCCAATTGACTCGAACCATTGTCCGGTTCCTTTAATTCCGTATCCGCCAAACCAGCCGAATAATTTTTGTGATCCATAAAACAGAAACACCACACCAATCATGATTCGAATAAGTAATAGTCCTGCATCTTCCATTTTTATCTCTCCTTATTTTTCATATTATATGATGTCTGCAAGGCAGCTGTTTACCAACAGTCGCTTCCAGCAAACATCTGTTAAATGTATGTCTTTTTATTTTTCTTCATGCTTCACGTTCATCTATCAATCAATCTAATTCTCTCACTTCAAACGGCAGCAGCCCTTGTTCAATTTGTGCCCGGTGCGGTTCATACTGCTCAGGGAGCATCAGTTTTCCGCCCATTGTTTCTTGTGACTCATCATGGGCAAAGCCCGGCGGATCAGTTGCGATCTCAAATAAGATTTCCCCATGTTCTCTGAAGTAAACCGCATTAAAATAGTTTCTATCCTGAACAGGAGTCACACCATATCCGTGCGCAGCAATGAACCTTTGCCAATCTAATTGATCTTCGTCATCCTGAGCCCGCCAAGCGATGTGATGGACCGTGCCGGCACCCATTTGCCCGCGGCCGATAGGCGTTAACTTAAGGTCAATCACATTTCCGATATCACCGGCAGAACGATAACGAACGAAGTCTCCTTCTTTACCGACTCGCTCAAGCCCCATGATGTTTTCTAGCAATTCACCTGTTTTTTCAGGCTGTGCTGATAACAGGGTTGCACCGCCAAAGCCTTTAATGGCAACATCCGGGGTTACATCTCCGAAAGTCCACGTATTGGCCTCCCCTGCTTCTCTTTCCACGATTTCTAAATGCAGGCCATGCGGGTCATCAAATTCTATATATTGTTCTCCAAAACGCTCGATTTTTGTGTATGGAATGTTGAACTTTTCAAGTCTCTTTTCCCAAAACGCCATGGCACCCTTCGGCACGACGTAAGATGTCACGCCAACCTGTCCGTCTCCAATGATGCCTTGGCGGGCGCCCGCCCACGGAAAGAATGTGATGATTGTTCCCGGCTTCCCGCCTTCATCCCCAAAATAAAGGTGATACGTACCCGGATCATCAAAATTGACCGTTTGCTTGACCAATCGCAGCCCCAGCACTCCAGCGTAGAAATCAGCATTCTCTTGAGGGTGACCGACAATTGCTGTAATATGATGGATGCCCATCGTTTTTTTCGCCATTTTTATTTGCTCCTTTACAAATAGTTAAATATACTCCACAAACTCATTCACAGGCTTTCGGTAGCCGCGCGGCCTTCTGCTTTCTATTTTTTCTTTCCCGATTGTAATCATCATGACGACCTCAAATTGATCATCTATCTTCAAAATCTGTTTCACGGCTTCAGCATCAAACCCTATCATCGGACAGGTGTCCCAGCCTTTTTCCTTAGCACTCAGCATAAACATCATCGCAGAAAGTGAAGCATTTCTTATCGCCTCATCTCTCTTAAATGGTTCTCCTCTGTTATCATAAAACGAAACGGTGTCTTGAACCATGTGATCATACTCTTGTTTATTTAATACCCCCAGCATCTTCAATCCTTCATAGATGTCAGCCGCTTGCTGATATGCCTGCTTATCCCCTAAAACCAAAAGAACAGCTGATGAGCTAAACACTTTATATTGTCCGTTTGCGGCCTGCTTCAGCTTTTCTTTTACATCCGGGTCAAGAACCGTCACATATTTTGTGTGCTGCAAATTAAAAGCTGATGGAGCCAACGCAACCAATTCAAACATTTCGTTGAGTTCATCTCTTGTGATTGGATGTTCTGGAAGAAAGTTGCTTGCAGATCTTCTTTCATTCACTAGCTGTACAAATTCAGCCATTTCCCTCTACCCCCTTTATCTCGAATTCGAGATATTATAGTATAAAAAATCAAATAACATATGATCAAAAAACGAAACGTTCTCGTGATTCAAACGATCGGCAGGTTCTTATCCTGCACTCTAAATTATATTATCTTGAATTAAAAAATCTTGAATTCGAGATAATAATAAAAGATAAATACTCAAATGTCAACAGTTCATTTTAAAATTCAGCGCCATTTTGTCTGTGTACTGTTTAGCCCTGCTCCAACTTTTTTTCTGTCACCTTATTTATTAGTAAACAGGAAACAACCTTGCTATAGACCCACTCGAAACTGAATTGGTACGATAAGCAAAGTGATTACACAAGAAAGGATACGGAGAGCGAATCAAAAGCGCCTCTATTTTTTTGTGCAGTTTTATAGGAGGAAAAAATGACAAGTGAAAGAGAACAAATAAGCAAAAAAGTTGCTTTGATTGCATTGATAGCCAATCTGATCTTAATGGCAGGAAAGATCTTTTTTGGACTGATAGGCGATAGTGAAGCAGTTTTTGCCGACGGTATACATTCTGCAGCGGATGTCGCGGCTTCAATTGCTGTCCTGGCCGTCATCGGCATTTCTAATAAGCCGCCCGATCAAGACCATCCTTTCGGGCATGGCAAAGCTGAGGTCATCAGCGAAGCGATTGTAGGAATCATATTAGTGCTCGTTTCCGTGTATATTCTGATAGAAGCGATTTCGTCCTTTGTTGAAGGTCCAAGCATCCCGCAATACAGCGCATTGTTTGCGGCTCTGATATCCTACGCGGCTAAGCAGATCTTATATCGTTATTCGATCAAACAAGGGGAAAAATGGAACAGTAAAGCGATTATAGCGATTGCATACGATCATAAAGGCGATATCGTTGCCTCTCTTGCCGCTTTTATCGGCGTCCTATTGGCGATTATCGGGAACACACGCGGATGGTCCTATCTGTTGTACGCCGATGCAATTGCCAGTGTCATCGTGGCGTACCTTATTTTTAAGATTTCAATGGAATTAATCAGGCCGTCTGTTGACGTTCTCATGGAAAAAAGTGTTGATCCCGAACTGATAGAGGAATATAAAGCCGTTATTTTGCACTGCCCTCAAGTCAAACGGCTCGATAAAATCCGAGCAAGAGAACACGGCCACTATAAATTGCTTGATGTCCGGTTATCTTTGGATCATGATTTGACGATTAAGCAGGGACACGATATTGCCCGCGAAATCCGAAATGAAATCCAAAGACACTTTTCAGATGTTGAAGAAGTGCTCATCCATGTGAATCCTTATTTTGAAGAATGAAAAAGCAGCTTGTAGAGAAAATGATGTTTTTCTACAAGCTTTTTTGTTTTGTGCTGTTTCTTTACATATTCATTTGATTTCAGGTGCAGAAAAAGCACTCCCACATGCCTAGCCTTGCTTGGCTGGGTATGTGGCAATCTTCAACATCATTTTGAATAAGATCAGCGGATCAAGTGAGGGATGGCCTTTATTTTCGCTGCAGTAAGGTGTGACCTTTTCAACGATGAAAGAGAAGTCTATGTATTTATCAATTTTTCGAAGAAGGTGATCCTCTTCGACGAGTTGGTCAAACAGAACGAATTCGGCTGTGTTTCGAGAAAAATTTCTTGTGTGGAACATGAGAAAGACACCGTTTTTTCAGTCTTTCTTTTATTTTATGACAAGGGAAACATAAAGGCTGTCGAGATTTTCTCGACAGCCTGAAGGCCGGATAACGGCCTTTTTCGTTTGATTTCACTGATCAATATGCTTTCTGATAAAATGCAGCAGCGTGTTTCCTTGAGCGGTCAATATGACGCCCTTCGCGCCGCACTTCGGACAGGGCGTCCCTTCCTTCTCCTGGCCGGTTCCTTCACAATGCGGACACGTGAGCTCAAGATCGTCGGTTGCGATCACCATGAATATCCCTCCTTTTTTGATTGTCTGTCCGTCTCCAGTCACTTTCCATGGCCATCACCTCCTTAACAATACAAAAAAACCCCGTCCATCAAAGGACGAGGTTTTCGCGGTGCCACCTTTATTAACGGCTGATAAGTTATTCTCTCAAAAAGTACAGAAACACACGGTTTCAATACTCCTTTCTTGATAACGGGGAAGAATCCCGGCACCGCCTACTGTCATTTCAGCGCAGCAATTCAGAAGCCCATTCGGCACCGGACGGGGATCGGTTCACAGCGGCCACCGACTCTCTGAACCCCGCGCGCTGATGCGTACTTACTCTTCCTCAGCATTGTTAATCCGTTCTTTTATTTTAAAATGTATCATACGCTGTCATCCGGCGGAAGTCAATAACCTTTCGGATCGGACAGACCGAGCATGTCCCGCGCCATTTGCATATGCTCCTCTTGCCCCGTCTGAAGCGCGAACTTCGCCGTTTTGTTTCTTTTTCTCCTAATATCACTTGATAAAGGACAAAATCCTTGGCCGGATCAGCAACCTTTGCCTCCGTCCAATCGAGGAGACCCGTCACACGCTGATTTTCGCCGATCAAAATATGCGGAGGATGCAAGTCGCCATGGATCAGCACGGAAAAATCAGGCCAGTACGAGCTGTCATTTATCCACGTTTGCCATCTTTTCCAAAGCCAGCTTACCGGCTGCCTCCGCTGACAAATTTTGATCCTTCGCGTAAATCTTTCGCCTCCAAAAAGAAGACGTGAATGAATTTTTTCATATTCACTTTAACCGGAGAAAGCGGCACGGTTTCCTTAGCCTGCATTTCTTTCATTCTCTTGCTGACAGCGGGGAAATCAAAGAATTTCGAGGCGTAATATTCAAATTTGGGGTTTGAAAAATCAGTTGTGCCCAATGAAGCGAAATGGTTTAACGAATGAATGACGGCCCTTCTGATCCGCTGTTCCGAGGCTTTGATTTCCCTGTTAACCTCGGCTTGTGCCGCCGCAGGCCCCAGCTTCCGGATGGCGACGTTTGTAAACATCTGCTTTAAAGACGGGATGTTTCTTTCCGCCTGTTCATCCTCAAATAAATAGTGAAGGACGGCCATGAGGTCATGCGCCCCGCTTTCTCCCACGATGCCTAATTCCGATAAAAGAAATTTTCCTGTTTCTTTGATTGATTTCTCGTGCATCCCCCCCGGCCCGCTTTTTTTCGGCTCATTCCGCTGAATAAGACGGCTTAACGAGTGTTGGATGTCGCCGATCGAGGTTTCCAGTTCAATCCGCTCTTTTACTTTTCGCAAAACGGTGACAATCTCGATTTTGTTGATCGGTTTGTGGATAAAGTATTCGATGCCGAGAGAATAAGCTTCTCCCACCATTTCCTTTGCCTCCACCTGCGATATCATCACCGCTTTTCCGTTGTACGATCCCTGAAGATGCCGGATCGTCTCAATCCCGTCCCGACCCGGCATCAGCAGATCAATTAATAAAATATCGACTTGTTTAAAATGGAGATAATGCCCTTCAATCTGGCTTCCGTCCTCTGCCTCACCGACGACTTCGCCTAAATCCTCGTCCTCGATCATCTGTTTTAAAATGGAACGGATCGCCCGGTCATCATCAGCTATAAAAAAACGCATATTATGAGTTCATCCTTTCTGCAATCAAATGCTTCACCGGCAGTTTAATCGTAAATATGACGCCTTTTGGCTTGTTATGAAAGGAAATGTCTCCGTCAAGTTCAGTTACGATTTCCTTCACGTAAGTAAGCCCGATGCCCGTTGAAGGTGTGCCGAATTCATCGTATTTGGATGTAAACCCGGGATCATAAACGACCTCTCCGATTTTTTCCGGAATGCCGGGACCGTCATCTTCCGCCTGAAATTCAGCCTTTTCTCCTTCCGCCCTGCGCAGCGCGAGGCGGATCTCACCCCTCTCACCCATGGCTTCGACGGCATTGGCGGTCAGGTTATTTAAGATCGACAGGACGGTAAAGACGTGATAATCGGGATGCTCTCCTTCAATCACGCTCCGGAATTGAATGTCCTTGCCTAAAGATTCGGCGTATTTTTCATTGATTCGGATGACGATGCCGACCAGAGCGGCGGCATTCATGTAATCCCGGAATCTCTCATTGGAAATCAGCTTCGACAAACCGGCGAATATTCGCTGATTGTCTTTTTTCACTTCATGAATTTCTCCCGCAAGTCGCAGCATTCGGCTCCCGAGCTCCCGGTCGTTCCCGCTCATTTCCCGATATAGCTGATAGGATTCTTTCGTCACATGCTCCGTCGTTTTCAGCGTTTTTTTCAAATGAATCGTTTCTTCATATAAGTTGGACACAATCATCAGCATGTGCTCATGCTGCTTTCTCGTTTGTTTTTCCCTGACCTGAGATTCGTGCAGCTTCATCACGTTGAAAAAACTCAGCACAATAAATGTGTGAGAAACAGCGATAACCGCAATATCCGCCAGCTTGTCCGGCATCATAATCTGCCGGCCGCCGGAAAACTGAACCGTCATTTCAACGGCATCGGACGCAATTTCAATGAGAAAACCGAGAAACCCGATCATCAGCGGCCGATCCCAAAAAAGCCTGACCTTCAGCACATAAAACAAGCAGGCATATGTAAAGTAAAAAAAGAAACTGGGATATTGGCTGAAAAAAACCTCCGTAAAGCCGGCATGCTCTCCTCCCCAGCACGCCAGGCCGATCCGGAATGCCACAACGGCTGCACCTGTCAACAGCCCTGACAATACTGCCGGCACATGCCGAAGCAGCAGCAGAAAAAAGAAAAAAGCCGGGGCGCCGAAGCTGATCCGATATACCTCATTCAGGGGGTAAAATTTCAGTTCCCCCGCCAGCGGCACGGTGATCAGCATAAGGGCGAAAAGATAGCCGTCTTTTTTCAGTAAATAGTCGAGCCTGATCATAATCACTTCCTTCTTCTGTCTATTTTGAACAAGACCGATACAGTCCGCAAATTTCTTTAGACCCGAATGGCGGGACGCTCCGGCTGATTTATAAATCTATCGGCTTATTTTAAGAATGATTTTGTCGTATTTTGTATGATTCTGTAGATGTCATTATACATTAACATGGAACACGCTATTTTTGAAAACGTTTTCCAAGACCGGGTTCCGCTTCGGACAGGCTTGCAATAGAGGAGGAATGTTATGAAAGATATGGTCAGAGAGCGCCTTGAAAAAGAGGAACTGGCTTCACTTTTACAAGATTGGGTCGAGCATTACCGACCGTTTTCCGTCAATGGAAAAAGCGCAAATTATATACCCGCCCTCGGAGAAATCAACGACTCTCAGCTGGGCATTTGCATATTAGAGCCGCATGGCTCAATGATTCATGCCGGTGAATGGAATGTCCCGTTCACATTGCAGAGCATCTCAAAAGTCATCAGCTTTATTGCCGCCTGCATGAACAGAGGCATTTCTTACGTGCTGGATCGTGTGGACGTGGAACCGACGGGTGATGCGTTTAATTCTATCATCCGGCTTGAAATCCATAAACCCGGGAAGCCCTTCAACCCGATGATCAATGCCGGCGCCATTACCGTCGCCTCGCTGCTTCCGGGTGAAACGGCGCATGATAAATTAGAATATCTCTTTTCCGTTTTTGAAAAATTAATAGGAAAACGCCCTCACATTCACGAGGAGGTCTTCCGTTCTGAATGGCAGACCGCGCATCGGAACCGAGCGCTCGCCTACTATTTAAAAGAAACGAACTTTCTCGAGGCGGATGTGGAAGAAACGCTTGAAGTGTATTTAAAGCAGTGCGCCATGGAGGGTACAACCGAGGACATCGCTTTAATCGGATTGATACTTGCGCATGACGGATACCATCCGATCCGACGGGAACAGGTCATTCCGAAAGATGTCGCAAAACTCGCCAAAGCCCTGATGCTGACGTGCGGAATGTACAATGCGTCAGGAAAATATGCGGCTTTCGTCGGCGTCCCGGCCAAAAGCGGGGTATCCGGCGGCATTATGGCATTGGTTCCCCCAAGCGCCAGAAGAGAACAGCCTTTTCATAACGGCTGCGGCATCGGCATTTACGGTCCGGCCATTGATGAATACGGCAACAGCCTGACCGGCGGCATGCTGCTGAAACATATCGCACAGGAGTGGGAGCTCAGTATTTTTTAATCAAACGAACCAAGAGGTGATTGGATGCAGGAATTCCTTGAAAATGTAATCGGCTCGGCAAATGATTTTTTATGGTCAAAACTGTTAATCGTACTGCTTCTTTCTCTGGGACTGTTTTTTACGTTCAGATCAAAGGGTCTGCAAGTCCGCATGCTGAAGGAAATGATCCGGGTTTTGAAGGAAGGCGCGGCCGCCCGGACAAAAAACACCATTTCCCCGTTTCAGGCATTTTGCATCAGTATGGCGGCGCGTGTCGGAACCGGGAATATTACCGGAATCGCCATTGCGATCGCACTCGGCGGTCCGGGCGCTATTTTCTGGATGTGGATTATCGCAGTCATCGGTTCGGCTTCAAGCTTTGTTGAAAGCACGCTGGCCCAAATTTATAAAGTAAAAGATCAAAACGGATTCCGCGGAGGCCCGGCCTATTACATGGAAAAGGGCCTGAAGAAACGCTGGATGGGCGCGCTGTTCGCCGTATTAATCACACTGTCATTCGGGGTTGTTTTTAATTCCGTTCAATCCAATACGATCAGCGTCGCCTTTCAAAACGCATTCGGCACCAGCCGGCTTACATTGGGCATTATTTTAATCGTGGTTTTCGGCGGCGTAATCTTCGGCGGCGTCAAACGAATTGCGAAAATGGCGGAATACATCGTAGTCGTCTTGGCCGTTTTATATATCGGTGTCGCTTTCTTTGTCATTCTGACGAACATCACCCAATTGCCCGGCGTTCTGTCGCTAATCGTAAAAAATGCGTTCGGCATTGATCAGGCAGCGGGCGGCGCTTTAGGTGCGGCCTTGATGCAAGGTGTAAGACGCGGGATTTTCTCAAATGAAGCGGGTATGGGAAGCGCTCCGAACGCGGCGGCGACAGCTACGACGAGCCACCCGGTGAAACAGGGGCTCATTCAGGCATTCGGCGTCCTGACGGATACGCTCGTCATTTGTACAAGCACGGCGCTTATCATTTTATTTTCAGACGCGTATCACCAGCCGGGACTGAGCGGCATCGCGCTTTCTCAGGCCGCCTTGAGCGATCATGTCGGCGCATGGGCGTCAGGTTTCCTTGCCGTCTTAATGCTTTTGTTCGGCTTCAGCGCTCTGATGGGCAACTATTATTACGGAGAAACCAATATCGGATTTTTAAGCCAGAACAAAAAATGGCTGTTCATTTACCGCATCTGCGTGCTCGGAATGGTACTGTTCGGCTGTATTTCCAAAGTCCAGCTTGTGTGGGATATGGCTGACTTGTTCATGGGCTTAATGGTGGTCGTGAACTTAATCGCGATTTTCCTTCTGTCGAAAAAAGCGTTTGCCGCTTTGAGCGATTATGTCCGGCAAAAGAAAGCCGGAAAGGACCCCGCCTTTTACAGAGATGTACTCCCTGATGATGACGGGATCGACTGCTGGGAGTATTCAGACATCGCGAAAAGTGCGAAAGGCAAACACATTTCCTAAACAAAAGGTGTTCGGGCAGCGTCCTGAACACCTTTTTTCTGCCGGTTCATTGACAAAGAGAATAGCGTCCATTACCCTTTTTATATATTTTCAGTAAAGTCAGAAAGGAAGGCCTATGAATCCCATTACACAAATATTAAATGAACACCCGGTTATGATCATAGACGGCGCGATGGCAACCGAGCTTGAGCGGATGGGCTGTGATTTACATGATGATCTGTGGTCGGCCAAAATTCTTTTGGAGAGACCAGAACTGATCAAACAGGTGCATGCAGAATATTTTGCCGCCGGCGCTGATTGCGCGATCACCGCCAGTTATCAATCGACAATCGAAGGATTTGCAGCGCGCGGCATCCCGGAAACCGATGCGATACGTCTCATTCAGACATCTGTTGAACTTGCCGCACAAGCACGCGATGAATTTTGGGCGCATGAAGAAAACCGTTTACACCGGCCCAAACCTTTGGTCGCCGCTTCTATCGGGCCTTACGGCGCGAGCCTCGCTGACGGCTCAGAATATCGCGGGCATTACGGACTGACGGAGGATGAGCTGATCAGCTTTCACCGCCCCCGGATGAAAGCCCTCATAGAATCCGGCGCCGATCTTTTGGCCTGTGAGACCATTCCGTGCCTGTCAGAAGCAAAAGCGATCACAAGGCTGCTGGAGGAATTCCCCGGCACTTATGCATGGATCAGCTTCAGCGCCAAAGACGGACGGCATATCAGCGAAGGCACGCCAATTTCCGAATGCGCGGCCCTGCTTGACTCCTGCAGCCAAATCGCAGCGATCGGCATCAACTGCACACCGATTGAACATATTCCGCCGTTGATAGAAGAAATCAAACGGTCAGCATCCAAACCGATTATCGCCTATCCGAACTCCGGCGAACAATATGACCCGGTGACAAAAACCTGGAAAGGCGCAGCGTGCGAAAACCATTTCGGAAAAAGCGCGCAAGGCTGGTACGAAAACGGCGTGAGCATGATCGGAGGCTGCTGCCGGACGAAACCTGCGGACATTCAGGCCATTGCCGATTGGGCCAAGACCTTAAAAACAACTTGACTAATCGGAATAGTTTGTATATTCTATTCAAAAAGCCGGTTCGCCGGAATCTCGTGCCGTTCGCCGGCATGAGATTTTTTATTAGAACGGCCTTCGCAGAAAGTTGGAAAACAATGAACAACAAGAACGAGACGAATTTTCAGAGAAGTATGAAAAGCAGACACCTCTTTATGCTATCACTCGGAGGTGTGATCGGAACGGGGCTGTTTTTAAGCTCTGGGTATACCATTCATCAGGCGGGTCCGGCGGGCACCATTTTCGCTTACCTTTTGGGCGCGGGCATCGTCTATCTTGTCATGCTTTGCCTTGGTGAACTGTCAGTGGCCATGCCGGTGACGGGCGCATTCCACACCTATGCGAAGACCTATATCGGGCCGGCGACAGGCTTTACGGTCGCATGGCTGTACTGGCTGACGTGGGCGGTGGCGCTGGGCTCTGAATTCACGGCGGCCGGGCTTTTCATGCAGCGCTGGTTCCCGCATACTTCGGTTTGGATGTGGAGTGCGGTATTCGCTCTTTTCATCTTTTTATTAAACGCCTTCTCCGTGAAATTTTTTGCTGAATCGGAGTTTTGGTTCTCAAGTATTAAAGTCTTAGCCATCTTACTGTTTATTTTATTGGGCGGAGCGGCGATGTTCGGCATCGTCCCGATGAAAAGCGGTGAGGCCGCACCTATGCTGTCGAACTTTACGGATGGCGGCAGCCTTTTTCCAAATGGCTTTTTCCCGATACTGATGACGATGCTTTCAGTAAACTTTGCTTTTTCAGGGACGGAGTTGATCGGAATCGCCGCAGGGGAAAGCGCCGATCCGGAAAAAACCGTTCCGCGCGCCATTAAGACTACAGTCTGGCGGCTGGCGCTTTTCTTTATCGGAACGATTTTTGTGCTGTCAGGGATGATCTCCAGCAAGGAAGCCGGTGTGATTGAAAGCCCGTTCGTCACGGTATTTGACAGAGTCGGCGTGCCTTATGCGGCCGATCTGATGAATTTCGTCATTTTAACGGCGCTTCTGTCTGCGGCCAATTCAGGGCTGTACGCGTCATCACGCATGCTGTGGTCCCTGTCTAAAGAAGGGGAGCTTCATCCCGCCTTTGCCAGGCTGACCTCTAAAGGCATTCCTTTTAACGCTCTGATCTTCAGTATGATCGGCGGCATTCTGTCGTTGTTGTCAAGCGTATTTGCAGCGGATACAGTCTATCTTGTTCTCGTCTCCGTCTCAGGATTTGCGGTAGTGGCTGTGTGGATGAGCATCGCCGCATCGCAATTTTTGTTCCGAAGACGGTTTCTTACAGAAGGGCACCAGCTTTCAGACTTGAAATACAGGACGCCGGGATATCCGGCCGTACCGATAGCGGCCTTTCTCCTGTGCCTCGCCTCCTGTATCGGCATCGCTTTTGATCCGAACCAGGCCATCGCCCTTTATTGCGGAATTGCATTTATGGCCGTTTGCTACACCGCTTATTACTTGAAAAACCGGAAAAGCAGAGCCCGCGTGCAAGCCGTAAAATCCCAATAACCAAAAAAAGAACCCTGCAGCGCAAGGGTTCTTTTTTCATTTATACTTCAACCACCCATCTGAACGAATCCCGCACCTTCCCGACTTGGATGCCGGCAATCGTTTCATAGAGCCTTTCTGACACTTCACCGATCAAACCGTTATTCAGTTCAATCGTTGCTCCGTGAATGTGCAGCGCGCCGACCGGCGAGATGACGGCCGCGGTTCCTGTACCGAATACCTCTGACACCTCGCCTCTCATCGCAGCCTCATAGATGTCATCAATGGCGACCTGTTCTTCCCTGACGCGGATGCCCCAGCTTTTTAACAGCTCTATCACAGATGCGCGTGTGATGCCCCCGAGAATGCTTCCGTTTAACGCCGGCGTTACGGCCTCTCCGTTTATGATGAAAAAGATATTCATACTCCCTACCTCTTCGGCATATTTCTTTTCCACCCCATCGAGCCAAAGCACCTGATCATACCCCAGTTCTTCGGCTTTCCGCTGAGCCTGTAAGCTGGCCGCATAATTTCCGGACGTTTTGACGTCGCCCACTCCGCCGGTGACGGCACGCACATACTCATCCTCCACATAAATCCGGATCGGTTTCAGCTGATCGCCGTAATACGAACCGACAGGCGTCAGAACAACCATGAACTTGTAACGCTTTGACGGCCGGACGCCTAAAGAAGGCTCAGTCGCAATTACAAACGGACGGATATATAAAGAGGTTCCTTTTTCTATCGGTATCCATTCCTGCTCCAGCTCCACCAATTGTATCAATGCCTCCAGCGCCAGCTTCTCGTCAAGAGGCGGCATGCTCATCCGCCGTAACGATTTATTCAGCCGTTTTATATTTTGGTCAGGACGGAACATCAACACCCGTCCGTCTTCTGACCTGTAAGCCTTCAGCCCTTCAAATACGGCCTGCCCGTAATGGAAAACCGATGCGGAAGGGTCAAGGCGGACCGGTTCATAAGGGGTGATTCTCGGATCATGCCACCCTCTCTCCTCTTCGTAATCCATGACAAACATGTAATCAGTGAAGTACTTGCCAAACCCCAATGAAGCGGAGTCCGGTTTTTCTTTTCTTGCTGTGACCTTACGTCTTTCAATGAGTTGATTCAACAAAAGCACACCTTTCTTTTAATTGTTCAAATTTTCAGTCTTTTATAAGCTGCCTGTTTTCTCTGCCTGAATCGTGTATGCACAGATATATGAGGATGCAGTTGACCGTATCATATCAAATATACCACTTATAAGAGGATAATTATCAAAATTTTTGATATTTTCAAGCGAAAATCTAACTTTATTTTATTCTGCTTGATTTTTTTCAATGAGGACTTTCTGTCATATTAAATGATTGCGCTTACATAATGTAAAGCAATCCTTTCTTTCGCACAGTCAATAATGTGACAAATTTATGGCGAATAGGAAGGTGGTTGCCGCCTGCTTCACGAATTACGTATGAAATGCGCAAGTAAAAGGGGGATTCGCTTGAAAAAATTTATCGCATTCCAGATTTTGATCGCTTTAGCCATCGGAGCATTGATCGGCCACTTCTTCCCGGATTTCGGGATGGCGCTGCGGCCCGTCGGAGACGGATTTATCCGCCTGATTAAAATGATTGTCGTGCCGATCGTGTTTTCGACCATTGTTATCGGAGCCGCCGGCAGCGGCAGTATGAAAAAGATGGGCAGTCTCGGCATCAAAACGATTATTTGGTTTGAAGTGATTACGACGCTTGTTCTGGCGCTCGGTCTGTTATTGGCGAACGTGCTGAAGCCGGGAGTCGGACTTAACCTCTCTCATCTTGCTAAAAAAGATATTCACGAGCTTTCCGGCTATACGGAAAAAGTAGTCGACCTGAAACAAATGCTTCTTGATATTATCCCCGTTAACATCATTGACGTCATGGCGAAAAACGATCTTCTCGCCGTCATTTTTTTCGCGATTTTATTCGGTGTTGCCGCAGCCGGCATCGGCAAAGCCTCCGCACCTGTCATGAGTTTCTTCGAATCCACGGCAAATATTATGTTCAAGCTGACGCAAATGGTAATGGTCACCGCTCCGATCGGCGTTCTCGCCCTGATGGCCGCCTCTGTCGGGCAATTCGGAATCGCGCTTTTGCTTCCGATGCTGAAGCTGATCGGCACTGTGTTCCTCGGGCTGTTCCTGATACTCTTCGTTCTGTTTCCGATCGTGGGGCTTATCTTTAAAATCAAATACTTTGAAGTGCTGAAAATGATTTGGGATCTGTTTTTGATCGCTTTCTCCACGACAAGCACAGAAACCATTCTGCCTCAGCTGATGGATCGGATGGAGAAATACGGCTGTCCGAAGCGGGTCGTCTCCTTTGTGGTTCCGTCAGGTTTATCGCTGAACTGTGACGGCTCAAGCCTCTATTTATCGGTGTCCTGTATTTTTCTGGCGCAGGCGTTTCATGTGGAGATGCCGCTTTCTCAGCAGCTTCTGATGATGCTTGTGCTCGTCATGACAAGCAAAGGCATTGCCGCCGTCCCGTCAGGCTCACTCGTCGTGCTTCTGGCGACAGCGAATGCCGTCGGTCTCCCCGCGGAAGGCGTCGCCATCATTGCCGGTGTCGACCGCGTCATGGACATGGCGAGAACCGGCGTTAACGTGCCCGGCCATGCGGTCGCCTGCATCGTCGTGTCCAAGTGGGAAAAAGCATTCAAATATAAAGGACCCGTCACGGCAGACCAGACCGCCCGGACAGAAAGTATGTAAACACAAAAAAGACCACCTTATTGGTGGTCTTTTCTATTAATCAATCGCCGCATGATCCTCTTGTTCAATCAAAGCAAGGCGTTCATTGATTTCTTCCTGAGTCATTTCGTGCTCTTTCACATACATGTTGCGTTCGTTCGTACGGCATTCGTGACTGCAGCTGCGCATGTATTTGTATTCATTCTCAGGTGTGCAGATCATTTTTTTATTACATGCCGGATTTGCGCAGTTCACATAACGCTCGCACGGCTCGCCCGTGAAATAATCTTTTCCGATGATAACGTGCTCTACACGGTTGACCGGTACGCTGATTCTTTCGTCAAACACGTAGCACTGTCCGTCCCACAGTTGCCCTTTCACTTCAGGATCTTTACCGTAAGTGACGATACCGCCGTCAAGCTGGGACACGTCTTCAAAGCCCTTCTTCAGCAGCCAGCCGGAAAATTTTTCACAGCGTACGCCGCCTGTGCAGTACGTGAGGATTTTTTTGCCTTCAAGCATGTCTTTATGCTCTTCAATCCAGTCCGGCAGCTCACGGAACGCCTCAATATCAGGTCTGACCGCTCCGCGGAAATGACCGAGGTCATACTCATAGTCATTTCTGGCGTCGATCACGATCGTGTCAGGATCCTGCATTTGCTCATAAAAGTCTTTCGGTTTCAAATGCTTGCCCGTCGTGACATTCGGATCAACATCATCTTCGAGACGAAGCGTCACCAATTCTTTTTTATGGCGCACAAACATTTTGCGGAATGCATGTCCGTCAGCCTCGTCAATTTTGATCGGCATGTCGGCAAAGCGCGGATCAGCTTTCAGTGCATTCATGTATTGATCCGTCTGTTCAACCGTTCCGGACACCGTACCGTTAATGCCTTCCTCAGAAATCAAAATACGGCCTAACAGACCGAGCTCCTTACAAAACTTCAAATGCTGAGCCGTGAACTCCTCAGGCTCATCAATCTTTACATATTTATAATAAAGTAAAACTCTATATTGTTTTTCCATGATTTATACACCCTGTTCAATTATATTAATGATCGCACACTCTACTATATCATACAGGAAAACGGGCGAAAGATGAACATTTCCGTCCGTACTCTTTCTTCCAGTCACGCTTCGCCTTTTAAAACCTGCTGAAAATAAAACCGATACGTATTGCGCAAAAAGGTCTCAAGCGAAAGGCCGGCCGCGGTCTGATACTTGCCGATAATAAACGGAAAACGGTCACGGCCTTTTGCCCGCAAAAGATCGGCGCTGTCTTCAGCCAGTTCTGAGATGAGCGCCTCAACAACAGGCCGGCATGCGTCCCGCACGGCTTCAAGAATTTGCTGATCCCCTGTATGCTGGTACTGTTCTATCAGCTTTGCCAAATCCTTTTCTTCCATAATGTTCACTTCCTTACACCATATAAAAAAGAGGAGCAGCTTTTATAAAGCGGACGCCTCCTCCTGTGACTCCGCATAACCGATGATCTGACCGACCTGTAATTCACGGCCTTCAGTCAGGTTATCCGAAGGGGTAAACATATCTTTCTCGAATACTAAAATAACGGTCGATCCAAATGAAAAATAGCCCAGCTCTTCCCCCGTCTCAAGCCTGTTTCCGGTGTTTGTCTGAACGATCGAGTTAATATTCATCGCACCTACCGGAATCATGAGCATCTGCTGGTCAGCACGGGTCAGCTCGTACACATAACGGTAATTTTTTGAGAGCACGTCTTTCCCGTACTTTAACCCCATCGTATTAACGGGATAGGAGCGTTTCCCCAGCTCGGCCAGCTTCTGATACGTGCAGCTGACAGGAGAATGGAAGCGGTGGTAATGTCTCGGGCTCAGGTAAAGCACGGCAAAACACCCGCCGTTATACTTGTGATCGGCGCTTTTAAACCCCGTCAGTTCGGCGAACGAATAATCCTTCCCTTTTACCATGAAAGTTTGATTGGGTTTAATCATGCCAACCGTCTGAACGACACCGTCCACCGGGCTGACGATGGCGTTCTTCTCTTTTGCCACGGGGCGGAGATTTAAATTAATATCACGAATGAAAAATGACGCCAATGAATCAAAGTCAGAAGCCGTGCGTTCCGTTTCATTCCAGTTGATGCGATAGTGTTTGGAAAACAGCGGAATCATCGGCTTGCTCAGTTTCGATTCACAGAAGTTTTTAATGAGATAAGACGTCAATCGATTATTAGTCAGTTCAATCAATGAACGGTAAAGAACTTTAGCGGCAGTATTAAACATTGATTACTCCTATGAATTTTCCTATAGTAATAAAAATAAAACACCATAAAAACGCTCCGATGGCGGCGAAGCATAAGTAGGTTTTGAATTCCATTCTGCCGATTCCGGAAAAGTAGCAGGTCACGTGTCTGATGCCGGGGATGAAATAACCTAAAATAATGGTGTACGGCCCGTACTTCTTCATCCACCTGTCTACTTTCTCCATCCTCTTTTCCTTCAGGCCGACCCATTTCCCGAACTTATTAATAAACGGCCGGCCGGCTTTTCTGCCGATGAAGTAGCTGATAATCATCCCCAGGAGCGCTCCGATAAAGCTGATCAGAATGGAGAGCCCGTAATTCAGCACGTTTAAATGAGCGAAGTAGCCCACAAGCGTCATCATGACTTCATCCGGAATAGGCAATCCGATAATACCGAGTGTCAGCATAAGAAAAATCGCGATATATCCGTAATCGGATATTAATTGCTGAACTAATTCCATCTTCTGCTCTCCAGGTTTTCAGGCGCCTGTTTTTTAAAGTGCGGAAATTTAATGTTGCTGACCATTAAATAACCGAGCGCGATCGTTCCCGCCCCCAGAAGAAAAGCGTTATTGATAAAGCTCAAAATGACAAGACACATACCCGCAAACGGAATCGGCATCCCGATAAACGTCGGCAGCTTGCTTTGTTCAATATTAAATCTCGAAAGACGGATCATCCCGCAGATGCTGTAGGAAAGCGCGATTAAAATTCCGATGAACGGAATCGTATATAGTGAAACACTGTAAGCGAGCATGGACGGCGCTACGCCGAACGTCACGAGATCAGCAAAAGAGTCAAGCTCCCTTCCCATCTCCGATACCGCGTTCAGCTTACGGGCGGCCAAACCATCAAAGAAATCAAGAAACATCCCGGTGAAAATAAAGATCACCGCAGAGTGTATATTATGATACAAAAGGGAATGAATCGATAAGAGCCCGCAAATAAAATTTCCAATTGTAATCATACTAGGTATATAATTCACAGTTTACACAAACCTCCAATTAAAACCATATCAAATCGGACTGCGTATGCATAAAGGCTCCATTTTACGGAAACATAAAATGAAATTCTTTCAATGCTATCATTCAAATTCTTTTATTATACAGCATTTGGTGTTATTTGAACAATCTAATCTGGTGATTTTTGTTTTTTCGCCGTTCATATTAAGGTAAGCAATCATGGATTCCTCTATTCCGGATTACCCTGCTTCAATATTCCATGCCGCGATCCGGATTGTCCGTTCTTGATGAATGAAAAGCCGTATGATGTATTGTTATTTCCTTCTCCGTGAAATGAGAACATTACATATAACGATTGCGGACATAAAAAGTTTCATGAATTAAAAAGCCGGCACAAAACGGCCTCATACATTATCTCACAACCCCGTTTTCCAGTATATAGTCTGCCAAACAAAAAAGGCGCCTTACCATTACGGTAAAAACGCCTTTTAAGATCATTTTATGTAATTGATAAATGACTGAGTGCTTCGGCCGCTATTTCTCTGGCTTCTTCAACGGTCTCAGCTGCAGAAAGCGCAACCGCCATACGGCGTCCAACTTTCGTGACGGGTTTACCGAATACGCGGACCTGAGTGCTTTTTACCCCCAAAGCCTTCTCCAAACCTTCAACCGCATAATCAGCAAGCTCTTTTGGCGCCTTCAGCGGACGGCTTGCCCCCGGCGACAGCTGAGTGATTTCCGGAATCGGGAATCCCAATACCGCGCGGACATGCAGCGCAAACTCTGACAAATTTTGCGTTACAAGCGTAACGAGCCCCGTATCATGCGGACGGGGAGACACCTCGCTGAAATATACTTTATCTTCAGTAAGGAAAAGCTCCACCCCGAATAAACCGTATCCGCCGAGCTCGTCCGTTATGCTTTTCGCAATGTGTTTCGCCTCTTTGATCTGCTGTTCCGTCATATGATGAGGCTGCCATGATTCAATATAGTCACCGTCTTTTTGTTCATGTCCGATCGGCGCGCAAAAGGACGTACCGTTCGCCGCGCGCACTGTCAGAAGAGTGATTTCTGATTCAAACGGAATGAATTCCTCAACGATGACCCGGCCGTTTTTCACCCGGCCGCCTTCCATCGCCATGTCCCAGCAGCTTTTCAGCCCGGAAGCCGAGCGGCACACGCTTTGCCCTTTTCCGGAAGAGCTCATCAGCGGTTTTACCACGCACGGAAAGCCGATTGTTTCCGCCGCTTCTTTAAATTCTTCATATGTATTCGCGAATTCATAGCCGGCAGTCGGAAGATGAAGCGTCTCTGCCGCAAGCCGTCTGATGCCTTCACGGTCCATCGTCAGCTTTGCCGCACGCGCATTCGGAATGACGTGAAAACCTTCTTCCTCAAGCTTCAGCAGCTCATCCGTCGCAATGGCTTCCACTTCCGGCACGATCAAGTCCGGTTTTTCTTTCTCAATGACTTCTCTGACCTGCGCTTTATCAAGCATATCAATCACATAGCTTTTGTGCGCGGCCTGCATGGCGGGAGCATGCTCATAGCTGTCAACGGCTACAGTGACAACCCCGAGCCGCTGCGCTTCAATGACGACTTCTTTCCCCAGCTCGCCTGATCCTAATAACAACATCTTCTTCGCCTGATACATGTCCTTTGGCCCTCCCTTTCTATACCCCACTCATTATAACGGAAATATTCAAAAAATAAAGACAAGATAGATAACAAGCTCTATCCTGTCTTTTGCGCTGATTCGAGCGATTCAATCGCAGCTGACACGTCCTTCTCGCGATATTGCCCCATTAAGCATAACGATTCTTCCGCCCGGCAGGCGTGAGAAGCAATGCGGCGCTTGGCTTCCTCATGGTTGTCAAGGATGCCGAGATCACAGAGACTGACGGGGAAACCGAGCCGGCGGTAAAACGGAAGCAGCTCTTCAATCTCAGGTCTTCGATTCTCAAGCGCGAGCTGCACCAATATGCCGTAAGCAACCTTCTGGCCATGCAGCACCTGATGTGTCTCCTGAAGAAAACTGAGTCCGTTGTGGACCGCATGCGCCCCTGCCATCCTGCACAAACGGCCGCCATACCCGCCGACCGTCCCCGCAAGCATAATGATCGTTTCCGCCGTATGGATGAACGGCACGGACAGCTCGCCTTTCTCCATGCTTCCGACGGCCGCTTCACTGTAACTCAATAACAGATTACGGATATATTCCGCCTGTCTCAGCCCCGCCTGCGCCATCAGCGGCGCCGCCTCCTCCGTATTTCTGATGACCGCCTCGGCCTCATACCATTTCGCCAGCGTATCACCGATCCCGCTTTTCATATATTCAATGGGAGAGGAAAGCAAAAACAGCGGATCAACAAGCGTCAAATAGCTTGAACGCTTATGATAATCAACTCTGATAAAATTGCCGCTCTCATCATATATGACACTCAACGGCGTACTTGCCGCACACGTCCCCGCAATGGAAGGAACCATCACAGCTTCAATATCAAGCCGGTCTGCCGCCGCTTTTGCCAAATCCAATATCGTGCCGCCTCCGATACCGATGATCACATCCGCGTCTTCCGCCTGCTCACAGACCTTACGCACCGCCTCAGGTGAACAGTATCCTTTATGCTGAATCACATCCCAGGAAGAACCGCCGCCGTAATCGGAGAACGCCTGATAGGATTTGATTCCGGTCACAATAACGGGTTTTCTGAATGTCTCCAGCAGCCCCGGAAGTTCTTTTGCGATTCCTTCCTTGCATATGTACTGATTCGGGCCGCTTCGGACGATATCTTCAGGCTTCATTCGAATCTCTCCTTTGGCTGGAATTTATATATATTTTCCCACTTGTCAGAAAATACATCAACCGGAGGTGCTTAGCGCTTCGCTTCTTCCGCCTCCAAAAACAGCTCATCAAGCCGCTCCAAAGCCTCTGCCTTTTCAAAACTGCTGAACCACAGATCATCATAAGAATCAAGGATGCGGTAATGGTGGGAAATCAAATGCTGCTGCAAGCGGAACTCGCCTTTTTTCTCGATGGCTTTCCACCACACCTTGCCGCCCATCGTCTTCCCCTTCGGCCTGTCAATTGTGCGGTGAGCAACCGTTTCAATGACCTCCAGCGGATCATCTCCTAATACGGATTGCAGTGTTTCACTTGATCTGAAAAGCGCGCAAACCGCCACAACATGCGGCCATTCCGCAAGCGCCCGCCCTTTCTCAATCTGCACCAGCGACTTTTTAGAAAGGCCGATCACATCCGCCATTTTCTCCTGTGTGTAGCCTCTCTCCGACCGGATTTTCTTCAGCTGGACTGAGACAAGCTCAGTCATATAATCTTGATCCATCTCAACCTCCATATTTATCAATATAGCCATTTTACACCGCGGCACGCCTTTTTTATATCAGAACATTTTCAAACGAATCAAAAGAACCCGGGATTGGCTTATCATTGAAGCGATGTACCTTTCCGCATAATCCAGAATGATGCGGTGAAATACAAACGTACGCCCGAAGAGACAGGTGCGGGCTCCCTGGCGGTTGAGCTCCGGACAAAATAAAAAGCTGCCGCAGCTGCAGCAGCTAAAACTTTATAGACCGGAAAATCAGCATTATGAAGCGAATACAATCCATCTTGCACTATAATTGACACGTTTTTTCGAACCCTGATTGACCATTTTAAATCTGTATGAATCTCCTTTTTTTAACGAAGGTGTTTCAAAATAAGTCGTTCCATTTTTCTTTGCATTGGCGGTTTTGATTGTTTTCCAGGCACCTTTGCCGTTGACTTGCTTTTGGACGTATATTTTATACGTGCCCTTCCCTTTACTGTTGGATTTAAAAGTCACGGCTCTCAAGGTGTACTTTTTTGTCGTTTTAGTGAATTTAGGGTGATATGTATTGATCACATAGTTAGTGAAATACCCGCTTTTATAAGTATGAAGCCAGTCTTTAGCCTCTGCTTTTTGCGGAGAAGAAAAACCCATAAAACCAATTCCGCTGATTAAAAGAGTAAAAATAATGATGAGCGACTTAAAAATCTTTTTGCTTTTCATCGAGAAAATCCTTCCTTCCTGTAACTATTTACCCTATTTATGTTAATGACAATATAGCCAATCATAAATCCGTCCAACTAACCATTTTGACCGCAGGAAGAGATGTGAACAGCCCTTAAAATGACTATATGACTACTACTTATGATTCTTGTCATTTTTGATTAAGTGATAAAGTTACTTTAAACCGCTATTCATTTTGTTGTTTTTGTATCAATTGTCATAGCGAGGTCTTTTCCTATCAATGCCTCTCTTTCGGCGTTTGTTCTGCTGCCGTGATGGGGCGCTCCTTGGATAAACCCCTGCACCCATGACAAACTGTCATACGTTTGCCACCTATGAATGAACGCACAATACACATAATGGAGGGATTGCAATGGACGAAATGGTCCTGGAAACACAACAATGGCTGAATGAGACGTACAAAGGCAGACACGGGTACAACAAAGTGCCGGAAAACGGAAAAACGGGCTGGGATACCATTTACGGTCTGACACGGGCGCTTCAAATTGAGCTTGGTATTTCAGAACCTGCCGATAACTTCGGACCGACGACACAAAGATTGTTTAAGCCGTTGAAAAAGCAGGCTCCCGATTCTAAGCCGACAAACATGAATTACATTCTGCAGGGGGCGCTGTGGTGTAAAGGTTTTAACCCCGGCGGATTTTCAGGCGTTTTCTATGAAAATACCGAAAGCGCTGTAAAAGAGTTTCAAAAAGCGGCCGGGCTCACTAAGCAAGACGGCATCGTCACGGCACTCATTATGAAGGCCTTGCTGGATATGAGCGCTTTTCGGTTAGTAGCGGGAGGCGACAAAAAAATCCGCCAAATCCAGCAGAACCTGAACCGGGATTACAATGACTACATCGGCTTGATGCCTTGTGACGGCTTATATGCCCGCGATACAAACAAGGCTCTCATTTATGCCCTGCAAAAAGAAGAAGGCATGAGCACAAGCGTCGCCAATGGATTTTTCGGAAACGGAACGACCAGCTTATGTCCTACCCTGACTCCCGGCGATTCACGGACAGGCTTTGTTTTGATTGTTCAATACGCGCTTTACTGTAATGGGAAATCATTTGACCCCGGTGAATTCGACGGAAAATACGGCGTCGGCGTTGTATCGGCAGTGAAAGCTTTCCAAAAGTTTATGTGCCTGCCGCAGACCGGTTATGCGGACATGCCGACGATTAAAGCTTTATTATCAAGCTCAGGCGACACAACACGGGCTGCTTCAGCTTGTGACACCGCTGCCATTTTGACGGCAGATACAGCTAAAACTTTGCGTGAGAATGGCTATAAGATCGTGGGAAGATATCTGACCGGGAATGTGCGGACAAGCAGCGGACTGACATCGAAAGCGTTGACGTCAAAAGAACTTTCCGCGATTTTCAATGCCGGCTTAAGCGTGTTTCCGATTTATCAGGACGGCGGCTATGAATCTTCTTATTTTGTAAAAGACCAAGGAACGAGAGATGCGTACAGCGCTGCATCAGCCGCCCGAAGATTAGGTTTTCCGTCAGGAACGACCATTTACTTTGCGGTCGATTTCGATGCGTATGATTATGAAGTCACGGATAAAATCATCCCTTACTTTCAAGAAATCAAGTCAGCTTTTATGAAAATGCAGGCGTTCTCAACTGCGCCGAAATATGAAATCGGCGTATACGGACCGAGAAACATTTGTATCCGGACGTCAGAAGCAGGTCTGACCAAATATAGCTTTACGGCTAACATGTCGACCGGATTCAGCGGCAACCTCGGATACCCGATGCCGAAAAACTGGGCTTTTGATCAATTTTATGAAGGATCAATCGGAAGCGGAGCGGGAAAAGTCGCCATTGACAAAGACGGATACTCCGGAAAAGACTCGGGTGCAAGCAGCGTCCATCCGCCTTCTGATCCCGTGTATGATGCAAGACTGCGCACACTGACGGATATTTTAACAACCATTCCTGCTTTAGAAAATATATCGAATCTTGCGAATGCCATGTTTGAATTCGACAAGACAGAAACCATTTATGCATCACCTGAAATGGATATTCTTTTATCTACTTCACTTTTGGCAACAGTGCCAAGCGAAGGTTCTCCCAACACAGTTACCATTACAAATGGCAAACCGGGAGCTTATATTACCGGTCTGATGGGAGATTCACAAGTCTCTTTTACAGCATCACAAATTGATTCCTATCAAAACCTGCTTAACAGTCTGAGCTTGTCAGTCCGCAACGGTTATTTAGAAGTGTATGTCAATCCGGCTGCAGGATCGCTGAATATTCAATTTAAAATTTATACACCTGATATTCCGGTCGGTGACAGTGCTACAACTGGACTAACAACTACCATTACATTTAAAATAAAACAAAAGAGCTTCAGGTTGCCGGATTCCGAAGAGGTGTACTCCCCGGATTGGGATTCTGTCGTGAATACCATGGCTATTGCAGGCGCAGGAATTATTGTTATTGTAGGGATCGGTGCTTTAGTCGTTTTAGCACCTGAATTAGGAGGAGCTGCAGCCTTGTTCAGCACGGTTTTATCACTATTTCTATAATTGAACAGGCAGCTCCTTGCTCCAGGAATGCTCAATGAGTATTCTTGGAGTTATTTCTAAAGGAGGATTCGCATGAAGATTGATATGCAGACATACAAGGAAACCGTTCAAAAAATAGAAACCGATTTGATTCCGCGAAGTCAAAATGACAAAGAACTGCTTACATACTTAATGAAACAAGATTCGCTCACACTGAATCAAATGAAAATGTGTTTCACTGAACCGCCCCTCACCTTCCAACATACTGTCAAAATCGTATGTACAGTCACATTCATCACGTTATATATCTTTTTTTTCAGCACTCATTTTAATGATTTGATTGAAATGGCTCTGCAGATGGTTTTCGGCCTGGCCGGCCTTGTTTGGATTATTGCTGTATTTCCGTTTTCAAGAAAAATCCAAGTGTCTGACCGTTTCAGACAAAAATCTGAAAACACCCGTATCACCGGAATGATAGACTTCGTCCTCGAACAACGATACAAAGACATGATCAGTTAAAAACCCCTCTGCTTAAGGGGTTTTTTTATTATGCAATCCCTTCACCCCCCTTATCAAAAAGGCTCTTCCCCTTTGGAAATAACCGGAACACCCAATTTCGTTTTCAATATAATGAGGTAGTGGATCCGCAAAGAAAGAAGGGCGACATGATGGGTATCATTAATGGCAAAATGTTCATTGACCGATTAAATCAGCTTGGAAATGAGATTTGGCTCGATGGTGAAAAGATCGAGGGACAGATTTCTGAACATCCCGCATTTAAGGGCCTTCTGGAAACGAAGCGCTCTCTTTATGATTTGCAAACGAAACCGGACATGAAAGATCAAATGACTTACAGTCTTCCCGGTAAAAAAGAACGGGCCGGGCTTTCATACCTGCAGCCGAAAACGAAAGAAGACGTAAAAAGAAGAAGAAACATGTTCGAACATTGGGCCAGACACACGCACGGAATGATGGGACGAAGCCCGGATTATATGAATACCGTGCTGATGAGCTTCGCCTCCTCCGCCGCGCTTTTGAAAGACCGCGATCATTGTTTTCCGGAACATGTTCAAGCGCTGTACGAACGCGCTGCTGCACAGGATCTTTCTTTTACGCACACGTTTATCACCCCTCAGGTGAATCGTTCACAAATGGGTGTAAACGTATCGCCGACACCTATCTCGGCAAAAGTCGTCGATAAAAATGAAAAAGGCCTCATCATACACGGCGCCCGGATTTTAGCCACACAAGGCGGCCTGACGGATGAAGTGCTCGTGGTTTCTCTGCCTAAAATGTATTTTGAATCGGATGAAGCGTTCGCTTTTTCAATCCCTTCCAATACAAAGGGAGTAAAATTCATCTGCAGGGAATCTTTCGTACTCGGAAAATCATCGTTTGATTATCCGCTCAGCTCAAGATATGAAGAAATGGATTCTATCGTTGTATTTGATCACGTTTTGGTCCCTTGGGAACGCGTATTTTTTTATAATAATTACGAGGCGGCTTTTGATTTTAATATGAAAAGCTCTTTTAACGCCTTCTCATTTCATCAAGTCATCACGAGACAAATTGTAAAGACGGAGTTTCTCCTGGGCCTCGCCCAAACGCTTGTCGAAGCGATAGATGTGGGCGAATATCAGCATATTCAGGCTAAGATGGCTGAAATCATCACCGGTCTGGAAACGATGAAAGCCCTTTTGGAAAAGTCGGAGAATGATGCGGAAACAGATGAATGGGGTTATATGCGTCCGAGTGTCACTCCGCTTCGTGTGGTCAGCGCGATTTTTCCCGACATCTACCCGCGCTTCACGGAAATCATTCAGCTGATCGGGGCAAGCGGAATGGTGACTTTGCCGACTGAAAAAGCGTTCCGTTCTGACATCAGAGGAGACCTTGACCAATATTTGCAGGCGGCCGAATTGAACGCTGAGGACCGGGTAAAAGTGTTCCGCCTCGCATGGGATTTGACCATGAGCCCCTTTGGAACAAGACAGACACACTATGAGCGGTACTTCTTCGGTGACCCCGTCCGCTTAACCAGCCATCTGTACAGAAGCTATCCGAAAGAAGAACAGACCGCGGTCATCAAGGAATTCCTGCACATTCATAAATAAAACAAAGCAGAGAGCGCATCTCTGCTTATGATAGCTGGATCGGCTGCCGCCGATCCTATTTTTTATTTTGGCTGATCACCACCATCGTAATATGCGATAACGCGAAAGAGACAAGCGTATACACAACGGCCCACCCGATAAACGAGAAATTCAATACGGTAAAGGTGCATATAAGGCAAACGGCCAAAGCGGCAGCCGGCATAATGAACGCGTTTTTAAACAGGTACGTTCCGGCGACTGACAAGATGATGATACAAAGCGGCAGAACACCGAACGCAAAATCCAATTCATCAATCAACAGATGCACTCCCTTCGCTTTTCTTAGTCCGGCCTAACACATCTTATGCCTGAGTACAAAATCGAGTACTTCAAATCTTTCGCGCTCCGGCTGATTTTCCCTCCGGTTATTTATTCAAAAAAATGAAAACTTTCCTTAAAGCGTTTACATTCACGTCAGACTGTGATAATTTAAGAAAGCGCTATCATACACAAGTTAATGATTTTTGGATGGAGATGAGGAGAACCAGGAAACCCCGCCCTTTCACAAGGGTGATTTCTGGTTCTTTTTGTCATTTTCAAGGAAAGGAGTCATACATACATCATGATAGACGTTCAGCAAAGGGGAGGATATGATGTTTCAATTGTTTAAGCCGGCTCCGCATATTGAGAGATTGGATGATTCAAAGACGGATGCGGCCTATAAACGGCTCAGGCTGCAAGTATTTTTGGGGATTTTCATCGGGTATGCCGGGTATTATTTGCTTCGCAAAAACTTTGCCTTCGCTATTCCTTATTTTCAGGAACAAGGGTTTTCAAAAGGGGAACTTGGCTTGGTGCTTGCGGCCGTATCAATCGCTTACGGCTTCAGTAAATTTATTATGGGGATGGTGTCTGACCGCTGCAACCCGAGGTATTTCCTTGCGACGGGTCTGTTTTTGTCAGGTGTCGTAAACATTTTATTTGTTTCCATGCCGTGGGTCACGTCAAGCGTGACGATTATGTTTATTTTTATGTTTATTAACGGATGGTTTCAAGGAATGGGCTGGCCGCCTTGCGGACGGACGATGGCTCATTGGTTTTCCATCAGTGAACGCGGCACGAAAATGTCGATATGGAATGTCGCCCATAACATAGGCGGAGGTATTCTCGCCCCGCTCGTGACTCTCGGCATCGCCATGTTTGTTACTTGGAAAAGCGTGTTTTTCTTTCCGGCGATTATCGCCATCGTCATTTCATTTGTGATTGTTCTTCTCGTACGGGACACGCCGCAATCCTGCGGGCTTCCGCCGATTGAAGAATACCGGAATGACTATCCGAAACATGCGTTCAAAGACCAGGAAAAAGAGATGACGACCAAAGAAATTCTTTTTAAATACGTGCTGAATAATAAATTTCTGTGGTATATCGCATTTGCCAATGTCTTTGTTTACTTCGTACGGTACGGTGTCGTTGACTGGGCGCCGACTTATTTGACGGAAGCGAAAGGGTTCTCTCCTGAAGATTCCAGATGGTCTTATTTCCTTTATGAATATGCGGGAATTCCGGGAACGATTTTGTGCGGCTGGATCAGCGACCGGTTTTTCAAAAGCCGCCGCGCGCCGGCAGGCGTACTGTTCATGGCCGGCGTATTTATCGCTGTATTGGTCTACTGGCTTAACCCTGCCGGTCATCCGCTCATCGATAATATCGCGCTGATCAGCATCGGCTTCTTAATCTATGGACCTGTCATGCTGATCGGGCTTCAGGCCATTGACCTTGCGCCTAAAAAAGCGGCGGGAACGGCAGCCGGCTTAACCGGGTTTTTCGGCTACATCGGAGGCTCTGCTTTCGCCAACGCCATCATGGGTTATGTCGTAGACCGCTTTGACTGGAACGGCGGCTTTATCATGCTTATCTCCTCATGCGTGCTGTCCATCGTCTTCTTGGCTATGACGTGGAATACGGGCAAGCGGGCGGAGCATGTGTAAGAAAACAACATAAAAGATTAATATTTTTGCAGTACAGCATTTACAACGATTTTCTACACTAGAGACAGATATTGATTTTTAAGGGGGAAGAAAACATGCGGAAACATAAATTGTTTGCTTTGGTATTGCTTTCATTCGGTTTATTGTCATTCATCGTCACGCCTGTATCAGCGGCAGGAAAAGGAAACCTCTTGTCTCCTGACAGAATTTTGACCATTGCCCATCGCGGTGCTTCGGGATATGTCCCGGAGCACACGATCCTTTCTTATGAAACTGCGCAAAAAATGAAGGCTGACTATATTGAGCTGGATTTACAAATGACAAAAGACGGCAAGCTGATCGTCATGCATGATGAAAAACTGGACCGCACCACAAACGGACAAGGCTGGGTGAAGGATCATACATTAGCCGAGATTCAAAAGCTCGACGCCGGCTCTTGGTTCAATAAGGCCTATCCGGAAAAAGCAAAACCGAAATACGCCGGACTTCGCGTTCCCACACTTGATGACGTGTTAAAACGGTTCGGCAGACATGCAAACTATTATATTGAAACAAAGGCGCCCGAAACATATCCGGGTATGGAAGAAAAACTGATCGCTTCACTGAAAAAATACAAATTGGCAGGTAAGCATGCGAAACTTGGACAAGTTATCATTCAGTCTTTCAGCAGGGACAGCCTTCTGAAAATCAAACAGCTCGATCCGAAACTTCCCGCTGTCCAATTGCTTGAAGCGGAACAGATGACGTCAATGACTGACGCAGATTTAACGGACATTAAAACATATGCCGTCGGAATCGGACCGGATTACAAAGCGCTGAACGCTCAAAATGTCCGAAACATTCGCAGCCACGGCCTTCTGCTTCATCCTTACACCGTAAACAGCGAGGCGGACATGCGCCGTCTGCTGAATTGGGGCGTAACCGGTGTGTTTACCAACTATGCGGATATATTCCAAAAGGTTAAAAAAGAATACAAATCATAAAGCCACATGGGTTCGGAGATGATGCCGAGCCCATGTTTTTTGCCCGATAATGCAAACGCCATCATGGGTTATGTAGCGGGCGGAGCATATATTAAAGCTTACATTCACCTTTATATTAATTAAAGGTATCACTGTAATTGTGAATTACCTATGATACCTTACAAACAAAAGGATATAATTATTTATTTCTATTATCTATTTTCTTTCTTATACTATTTGTAATAGACGATAATACAAGTGATACTAAACCATAGACAACCACCCATCCCCAAAAGGATAGATTAAAAACAGTAAACATTAGTATGACAGAAACAACTATACTGACAAGCGGCATTATATACACTTTTTTGAAAATATAAGTGAATATAATCGATAAGACGATAATAGAAAGTGGTAAAATACCAAAAGCAATATCTAGCTCATCCATTATTATTCTCCTTTGTGAATTTAATTTCTCCCTTTAAATATACTCACTCAGCTATCTAGCGATTTAAAAAATGTATCTATCCACTCCATACTTCTTTGTTTTTCTTAATCATAAAAAAGTCATATTCAGAAACATGGGTATTGTTAATAATTTTTTCAAGTCCTCTGATAGGAGTAGATTTTAATTTTTTTCCGTTTTTATAAGAGTAAGAATTAATCACATATTTCCCACCCTTGCTTATTTCTAACAAGAAAATTTTAGATTCGTCAAAATAAGTGAATTTTGCTTGGTTTTCAAATTTTGTCGACCTATTTAACGGAATTTTTTTCCCGGCTTCATACTTTTCAAATCGAAAGTATAAAGTATTGAATTAGCTGCCAAATGATATAAAGTGTCATTTTTCACAAAAAAGTTATTAGTGGAAAGAGGAATTGCCAGTTGAGAAATTTCATCAAGGATCTTATAACTGCCTAAAGGATATGCCCCTTTAAACTTATTATGCTTTAAATCAATTTCTGCTACTTTGAATTGTACTCTGTTTGATTTATCCGTTTGGTTATATAGTATAAAAAAGGCTGAGCTTTTTTTAACTATTATTTGTGAATAAACACTCCAATTTTCTTCATTTAATATAGAAATTGTTGTTCCTTTCCCTACTGTAACTTTATCTTTATCTATTTTAATACCCTGAAAAGTCGGTGTTTTAATTGAAGAATCTTCATTTATCACGTAAATATATTCACCGTCATTACCAGTACTTGTATAGAAACCCGGAATAATCTTTTCATGAAATCCACTGCCGTTACCCCATCTAATTAAACTATTATAATGGTTTTCACCGACTCCTTGATTATTCAAAAAATAAAAGATATGTTCTTTTATTAAATGGCCTGATGATTGCCCATAACTTGTATGTACTTGATGCTGCATCGGGAATTTTTTAAAGTTATCGCCTATCATATAAACTTCTTTTTTGTCCTGTCTAACTATGTTTTTTTCATCTTGTGCAATGGTTCCAACCTCAATAGCATCTCCTTTTACAGCTGTTGCTGCTCCTTTTTCATCAATGTATACAGTATAACTCCCATCTTTAGGATAATCTATTGTAGCTGAATAATATATAGCTGCAATTTTATCATTCAAGAAATACTTTTCCTTTTCTTTTTCAGTTTGTTTAACGTCAGAAACTGAATTAGTATATTTAAAAGTTCCAATACATATAAATATACCTATTAATACTATGACCGCAATTATAATAAGCCACTTAATCTTGTTCAAATATAATCTCTCTCCTTAAAATAATATGACTTCCTAAATAAACTTAGGGAGTGAAAATAATTCATCTAAATGTTTTAATAGTTTTTGTATAACTGGAATCTCTGATGTCTCTTGGATAGACGCCCATACCTTTATCTTTATCCATATCTATACCAGCCTTTAGCTTAAAAGCTGACCATAATAGTTTTGAACAGTTTTTATCACCATAATGACTCGATTTTCTATTTGTTGCAAAATTATATGAATAACCATCCTTCCCAACCCTGCTGTAACCCCAATTTACTGAATTATTTTTTTTAGAACTAGAAACTTTCACATTTTGAATTACAGCGTTTTTTTCGACCTTACGTTTCGATGAAGCTATTGCACGAACACCTTTTTTAGGGACCGATTCGACAATTTGATTTCCCTTATAGTACATACCGACATGTCCATGCGGAAGCCCAAAAGTAGATGCAGGTGTATAGTAAACATTACCTTTAGAGCTTGATCCTATAATTTTCGGCCCGCTATTCTTGCCCATTGTGCTCATTCTATTACTTTTATCTTCTTTATCTAGCTTTTCTTGCTTCTTTAATTCAGTTTTAATTTCCTCTAAGATCTCATTAGATGTTTTATTATCTTGTTTAACTAGATTATTAACGGATTCAATTAATTCTTTTTTCGACAGATTCGGATTCATTTTCAATATGTAGTTTACTGTTTCTGAATTATACGAGTCCACAGCCTTAACACTCGTAAAACCTCCAAATACTAAGGGAGTAACGATGTATAATGTTGCAAAAAAATCTTCGCATTTTCATACTTATTATCCCCAACTATTTACTTTCCTATATTTTAATTTATTATACAATTATTGTAAGCACAACTTACGTACTGTATTTTCTCTATGGTTAATTATTTGTTTTGTCGCTAAAACTTTGACTTGAAGTACAGGAAAACGGATGAAGTTACGGAGAAGAAAGAAGTTGCCCAACATATCTTTTACATTCATTGTTTAATATGGAAGACAGTTATTGATAAGGCGGAGAAATCATGAGAAAAAAAGAATACTGTCCGTGGTTGCCTGTCGTTAGGCTTTCTCATTCATCGTCACGTCTGTATCGAGCCAGCATGGGTTCGGAGATGATGCCGAACCCATGTTTTTTGCCCGATCAAAAAACCTTGCGGTAACGTTCCCGCAAGGTTTTTATCAATCATTATTCTTTTCCGGCAGCGGCTTCAGCCTGTCCGCCTTTTAATTGATCGTTAATTGCTTTGGCGTCTTTCAAATACTCAGTCTTGAAGCCGCTCTTCAGCGCCCACGCATAGAAGGCAAGGGCAACGATTGCGATCAGCCCCATATCCCATCCGTACGGAATGATGTTCAGACCGCCGAATTTTTCACTTCCGAGCCATGAAATGACCATCATGCCGAGCAGATAGAAAACCATCCAGACGCCGCCTTTAAAGTTTCTGCGGAATCCTTTCCACTTCGCTTTCGCTTGGTAGTAGAAATAAATCGGAAGGCCGATCAAAATGATAAACAGCACCTGCCCTGTTAACGGCCAGCGCGCCCAATACAGCACGAGAGACGCGAACACGAAGCCGAGCGGTGCAACCACGCTGAGGCCTTTCAGACGGAGAGGCCGGTACAAATCCGCCGCCGTCCGCCGCAGCGTCATCACCGTCACAGGACCCGTGATATAAGAAATCAGCGTCGCAACGGAAATGATTTCAGCAAGCACGCCCCATCCTCTGAATAAAAACAGAAAGATAAACGATACAATCAGGTTGAAAATCATCGCTTGGCGCGGCACGCCGTACAGCGGATGAAGCTTTCCGAAAATGCTCGGCATATATTTATTTTTTTCCATGCCGTAAATCATGCGTGACGTCGTAGCGGTATAAGTGATACCCGTTCCTGACGGAGATACGAACGCATCCGCATAAAGAATAATGACAAGCCAGTTGATATTCAATGCGATCGCCAAATCGGCAAATGGAGAGTTGAAGTTCAGGTGACTCCAGCCGTGAACAATCATGGAAGGTTCAACCGCACCGATAAATGCGATTTGCAATAGGACGTAAATGACGGTTGCGACCAGCAGCGAACCGACAACCGCAATCGGAATCGATTTGCCGGGATTTTTTGCTTCTCCGGCCATATTAATCGGGCTTTGAAACCCGTTAAACGCAAATACGATACCTGATGTGGCCACCGCCGTCAGCACGCTCGCCCAGCCGTTCGGCGCAATGCTTGAACCGGATGTGAAGTTTCCGCCGTGAAAACCGGTAAACAGCAGCGCTCCGATTGTCAGCCCCGGAATAATGATTTTAAAGATGGTAATCAATGAATTCGCTTTTGAAAATAAGTTAACTGTCCAATAATTCAGTAAAAAGTAAATAATCAGTAATACGGATGCGAAGCCGAGCCCCTCTCCCGTAAGAGTGCCGTTGTGAACGAGATTGCTTGTCCATTTTGCCCATTCCCACGGCCATGAGCTCATGTATTGAACAGACGCAACCGCTTCCACCGGAATAACGGAAACAATCGCAATCCAGTTTGCCCATCCTGCGATAAATCCAATAAATGATCCATGAGAATATTGAGTATATTTTACCATTCCCCCGGCTTCCGGGAACATTGAACCCAATTCACTGTAAGAAAGTGCGATAAACAAAATAACGATCATACCGATAATCCAGGAAATAATTGCGGCAGGTCCCGCAATCTGAGCCGCCCGCCACGCCCCGAATAACCAGCCGGAGCCAATCATCGACCCAAGTCCGACCATCATGAGTGCAAACGTTCCCATTCTGCGATGTAATTGATTCATAAAGTTAACACCTTTCAATTAAAATATGACTCCAGCGCTATCATATATTTATAATATTATTCTGAAAATAGTTTTGTCAATCTTTATCGCATTAAAGCAGAAAGCCAAAATTACCCTTCCGATGTTTAAACAGCCGTTAAGCGGGAATAACTACTGCAAGCCAGAAATAGAAAGGAGTTTTTATCGTGAAACAAAAACTGCTCATTTCAGGACTTGCCGTGTCGACTGTCGGAGTGACTTCCTACCTGCTCAAAGATAAATCCAACCGCCAAAAGGTGATGAACTTTATCCGCAATATGAAAACATCGCTCTCCGGGAAGCAGGATATTGAATCATTCCCCGTCAACAAAGCAGGCAACCCGCATCCCGAAGATATTGAAGATAACAAAATGGTATCCGAAGGCTCCATGTACCCGGTTCAATATTATGATGACAAGAAGAAATAGTCTGTTCCCGGGCTGCCCGGCCGTATCAAACGGCGGCAGCTTTTTTTATGCAGACGGCGTTTGATAGATCCGCCAATATTGGCGCGATCCTTTCTCCCGCACGGTAATGCCCAGTTTGGATATTTCCGCTTTCAGCTCTTTCGCATCAGCCTTTTCCTCCTCTTTCAGCGCCTTTTCTCTCGCTTTAAAAAGAGCATTTGCCCCTGGCTCCAAATCCGGCGTGTCCGGCACCCACCGTTTGTATTCTTCTTTAAAAGGATCTTCCGTCCCCAGCCAGACATACCCATGCGCGCGAAACGCATCAGCCGCTTTTTCAACCGCGGGCTCAAGCTTCTCCCGAAAAAGCTCCTGCCCTTCAGTCCCCAATAAGACAAGATGCTTTTCATCCGTAAACACACCGGAAATGCTGTCTTTCGAAAACACGCTTTCTTCATTATATATGGTTAAGGACACCTCGCTGTCCGTCACGACCGCCGTAAGACATTCTTTAAAAACAGTCCGCGTCAGCCACATTCCCCCGATTAAGCCGATAACGGCGGTTGCAGCCGCAGCCTTCCATCCGTGAAAAGAAGCGATCATTTCCAGCGGCCCGATAACAGGCAGCCAATCCAATGTTACGGCCCACTTCGCAATGACCGGCAGAAACCATCCGATGACCAGCCCCAATAATGGCGGCACCAGAAAAACCAAAGCTTTTTCAACCGATGACAACTCAAGAACCGTCTGTTTTTTTATTTCGTTCATGTTTCTCCTCCGTCTGTGTTTTTCACAACTATCCATTATACAAAGGGTTGGATGATTCTGTAAACTGTTTCCGAAACAATAAAAAGCCTCCCGGCCGCCGGGAGGCTTTTTAAAACAGGAGCTCATATACTTCATTCAATTCCATCGTGCGCTTCTCATCCTGCTCATTCTCAGCATATTTGATTTCCTTTTCAAGCACCTGATTCAGCGCATCCATTTCCAGATCATTAAGATCTTTCACGAACTCGCCCTCATTTTCATAATGCTTCACCTGAAGCTTTTTATAAATCCCTCGGCACACGTCATGCTCCAAGTGGTTCGAAAGCGACTCGCGCAAATATCCGAGTGTCCTGTCCATCATGTAAGCCCTCCCTTTTCTATAGGAATAGCTTCCCGGAAAGAGAGAAAAACTATACATGAAAGCACCGGGCGGCTATTTTAACTCTGTACCTGAATGGAGAAAAATCCGCTGCTTAACGGCGTGTACGGCCCGTTCAGCCCCGTTGCGGAGAAAGAGAACGTTCCTGAACTGACATAAGAAAGAGGAACACTGTAATATTTAATGTAGCCTGTAACGATATTGCCGTTTTTCGTATATTCATCTTCCAGCGCTTTTGACGTAAGATTTGTAATATTCGTTCCGTTGTTAAACGCCTGGATCGTGTTATTGTTCGGATACCCTTGGAAATATACGGCTAAATAACCCGTTGTACCCTTCATCGGTTTTGATGCGCTGATTTGGTTCGGCCCGATATTTTCCCATTGGTAACTCTGACCGTCAGACGTCACACCGATAATACGGATTTGTGTTAAAGCAGGAGCCGGCGCCGCAGACGCTGATGGAGCCCACAACCCGCTCACAAGCAACAAAACAGCGGCGGCCGCCGCGAATAGCATAACGAGTCTCTTTTTCATGTTTCTTCCCCCTCTTATTCTTTTCGTAGAATCCTATACTATTTTACACGATTCACAAGGAAAAAGATTACATTTTATAAAAGAGTCCGGAACACTTTGTGAACTAGATATGAAACGCTCTTGAAACACCGTTGATCATGAGAAAGATGCCGCAGATTCTTAACACGACTCTCGAACTTCTGTCATCTTTACCGAAAAAGGTTTTTCCGAGCCGCCCGATCCATACGTTCATTGCGGCTCCCGCGAGCAATTCTATGATTCCGATCATTTCTGCCATATACAAAGCAGCCACCCTTCTAACCGTTTTTTTTCATATGACGGCTTATCATATAAAGTGATAAGACCAATGATGCTGCACCGGCAGCAAGAAACAGGCTCAGCGGCACGATCTGCATGCTGCCTCCGCCATTGTGTTGAAACGCGCCAATCGCCCATTTTTCAGGAGTAAACAACGACAGCATCTGCATGTACTCTGGAGCCGCGTCTAATGTGAAGAAAGCCCCTCCCAATAAACCCGTGACAGCTATAAAAACCGAAGCAAGCGACGTGAATTGCTTTTGGCTCTTCATGAACGGTATCACGGCCATCGTTACAGCAGTCAGCGCAAACGAGCAGGCCGCAAGCACCGCTCCCGCAGCAAAAACATGATCAGCAAAACGGATATGCAGCATGAATGTTCCGGCAGCGAGGATCACGATAATATGGAGAAGACCGAAAAGATACGCCGCCGCAAACTTAGAGATTGCATATGCCGTATAGGAAACGGGCGTGCTCAGCAATCTGTCATATGTATGATTTTCTTGTTCATCTATAAATGATCGCAGGCTTTGGACTGCAACGAACCAGATAAACATCACTAAAAATCCGATAAGTCTGTCGGCTGCCTGTCCGCCTTCATAAACGTGATGGCGGTCAACATTAACGGCGGAATGACCCTGAATATCCTTCAAGAGATCAGCTGCCGCCTGCTTCCCGTCGGTGTGCAGCGTGCGGGATATCACTTTTGCATCGCGGACTATTTTTTTCAGCGCGCCCGCCTGCTGCGCAATCAGCTGCTCTGTCAAAACAGCATCACCCTTTTCTTCATTCTGAATAAATGAAACGTTCAATTCATCTCCGGAAAATAATGTCTCTTCAAAATGAGAGCCGATCAGCAATCCAAAGGATATATCCTGATGATGAACCTTTGTTTTTAATACGTCCTCCGTGACCTTCGTGACTTTTATATGGCCGGCTTTCTGAATCATTTTCATAAATTGCGCTGAATAGGCGCTCTGATCCTCATCAGCTACATATACTTCCTTCTGCTGACTGCCATCCGCAGAAAAGGAAAAGAAATATGTGAGAAGGAGCGGGGCGGAAATCGTCGCAAAGATGGCAGCCCGATTTTGCAGCATCAGTTTCAGCTGATGTCTGATCATGAATAACAGCTGCGTCATGAAACAGCCTCCTTCCGTTTAAACACCCAGATGGTCAAACATAAAAACACGGCGCCGATGGCGGCAAGCTCTGCCAAATCCGTCGAAATACCGCTCAGACCGGCATGCTGCGTGACACTGACATAGCTGTTGATCGCTTTGCCGTTCGGTATCAGCTCCTGCACGATTTTCAAACTGTCAGGCAAGCCGTCTTTTGCGATAAAGCTTCCGCCTAAAAAACTGAATCCGTATAAAATGGGAGCCGCCATGCTTGAGACGGTCTCGTGGTTTTTTGCAGTAAACCCCCAAAGAAGCACGATACTGCCGATCGCAAATGAATAAACAATCGTAACCAGCAATATTTCAAACAAATTGCCCCATTTTACCTGATACAAGATGCTGCTTGCGATGATGACGGCAGCCATTTGCATAAGGATGGCAAGCATGATTCCCAAAAGCTTACCCGCCACATACTGGATACGTAAAACAGGCATTGATTTGATTCTGAATAACGTGTGCTGCTGTCTCTCTTCCACTATCCCGTGAATGAGCGCAAACGCGGTCATAATGGAGAACATGACGACCATTGCGATTGAATAATACTGCATCGCATCAATCGGAGCCGCATGATTGCCGGCCGACTGTTTCGGAATGGTGACAGCCTGTCCACGTTCACCCGAAAGGCCGCTAATGATTTTGCGGGCATCTCCCTTTGACAGATGTCCCGACTGCTTCAGCACCGCTTTTTCTTCACTGATCTCCGCTTTTACTCTGGTGACAAACGAATCGGCCATCATTTCCACAATGTCTCCGTTTACAGAGCCTTGTTGGTCCGAGATGACTTTGATACTTGTTTTTTCATTGTGTTCCGCCGCTTTTGCAAAGCCTTTCGGCACGTATACAAAAACGGAGACTTTGCCGCTTTCGACAAGCTGTTTCCCTTCTTGGAAACTGCCTATGTCTTTTACACGGATGAGATCAGTTTGTTTCAGCACGTCATTCTTTAATACGTCGCCCAAAGAACTCTCCGCGTGATCCGCATTATAAAACGCGGTCTGAAACGGCTTCACTTTCGAATCGCCGTGAAAAACCGTTCCTAAAATAAAAATCATCAGTGCCGGAAACAGAATCAGTTTTATATAGAAAGACTTTGCTCCGGCCAATAACCGAAAATCTAATAAGATCAGCCTGAATAATATTTTCATGACGCCCCCTATGAATCCCGCAGCGTTTTGCCGGTGAGCCGGAGGAAAATGCTTTCCAGATTGGCTTCCTCGAAATGAATGCCTTTAATGGTGATACCGGTTTTCCTGATATCATCCGCAATATCAAGGATATTGCGATCTGCCGCAGAGACGAGCATCGTAATGGTCTGCTGGCTGACAGCAGCCTTGGCAACACCGGGAATGCGGCGGATTTTTTTAACGGCATCATCATTCAGCCCCTCTGCATTCACGATCAGGGTATCAGAGGCTTTAGCTGACTGCTTCAATTCATCTTTCGTCCCGCAGGCAATGATTGAGCCGTGATCCATGATCGCCGCTTTTTCACAGAGGTATTCGACCTCTTCCATGTAATGACTCGTGTAGATGACGGTCATCCCTTTTTCTTGATTTAACGTCTTCACGGTTTCAAGAATGTGGTGTCTGGATTGCGGATCAATTCCGACGGTCGGTTCATCTAAAATGAATAGTTTCGGTTCATTCATTAGCGCGGCCCCGATATTCACCCGTCTTTTCATGCCGCCTGAAAACTCAGATATCCTTTGATTTCGCTGTTCCTGTAATTCGATAATGTCCAGCACTTCATCAACCCGTTTACAAAGTTCCTTACCGGAAAGTCCGTACAGACTCCCGAAAAAAGCCAAATTATCCTTTGCGCTTAACGCTTGATATAAAGCGATTTCCTGCGGGACGACTCCCATCACTTTTTTTATGGCCGCAGGCTGCTCCTGTAATGAGGTTCCGTCAATGCAGATTGTTCCGCCCGTCGGCGGGAGCACGGTGCTGATCATCGACACCGTTGTTGATTTACCGGCGCCGTTTGGTCCCAGGAGACCGAATATCTCTCCTTTTTCGACGCGCAGTGATATATGATTGACAGCGGTAAAATCGCCGTACTTCTTTGTCAAATCCGTTAATTCGAGCATTCGTGCAGCACTCCTTGTGTCATGTCTGCACTTATTCTACTCTTGGCGATCCTTGTTTTCTATTCACTTTCGTACTCGATATGGGTATTACTTTCGTCATATGTTTAGTGATAAAAAGGGAGAGAGGAGGGTGAAGCGGGGTTATAGCAATTTTTGCAAATATAAGGTAAGCTCGGTTCTGTTTGACACTTCAAGTTTATCGAGGATTCTGGATACATAGTTTTTCACAGTGCCTTCAGTTAGAAATAAGTCTGCGGCAATGCGTTTATTGCTTTTGCCTTCCATAATGTGTTTCGCCACATCAAGCTCTCTCGGCGTGAGAATCTCCTTCAGCTTTGTCCGCGGCTCTTCCTGCACCGCAGGGATCTCCATATTGTTCAGCGCTTTTACAACGGAAACCGTGATTTTGGGATTCAGCATCATCTTGCCTTCATAAACGGCTTGAAGGGAGGCGATCATTTCATCTGAATCAGCATCCTTCAAGAGATAGCCGTCGGCTCCGCTTTTCAGCCCGGCAAAAATATAGTGATCATCCTCAAACGTTGTCAGAATGATGACTTTTACGGACGGATATCGCGCTTTTACCGCTTTTGTCGTTTCGATTCCGTCCATACCGGGCATTCTGATATCCATCAAAATCACATCGGTTTCGGTTTGAGAAAGCAGCCGGAGAACCTCTTCGCCGCAAGAAGCCTCTCCCGATATTTGAATTCCTTCATGAAGACTCAGAATCATTTTCAGCCCCTCTCTCACAATGGACTGGTCGTCTGCAATCATGACATTCACTTGATTATTCCTCCTTGCATGGAATCCTTATTTTCACGTCAAAACCCATTTTCTTCCCAGACGAGAAAACAGCCTCTCCGCCAAGTGCGGCTGCTCTTTTCTCAATTCCTTTCAGACCATTTGATTTTATGATCGTTCCGCAGGCTGAGCCGTTATTATGAATATGCGCCAATATCATGTTTCGGTTTTTTTGAATCCGGACAGAAACATATGAAGCATGCCCATGTTTTATCGCATTCGTAATCGTTTCCTGAACGGATTGATAAAGACATTGCTTCACATCCGGCTGTTCCGCTTCTATGGCCGCGTCCGTCTCCAGCTCGAAGCGTATGCCTCCCGCCTCTTGAAAATGGCTGAAAATGTCACGGAGCTCTTGCTCAAATCCCCGCCCCGGCAAAGAGCCCTGCAGCAGCATAACGGCCTGGCGAAGCTTTAAAATGGATTCTTTCGTAAGATCATGCGCCTTATGAATGATCTGCTTCACTTTGTCCGGCTGATGCCCGGCTGTCTTCCCGGCAAATTCCAAATTCATTTTCAGAGCAGCCAGATAATGACCGAGAGAATCATGCAGCTCCTGCGCAATTCTAGTTCTTTCTTTCGTAACGGCCAGTTCCTCAATCCGGTCTGAATATTCCTTCAGTGTGTCATTAGCGATCTTCAGCTCTCGGTTCAGCAATTCAACCTTCGACTTCTCCTGCAGGTTTTTCCGATATAAATAAATCACCGCAAACATGATGAAGTATGGCGGCACGATATCACTGACACCCGCTCCGCCGGCGTATAAAGCTGCGGCAAATGCGGCGGCATTCATCGTTAACAAAACAGCCGAAATCTGCTTATCAGTAATAAGCACCTCCGCCAATAAAAGCACCATTACGGCCTGTGCCCCCACACTATAGACATTGTACAAAAGAACTCCCGCGATAACGCTGCTCAGGAGAAAAGAGACTTGATATACAGCCGGCCTTCTCTTCATATATAGCGGCCGCAGGCAGTCATTAGCCGTCAGCATAATCACGAGCACAGACAAAAAAACCTTCAGCTCCCCCCGGCCGGGAGGAAGCTGAAGAATCGCATGAAAGATTGATAGTAATGCAAAACCCCTGATCAGTAACTTCGTATGTGCAATCTTCATCGAATTCTCCTTACAAATGAGCGGCGGCTTTCCGCTCCACGTTCAGCACATCATACAGCTCATCAAGCGAATGAATCTCGTACGTCGGGATGATTCCGGATTCATTTGCTTTCTTTCCGGGATTAAACCAGCACGTATCAATTCCCGCCATCTGACCGCCTTTTATGTCCGCGCTCAGTGAATCGCCGATAATAAGTCCGCCCTCGGCAGAAAAACCGGGAATTCTCGCAAACACGTAATCAAAGTATTCCTTCATCGGCTTTTGAAAACCCGTGTCCTCAGATACAAACACATCTTTAAAGAACGGATACAGACCGGAGTCGCCCAGCCGCTTATATTGTGATCTTGAGACGCCGTTCGTCACGATGTATAAATCAAATAAAGGACTCAGCCGTTCAATCAGCTCATAAGCTCCGTCTATCATCTGGTGCCCTTCTTCTAAGTATTGGCGGTACGCCTGATTCATCAGCACGCCGTCGGCTTCGAGGCCGTATTCTTTAAACAAAAGGGCAAACCGTGTATTCACCACTTCATCGCGGGTCATTTCCCCCTCTTCAAATGCCTTCCACAGCCCTTGATTTAACGCTTTATAACGGGCTTCCACCTCTGCCATCAGCTCCAGCTTTGAACCTTGAAACAATTTTTGAAGAGCATCGGTTTCTGAAGCGGTAAAATCCAGCAGCGTATTGTCTATATCAAATAATAACGTACGGTAATGACTCATCGATGTTTCCCCCGGTTCTGCTTTTTTTAACCAGTATACCACTCGCGGACAAGCCGAAAAAGACACCCCTGTAAGAGAGGTGTCTTTTTGAATTATACAGCGTCTTCTATTTTCGATTTTTCACCAGGCATGCGCTTGCCGATACCGAACGCATAATAGCTGACCGTCACAATCGCCAGGAAAATCACCCCGACAACCAAAGAAATCCGCGTATCTTTGTTAAACCACATGCCGATCAACACCATGAGTAAGAAAGCGATCGTCAAATAGTTTGTAAACGGCGCAAAAGGCATCTTAAACGGATGCTTATCAAGCTCAGCGCCCTTCGCTCTTCTGAAACCGAGATGGCTGATTAAAATGACGAACCACGGAATCATTCCCGGCAGCACACTCGCGCTGTACACATAGACAAAGATTTTCGGAGGCGCGATGTAGTTCAGCACGACACCGATCACAAGTCCGATTAATACGGCAAACGTACCGAATATCGGCACACCGCTCGAAGAAACTTTCTTAAAGAATTTCGGGGCCTGTCCGTTCACGCCCAATGTATAAAGCATGCGTCCCGCACTGAATATCCCGCTGTTGCATCCGGACATCGCAGCGGTAATCACAACAAAGTTAATCAAACCGGCCGCCGCCGTAATCCCGACTTTCGCAAATGTCGAAACAAACGGACTGCCGAGTGAGTGAAGCTCATTCCACGGATATACGGTAACGATTACGAAAATCGCACCGATGTAGAAAATTAAAATCCGCCAAATAATACTCTGAATCGCGCTTCGCAGCGTTTTTTGCGGGTCCTTCGCTTCCCCTGCCGTAATCCCGATCAGTTCGACCCCTTGATAGGCCGCAACGACCAAAGACAAGGCAAAGAAAAATCCTGAAAAACCATTCGTAAAGAAACCGCCGTGCGACCATAAATTAGATAATCCGATCGCATGCCCTCCGTTACCGAAACCGAAGAAAATAATTCCGATTCCGGCCACAATCATCAGAATAATGGTGACGATTTTGATCATGGCAAACCAAAATTCAAACTCACCGAAAGATTTTACCGAAATTAAATTCGCCGCACCGAGAATGGCCATGGCGATAATGCCGGGAATCCATGCCGGCAGATCAGGAAACCAATATTTCATATACGAACCGACGGCGATAATTTCAGACATCCCGACGATCACCCATTGAAACCAGTTGCTCCACGCCGTCATATAGCCGGCTAACGGATGTATATACTTATGGCCGAACGTCGCAAACGACCCTGTACTCGGCTCTACATAGAGCATTTCGCCCATCGCACGCATGATAAAAAAGATAAAGATACCCGAGATCGCATAAGCCAGCAGGACAGACGGCCCGGTCCATCCGATCGTGCTGGATGACCCCATGAATAAACCGACACCGATCGTGCCGCCCAGCGCAATCATCTGTATATGACGCGCGCCTAAGCCTCTCTTTAATTCTTTGTTTGCCACTTCGCTTCCTCCTCTTAACAGCTCTGATATATGTGAAATAATGAAGCAGAAGGTGCACCTGTTGAACCTAACTCACTCTTCATTTCCCGCAATATTAGAAATATTCTATCTTTCTATTGTTATATAATCTCCAATTTCCTTATTTCATCATAATAAATTTCCGTGGAAAATACAATTGTTTTTTTCAGGTAAACACCTTGCACCCTAAATCAACAAACTAAAAATAAAGCGCTTTCATTTTTGTTGAATTATGAATATTGAGATAATAAATGCTGCAGCCTCCGAGAAACAGGATGTCCCTGGAGAAACATGTTCCGCCCCCTATTCAATATTATTTTTGCTAAGCAGAATGGCGTAAAGTCTTACTCTCTTCCATTCTCCCTTGTATACGCCATAATCCTGCTTAACCGGCAAAAATCATGCATTAATCGATAAATGCCTCATTCAGCCGCAGCAAAAGCCGGCCGAACATTTCTTTTTCATCGCCTGACCAATCGTCAAGCATATGTCGGTATCGATCAAGACGCATCTTTTTATCAGTTTTTAACCTCTGTTTGCCAAGCTTCGTAATCGCAAACAGACTGACCCGCCCGTCAGAAGGATCGGAAAAACGCTGGATCAGCTCTTTCGACTCCAAGGCCGCGGCCTGGCGTGACAATGTGGAAATATCCAGCTTAAAAGATTCGGCTAATTCCTTTACACGCGCCGGTCCGAATTCATCCAGCTGCCGTAATAACAAATACGCAGCCCTTTCCAGATGTCCGATTTTACGGTCGGAGTTATCAAGATAAACAGCTCTCCTGATAAAAGTGGTGAGCTCATATTCAATTAATTCAATCGGATCTTGTTTTGACAACAGCCTCACTCCTTACAATTGACAACAGCAATATTAGTTGTATAATACAAACATATGCACATTTACTAAGAAAACATATAGAAAGATTTTGCATACATATATTTGTATAGTACAAATATATGCACAAAAAGTAAAGAAACATATCGAAGCATCAAGAAAGGGGGAAGCTGCTCTTCTCCAAAGAACAGCATTGTCGTGAAAGTCATACGCATCATCTTGCAAATCATTATTTTATTCGCATTTTCCTTTATCGGGGGAGCCGTTCAGCAGTTCTTTCACCTGCCCATTCCCGGAAGCATCATCGGTTTGATCCTGCTCATCATATGTTTATCGGTTAAGATCATTCCCGTCAAAATGATTGAAGACGGAGCCGGATTTTTGCTGTCTTTTCTTCCGCTGTTATTCATTCCGGCCATGACGGGCGTCATCAATTACCCGTCACTGTTTTCCGCCAGCGGGGCTGCTCTGTTTCTGATCATCGTGCTGAGCACCATCGTCACAATGATCGCCGCAGGGTACGCCAGCCAGCTGTTAGAGCACAAAGCCAATCAGAGAAAGGAGAAAAAGAAGTGCAGCAAGCATGTATCGCAATCCTTATAATTTTGTTCACGGCCGCCGCCTATCTGGCTATGGTGAAGTTATATGTGCGCTTTCCATATCCCTTTCTCATACCGGTTTTGACGACTACGATTTTCATTATCGCCGTGCTGCTTGTTTTTCATATTTCGTATAAAGACTATATGATCGGCGGCCAATGGATCAATTCACTGCTCGGACCCGCCGTGGTGGCTTTGGCATACCCGCTTTATAAGCAGCGCCGGGTATTAATCAAGTATATGTTTCCGATCATCGGCGGCGTGTTGGCCGGTTTATTCTCCGGAATGGTCAGCGGCCTGCTATTTGCAGAGCTGTTCGGCATCAGCCGGAGTTTGATTTTGTCAATTATCCCAAAATCAATTACGACGCCTGTCGCCATACAGATTGCGTCCGGTATCGGCGGTGTCCCTTCCATGACAGTCGTGTTCGTCATGATCGCAGGGTTTTCCGGCGTTATCTTAGGACCGCTGCTTCTCAAGTGGATCCGCATCCGCAGCTCACTCGGGAAAGGAATTGCATTCGGGAGCGCTTCTCATGCGCTCGGCACCTCAAAAGCAATGGAGTACGGAGAATTAACGGTCTCCATGAGCTCTGTTTCCATGACGCTCTGCGCCGTGTTAGGGTCGGTCTTCGGCCCCGTCGTAGCATGGATGTTTCAAATTTAAAGCTGGCGGTTCTCCGTCAGCTTTTTTCATGTGCGGATCATCTCATTTCCTTCCACTATTATGTTTCATTTGTAAAAATAATGGTAAAGTAGAAAACAAGGAGGGATTTAATGATGACTGGAGCAATTCCGCAAAAGAAACTGCTGGATGGGACAAGCATTCCCGCGATCGGCTTCGGTACATACGCTCTTAATGGAAACAACGGCGTTCATGCCATTACCAGCGCCATTGATATCGGCTACCGTCTGATTGACACCGCTTATAACTATGAAAATGAAGGGACGGTCGGAGAAGCCATCCGCAGAAGCTCTGTTCCGAGAGAACAGCTATACGTGACGTCCAAGCTGCCCGGGCGCTACCATGACTATGACAAAGCTGTACAAACCATCCAAGAATCTTTATACCGCGCCGGTCTGGACTACTATGACCTGTATCTCGTCCATTGGCCGAATCCGAAACAAGACCGCTACACGGAAGCATGGCAGGCACTGATTGATGCGAAAAAATGGGGCCTGATCCGATCCATCGGCGTCTGCAATTTCCTGCCTGAGCATATCGAACGGCTCGAACGTGAAACCGGCGTAAAGCCAGGCATCAACCAAATTGAACTGCATCCCGCTTTTAATCAGCAGCAGCAGCGCCAATGGCACGAAGAACAGGGCATCGTGACAGAATCATGGAGTCCGTTATCCCGGGCCGGCGAAGTATTGAACGATCAAAAACTCGGACAGATTGCGGACAAATACGGCAAAACCATTTCTCAAGTCATTTTACGCTGGCATATCCAGCTGGGCGCCATCCCGATTCCAAAATCAGCATCGCCCGAGCGCCAGCTTGAAAACATCTCCGTTTTTGATTTCTCCCTTGATGAAAACGACATGAACATCATCGACTCGCTTACCCGCCCCGACGGACGCATAAACGGCCAAGATCCGGCGGAGTATGAGGAGTTTTAAGTAAACGCATAAAGAAAAGCTGACGGCATCATTTGTCAGCTTTTTTCTCATTTTATATACGCACACCCAGCTCCCGTTTCCATTCAGAAAGCCAGTCTGTATCCCCAGATCCGTATTGCCTGCTTTGGCCGACATCACGCAGAGATCCGTTTTTATACTCAATGGACAGCACCAAATCAGGAATGGCGTCATAACCAGTTCTCGCAAGCTTCGTGAGCCCCTGTCCGTAATGGGCGGCCGCTTCTGCGGCCGTATGTCTCAACAAAGGATCGTGCTGCAGCGCTTCCTTATAGACGTCTAACTAAATAACCAGCCGCCGGTCATATCACCGACAGCTGACTTCGAAAAGTGTTCTGATCCCTGTTCCAAAAACATCAATAAATTTATTTAAATTATTATATCATCTTTCAATGTTTTTTCACGCTTTTGCATTTTTGATTTTTTAAAATTAAATATTTCATATACGCATGGTATCACTATTAAGGTAAGCATGGTTGCTACTGCCAAACCGCCAATCACAACAACTGCTAAGCTTTGTGAAACAAGATTGACCGACTCTGATTTCTTCACTAATATACGAAGATAACTGACTACTCCCCAGGCTATTATAATAATGGATGTTAACGTAATAGCAGCTTTATTAGCAAAGGACCATTTAGTTAACCATGACATATGAAATCTCCTCTCTCTTTATAAATTTACTGGACAATCCTTCTCATTTTTTTACTGCTCTTCATATACCAATTTGGTATAGTTTTTACAGAGTCCTATATAAAAAGCAACCATTATAAAAACAAATAATCCGATGCCGCATAGAATTGGAATGGTGAATTTTACATTCATAATCTGTTCCAGCATATTCATTGCTACAATGCTATGAAGGGCCCCCACAATCACAGGCAGTAAAAATGCAATTCCAACTTGCAGATAGACAGACCTCTGCACTTCCTTTTTACTCATACCAATTTTTTTCAACATTGAATATTGTTCCCTATCAGTGAATGCATCACTTAAAATTTTAAAGTAAATTGTACTAAAGGTCGCTAGTATGAATACTAGGGACATAATCAGGCCTAAAAAGAAAAATTGACCTAAAGCATAATACTCCCATGTAAAGCTTTGATTTTTTCCATTTACATTCAAATCTCCACCTGGTACAACTTCCTTGATTCTATTAACCACTTCCCTACTTTCTTTTTCATCTGTAATTCGCACACCATTTAATACAATCTCTTGGTTTTTCTTTCTTAATTCTTTATAATCATTGTCATTTAAAACATAAATGTTTTTGTCACCATATTTTTTAATTTTCCCTGTAAAAGGGAGCTGTGTATGTTTAGAAACTAGGAAATTATTATTATTAATGCTCACTTTATTACCATCAACATAAATAGGTGAAGCTATCGAATCAGCATTTAGAATAAAAGAAATTTCATGAATTTCTGGTTTAATTTGATTCAAAATACTTGCTTTATTACTATAATCCAAAAATATTAATGTTTTCTTTATTTGTGAGTAACTAGTGATAATAGCTTTGTTATTCGGATCAATATTTTGCTTATTATCGTCGTATTGGACATTACCAATAAAAAAGTGAATCTTATTGATTCCGATTAAGTCATGCTTTGACTCTCGAATCACTTCTTTGACTTTATCTTTGACATCTTCAGAATTGCTTTCAAAACTTAAACTGTATGGGGAGGCTGTGATGTCATAATTTGCTTCAAACTGTTTGAACGAAATGCTTACATTGAATGCAGTTACGGTAGCTGCTGTTAAAATAGCCGTCATCGCTAAACTTCTATAATTAACTTTTTGTCTAAAGAAAGTATTGCTTATACTGACTAACCTTACATCTTTATAAATAATTTTTTTTGAATTTGTTAACTTCCCTAAAATTATAGTCAGAGAACTTCCAAAAAACAGATAAGTCCCCGTGCTGACCAAAATCAAGATTCCCATCGCAGAAAGCAATAAATCCAAATCCCATTGCTTAAAGTTTAGTGCAACTATATAGCCTGCAACAATTAATACTAAACCTGTAAAACCCTTTGTATAATTATATTTTGGAGGTGAGGGCTTTGCTTTCGAAGCATTCAACATATTAATTAGTTGTGTTTTTTTCACAACTCTATAGTTTTTCATTCCCAGCATTACAAAGATGATCCCGAACACAATAATAAGCTGAATGATGGCTTGTGCAGATATACTAAAAGGAATTTCACCACCCAGTGTCATGGACTTACTTAATAACATTAAGAACAATTTCGAGAATAATATCCCGATCAATAAACCCATTAATAGAGACAAACTGCCTATTAGAATACTTTCAATTGCGAATACTCTTCCAATTTTAGACGTACTTATTCCCATTAGCATGTATAACCCGGTTTCTTTTTGACGTTGCTTTAAAAAGAATCCATTGGCATGCCACATAAAAAAGACCACTGTGCAAATTAGAACAAAGCCAGATGTTGCACTTGCCACTACAGCTGATTGAAATCTTTCAGTTAATTGGACAAACACTTCATTGTACTGTATAGCAGTAAAATTGTAGTAAGTTGCCACAGTTACAACTAAAACCACAAAATATAATCCATATATTTTTAAATTGTTCTTCAAAAGCTTAAACGCAATTTTAAAGGAGTTCATTTTCCGATCCTCCCATTACGGCAAGCATGTTTAACACTTTCTTAAATAATTCCTTTTTATCTCCGCTGCTGTCTAGTCTTCCGTGTAATTTACCGTCCTTTAAGAACATAACCCTATTACAATAACTTGCTGCGTTTGCATCATGGGTTACCATGATGATGGTTGTTCCTATGGTTTTGTTAATATTTTTAAAACATTCTAGAACCTCTGAGGATGACTTAGAGTCAAGGGCCCCTGTTGGTTCGTCTGCAAAAATAACCTTTGGAGAGGTAATTAACGCACGACAAATAGCTACTCTTTGCTTTTGACCGCCTGACAATTCATATGGATACTTATCTAACTGATTTGAAATTCCTAAGAGCTCAGTTAGTTCATCAATTTTTTTTAGGATGATTTTGTGTTTTACATTGTTTAGTGCAAGAGGCAGAGCAATGTTATCTCTAATTGTCATATTGTCTAATAAATTAAAAGCTTGGAAGACAAATCCGATTGTGTCTCTCCTGAATTTTGCAAGGTCCTCATCCTTGTAATCATCTATTCTTTTACCATCGATTAAAACTTCTCCTAAAGTAGCTTTGTCAATAGTGGACATAATATTTAACAATGTTGTCTTACCTGAGCCTGAAGGGCCCATTATCCCAACAAATTCACCTTTGTTGATATTTAAGCTTACCTCTTTAAGCGCTCGAAAGGTACTGCCAATTTCACCATACTCCTTTATTACATTTGATACCTCTACGATCTTATTCATCTATAAACCCCCATAAAATCTGATCATGTGTAGGACATTGATTCTTATAGTTGTATTATAATTTAGAGCAAAAAACGCTACTATCGATTTAGGTTACATTTCTAAAAGTGAATGTGACATTCATGTTAGGTTGGGGTGATGGGTTAGAGGACTTTTGTACAAAACCATGGATATTCAGCATGTGAGGTTTTTAAGCAGATATAAGGAGCGGCACCGCTCCTTATATAACAAGGCGGATTGTTTTTCACCTTGTATTACCAATCGAATTTACTTACTGAGTGATTAGTCTGTTTGTTCCTTTTTTTCAAAATATACTGATAAAAATGCAGACAGAATTATACCCAACGAATTGACGACTTTAATCATTTCCAAAGTAAACATGAACTATGTTTCCAAGGTTAAATAAATTAGAGGAACCCATAGGTCATAAACCTTTTTTAATCAACTCATAATAACTAAACACTGTTACTTTCTGATTCATTATTTTTTAATGCATTTAACGTCTCATTGATTTTTTACTACTTGTTCGGTATATTCATTTATAAGAAATATCATCTTATTAATACGAAAATTTAACATCTCTTTCGGGTTACTTTTCTCCAAAAAGATAATTCTTCAAAATCAACAGTCTTATCGTCTACTCCATAAAAAACAGAAAAATTGGAGTCCAGTAAATTGTTTTTAGGATTAAATTCATAGGTTTCTATTGACTTAAACTCAGTTCTCAAAATCGGCAAGAAAATATCTTCTAACTCCTTGTTCTTAAAAATAAATTATCTGTACCATCTAATTTTAAAATCTCAGAAATAAATTCATGTTTTGGCAAGCTGTGTATTAGTTGTTTTCTTCTCAATTGAGGAGCTTTTCAACGGAGACAAATATGCACGAGGGCAGGATTTCCTTCATTTTGAAGTTTGTGACAAAGCTCATATGTAAGCAGTCCACGCATACTATGTTCGAAAATAGCAAAAGGTTCAGTTATATTATTCTTAATAGAATTATATATATCCTCAACCATTTCTTCCATATTGTCTATTGAGGGTCATTCAATCTTCTTCCCCTGCCAGCCAACTCTACTTCATTTACCTCAACAAGTGGATCCATGAATTTTTTCCACTTAGAATAAACTATCGATGACCCCCTGCAAATGGAATACAAAATATTTTAGCTTTTCTTCTCATTAGATTACCCCCTGTTTTTAACTAATTATTTATTGCCTCATTTGCCACTTTATAATAATCGGATAGTTTATAAAATATAATGTGAAATTCAGTATATTCACCCTCTACGCTGTCTACCTTAATTCCTATACTTAGTTTATCAGCCATTTTTTTAGCATAATATAAACCCATCCCTGTAGATTTCGTTCCTACCCTACCATTTTTACCTGAAAAGCCTTTATTGAATATCCTAGATAAATCCTCTTTTGAAATGCCAATTCCATTATCTTTAATAACTATATAATAGGCTTGTTTATCTTCTTTAGTTGTAATAGTCAGCGTTCCCCCCTCAGGTGTATATTTACTGCTATTATTAAGAATTTGACCAAAAATATAATAGATCCAACGTTCATCACTGATAACACTAAATGGTTTTAAATTAGTCTCAATCTCAATGTTTTTATTAATAAAAAAAAGAGCATTTTCTTTTATTGCACTTCTTAAAATATGACATACATCTACTACTCCCGTTAAAATGTCTTGATCGTAGTGATTAGCTCTTGTCACATGTAAAATGTGATTAATCCTAAATTTAATTTGTTCAATTTGATTACGCAGCTCTCTGCTGCTTTCTAAGTTAATCTCATCCAGCAGCAGTTCACACACAGCTATATTAACTTTTATGTCATGAACCCATTGAGTAGTATAGTCTTGAATTTCGTTAATACCGTTTTTATAATCTTCTTCTGCTTTCAAAAATTTATTTTGTTGCTTTTTGGAGACTTTTATAAGCATATCTATAAAATAATCATTTCTAACTTTGTTTCTTTCTAAAGTTTCGATAGAACTATTAAACACAACTTCGTATTTCTTTTTTGCCTTGATGAATCCATAGAAAATGTTGATCAGCAGAATAAAGACAATCAACAAATCCATATAAAAAATGTCTATATAACCTTGATGAATAGAGGTACTCGCAAACAAAATCCCATTGATTACAACCAGAATAAGTGCACTGCATAAAATCCATAATATATGATTTTTCACATAATCAATTAATTTCATTGAATTATATATCCCATTCCTTTTTTTGTCAAAATAAAGTCATCAACATTAATCCCCTCTAATCTATTCCTTAATCTATTTATATTTACTGTCAACGTATTTTCGTTTACGTAAATATCATCATTCCAAAGCTGTCTCATTAAATTATCCCGCGAAACAACTTTTCCTTTGTTTTCCATTAACGTTTTTAGAATTTTAAATTCATTCTTTGTAAGCTCTAAACTCTGATCTTGGAAATATATTTTTGCATCGTTAAGGTTTAATATCACATTATTAGATTCGATTAGATGAGATTCTGCTGTTATGTACTCATAAGTTCTTCTTATAATTGCTTGTAATTTCGCCACCAATACATGGCTGTCAAATGGTTTTTGAATATAATCATCCCCGCCATTGTTAATAGCCATGACAATATCCATATTACTGTTTCTAGAAGAGCAAAAAATAATTGGGACACTTGAAATTTCTCTTATTTTCTTACACCAATAAAAACCATCAAATGAAGGAATATTAATGTCCAATAATATGATGTGAGGCTCTTCTTTTTCATATATTGACAAAATATTATCAAAGTCTCCGCATATAACGGTCTCAAAATTCCATTTAACAAGTAAATTTTGTAACGCCTTAGCCATATCCTTATCGTCTTCTATAATCAGCAATTTATATATATTATCCATTTTCTCACCTTCTTATAAAAATAGCTCACCATTCTCTCAAGGATTATTTAAAAATAAAACAGGAAGGAAGAAAAAATCAATTCCCTCCTGTGTTAAATGTTACATTCCTTTATAAGGTAATGAATGTTCTTCTGTTTTTTTAAATATATCAGTAATTAATGCCGTATTTCCTGATAAATAACCCTTTGAAAGCATTTCACCATGTTCCCCGAATCCATTATAATAATGCACTGCTCTCTCAGTAAAGTCTTCCCAATTATATAAAAGGAATTGATCATTATCTTTTTTCTCTTTATTTCCTGCTGCCTTAATAAGATGAAGATTTGCAGCAATTTTGTGTTTATGTGTAATGCTGTTTAAAAATCGAGTATAGGCTTTTATTTTATCAATTACTTTTTCTCTAAAGTACTCAGTTTCAAGATACTCTTGGAACATTGGTTCCTTTTTTGCTCCTTCGACTATATTTTTATACAAATTGTCTGAATAAGTTGACTGACTCTGTTTATTTTCTTTGGCTAACACCAAAGCCTCTTTAATGCTTGGATGGCTCAATAATTTTCGATCAATTTCTTCTGTCTCTATTCTGAATCCCCGAATCTAGACTTGATGATCCGCTCTGCCGGCAAATTCAATGTTACCGTCTCTGCGCCATCTGGCGATGTCTCCGCTTTTATATAATTTCCCCCCGAAGAACGGGCTTTGTATAAATTTCTCCTTGGTTAATTCAGGCTGATTTAAATAGCCTCTTGCCACGCCATCTCCGCCTAAATATAGTTCCCCATAGATGCCTATCGGGAGTAAGTTTCCATATCGGTCCACTATATAAGCACTTGAATTGCTTATAGGCTTACCGATTGGAATAGCGCCTTCATATTCATTGCCATCTCTTGTTTTTCGAAATACCCAGAATTTTTCTCCAGATATTGATGATATAGCATGTTGCCTTCCATAAAAGCCCCCCCATTTTTATATCTAAATATTAACCCTCAAGGTCACAAAGTTCTTTATATGCAAAGACAACACCTTATCCTGTTATAACTTGATCAGCATAAAATCAATACACACGCTGCTAAAATTCTTTTTTATGATATATAGCTGTGGCAATGAAAAATGAAATGATATATAAGATAACGCCGATCATGAGATATATAATCGGAACATATAAAGAAGGATTTATGTGCAAAAATGACAGCGGTACTTGTTCTGCTACATACCCAACGACACTTTGCAATCCAAAGGTAGCAAAAAGTCCCCCCATTGCACCTCCAATCACGATAGCATCGGATTTTTCCGGGCCTATCATGTAGAGAAGAGGATAAACGATTGCACCGGCAAAGAGAACGATGAACGTTCCAAAAGAGACAATATTAAATATGCTGTCAATCGGTTCATCAGATCCCAGGCTGTATACAAAGAAAACACCATAAGATAGTACGGCTCCGATCACAACAATCAAAAGATAAAAGAAATAGTGACTTTGAACAATATTTGTTCTGCTGACCGGTAAAGTCAGGACATACCTGTCATAGCCAGACTTGCTCTCATACTTTATAACCTCAAGTGCGGGCATAACGACAAACAAAATAATCAGCATAGCAACAAAACGATGCATTGAAGCATCCCCAAAATAAAAAATGACTGCTGATACCAATATGGCCAACCCCGTGTATGCAAAGAAACTCCGATAAACCAAGTAATAGTTAGTCAGTAACAGACCTCTCAATGTTTTCACTCCTCGTTAAAAAGACGCTGATTTCTTCTATGGAAATGGTGTTGGCCGATACGCCATTCGGCAACTTCTGTTGATCCGATACAAGCACACTCCAATAAGATCCATGATTCCTTTTTGCTAGAACGATTTCTTCGTCAAGCTCAGCCAATTGACCTTCATCAACGTCTATAACGGTATAGCTTTCAAGAACCTTATCTTTCTCTTCATTTAATAAAATTTCTCCATCTTTCATAATAACGATATGGCTGGCTATCTTCTCGACATCAGTCATAATGTGCGATGAAAGTAAAATACCGCCGTTGCTTTTATCCACAAAGCTTTTTAATTCATTTAACAGATCATCTCTTGAAGAGGGATCAAGCCCTCCCGTTGCTTCATCCAGGAGTAATAATTTTGCATTATGCGACAAAGCAACAGCTACGGATAACTTCATTGACATGCCGCGCGAGAGTGTATTCACTTTTTTGTCCATAGGCAAAGAGAAAGAATGAACCAACCGGTAAAAATGATCTTGGTCCCAAGCACCGAATAGTTTCTTAAATACATGATTCAGCTGCTTTATCGTAAGGTGCGCAGGAAGATTCATCGCATCAAATACGACCCCAATATCTTCTTTGAACTTTATATGTTTATCCAGATTCTCTTTACCAAAGATTTTCACTTTACCTCTATCCTGAGAGATTAATCCTAATATCGTTTTAAATGTTGTTGACTTGCCTGCGCCGTTATCACCGATAAAACCGACAATTGATCCGGCAGGCACATTGAATGTAACATCCTTTAAAACAGCTTTATGGCCAAAAGATTTGCTGATGTTTCTGATTTCTAAAAGGTTTGACATCATTCCACTCCTATCAGTGTTGTCAGGACTTTTTTTGAGAATTGAACCGGATTATTGTAAAAATGTTGTTATTTTTATATCTGGTCGAGGAATTCATAATGAAGCAAGAGTCGGCAAACACAAAAGAGATTTTAAAGTCTTAGCATAATGTGGAAGTGCAATCGATTGATTACGTTTATATAATGGAAATTCATGATGAAAAATTGCTGGAGGTGATTACTTTCCGATGAGACATACACAAAACAATTTACTAATGATTACATTTATGGATGTTAACCGAAATGCATCTCGTATTATAAAGCAGGTGTTATTTCTTTTCAATATAAATAGGGGTTTCTTTACAAATATAAAAACCTTCCGGTCAATCGAAAAGGTGTGCACTTCTAATTCTTCATGAAAAACCCCTCTGGTTTATAATAAGAGGGGCTAATTTTACGCTTATAGTAAATTTAATATATTATTAATCATTTAAAATTTCTTTGCATAAAGCTTACCAAAAATATCTTCGTATTTTTCAAATGGCAGATTCCTAAGTTTTTTTTCAAATAAGCTATATATACATTCTTTCATTCCTTTATTATTCATTAAAGATTCTACCTCTTCTTCCTTTAGATATGAAAGTAAATCTATATCAGTTAATTTAAGATTCTTCGTATTAAAAACTAAATCGAAATAATCTGAGTAACCACCAAAAACATCCACAAACTCTTCTAACTCTTCTTTTTTAAGCTTATTTCTCCTATATAAATCTGTTAATATATTCAGGTTTCTTTCAATAGGATCCGGATGTATTTTAACAGCCTTATTTTCATTCCTAATTTTAACAACTGTATCTTCTACTATTTTTTTATTAATATCTTTGTCCGCAGTAATAACATCGTTAATTGAAATCATATAATAAAAATTTAACTCATTAAATTGCAATAATCCTTCATTTCTTTTAATTTTTTCTACTAAACTTTCAATTACCTTAATTATAATATTCTTGTATTCTTCAGATATAGCCTTTAGTATCGGAACTATTAAATTTTCAAAAACAGTATACAAAATATCATATTCTTTTTCCTCATAGGATTTCTTTATTAAAATTACATAACTAGAGATTATATCCTTATTTATAGGATGCTCATTGTAATCTACATATATATTAGTTAAATTATTATACAGTCCATTGTTATCAAATTCAATTATCCTGCTATTTCGCATGTATGTTTCTAAATACTTTTCTAAATAATCCAATACTGTACTTTGAGCTAAAATTTCTTTGTTTGCTACTGCTACTATAAATTTATTTATATATTTAAATTCATTTAAATATATTCTTTCGTTAAGGAGTAATAACAACTTACCTGCAATAAGATTTGCCTGTTCAAAGTCTAGATTTGTTTTTGAAGTTAGTACTAATAAATTATAAAAATAATGTTCACTTGTTTTCTTATTGTGATTATTTAGAATATTATCAATCACTTTGTCCAAAACCTTCATAATATACTCAAAAGCTGAATTCTCAAGTTTTAATTCTCTAAGATTATACTCTACCAAAACATTTTCAAAGTCACTAGTTTTTAATTTTGTTATTATTATATATACTTCATATAGATCTAGTTTTTCTATTTTATTTAAGGATACTTTGTTAAAAAAACTCTTCGAATTATTTGATTGGGTACTGTAGCTCGCAAAAATGCCTTCTACAAAACTTAAATACAGGCTTTGAATCTCTTTGTATTTATTTATACATAGATAATTCGATTCTACGAAAAGCCAAATATTGCTAATCATATGAAAATTTTTATTGAGTGAGCTATTAAAAGAAAATCCTCCATTTTCCACAGTACGTTTTGTTTCCTTTAATGTGTCCACTTCTTTATTCAATTTATTTTGTACTTTATATATTAAATTGAAATCTTGAAGCTCTTTTAAAAATTCTATGCTCTTTCTTTCTCCATTGGGGAGATTTGCATAAATATTTTCAAGATCTAGTTCTTTAAGTTCCATTTCAATATTGTTATTCACATTATAAAATCCATTTACTAAGAACTTCCCTACATGCTTCCTGTTAAATTCCGAAATATAATAAATCAAAAACTCCTTATCTTGAAAAGCTTTCAATGAAATCGTCTTATAATATTTATAGGCATCGTAAAACTTATCACATTCACAATAAGCAAATGCCTGTTTTAACATGAGAAAATAATCTTCTCCCCCTATAAGGCTTGTAAAACTATTTATATCTATAGGATCTATTAAACTATCTTGATCTATTATTTTAGCCCTCAAATTATCTAGGTAATTATCTTGATTATCAATACTGAATATTATTTGTTTTTCCCTAGACACGCCCTGTATATTTGCTTTTTTAAATATCATTATAATTTTCTGAAAAATCCAATTATCTTTATATGTGTCATGGTTAGAAAATACCCTTGATAAACTATTCTCTCCATTGAGAATAGTTAAAGTTCTATCACCAAATAAATCATATCCTACTGATTTTAACCCTAAGTTCTTTACAATTTGCTCAGGCATTATAAAATTTAACTTTTCAAAACAACTAATTTTATTATAGATAATTTCTAAGTCACTCATTTTCGTCATCTTATCAAAAGAATTAAAATAACTTAATACATCAAATAATCTATTACCTCTCCAATTAGATATATCAAAAATATTATTATTCGGCATATTACTTATCTCATCATAATATAAAATGTTAATCCCGCGATTTTTATAGTATGCATGTTCCATCCGTGAGTACTTCTTACTACTCTCAATTAGATATGCTGGTTGAAAATGATTTCTTAAAATATTTTTAACCCATTGAAAAATCAAATTGAAATTTGAATCATTTATCGAATATCCTATAAATAAAACTGTATTTGTGGCAATCAAAGCTTTAATATAACTTTCAATCAACGTGAAATTAGAAGAATAATTCAAATAGTCATCTTCCTTTAGTACAATGTTTCTGTTTTCAAAATCGCCATGCATTTTAATAATAGTTTTATTAAAATTATCATATGGAAGATCTAAATCGTGTTTTACAGTATGAAAAAACTGTCCTTCTTCAATAGCTGCTTCTTCCAGCAAAGTATCATAGTTAGTTGTAATAATATGAGTTGGTTTAAGTTTAAAAATCTCCTTATGTATAGGATTAGGTTTATATTTCTTTTTTGAAAAAACTTCATTCATTTTTTCGAAATATTCTTTTTCTCCTCTTTCATTAAAATAATATTGAGGAATTTTCATATATAAATCTGGAGATCTGTCTACATCAAATTCACCCAAATCTTGTGCAAATTCTTTAATTAATTCATTCCAAGTTGGAATTCCTGAATTTGCTGAAACCCCCGCACCTACGAATACCACTAATTTATTGTTTTCGCTTGCCTCTTGGATTTTTGTTATACTCGTATCTAAAAAATAGTCACTCAATTTATCTTCCTCCTCAACTTAAAATTCGATTCTAATCTAACTTTCCTTTCATATGAATCTTGATCTACATATTTTAAGTTTTTAAAATTAAATGTCTACATAACCGGAAAGTAATGACTTCGGTTCTTTCAAATTAATACGATTGATATGAATCTACTTTTTCAGTTAAATTCAAGGCACTGACCATTCTTTCAGCAATTTTTCATATTTTCTTTCCTTATTGGCCCAAATAGGATTGTCCAGTACTGTGACTATTCCCCAAAGGTCAGGGTTCTTTAAATCTCCAAATCTTGAAACAGAAATCATTACTAGTTTTTTCAACATTACACAATTGTCGCCTATTTATATGAACAAAACCATTCTTATAAGCAAGCTACTGTTACCTTATAATTCATCTCCAAATCATTAGCATTTTTAATAGTGAAGGGAAAGCTTATACTATAAAAGTAAGCAAAGTAGAGACTTCCCACTCTAAAAGTACTGTACTTAGATTAAGATGTGCTTATAGGGTTAAACCTACAGTTATAGCTCCTTTTATTAGCGCAAGCTTATTAGCACTAAAAATTTGAATAGGCCTATATATAGGACTCACATCTATAATATGTAACTATTGGCATGATTGTTATATTCAATCCCCGTTGATATTCTCCTAAACAAAAACATCCGTTCGCTTATTCTAATTATAAGCGAACGGATGTAAATCATTCAAATATTTAAACAGCTATATTATCCGCTAAAGCTGTTTACCATGAATTATTTATCCCTACTCCACAGTCACACTCTTCGCAAGGTTGCGCGGTTTATCAACGTCACAGCCGCGGTGCAGTGCCGCGTAGTAAGCGATCAGCTGCAATGGCACAACAGATACCAGCGGAGCAAGCGCAGGGTTGACTTCCGGCAGGATGAATCTGTCGTCTGCGTCTTCTAAGCCTTTCAGCGAGATGATGCAAGTGTTGGCGCCGCGGGCTGCGACTTCCTTCACGTTTCCGCGGATGCTCAGGTTGACGTGTTCTTGTGTCGCCAGCGCAAAGACCGGTGTTCCTTCTTCAATAAGAGCGATTGTTCCGTGCTTCAGCTCGCCGCCGGCGAAGCCTTCCGCCTGGATGTAAGAAATCTCTTTCAGCTTCAGGGCGCCTTCGACACATACGAAGTAGTCAAGGCCGCGGCCGATGAAGAAAGCATTTCTTGAAACAGTCAGGTACTCACGCGCGATCATTTCCATTTCGTCCTTCTGGTCGCAGAGGGCTTCCATGGCGTTTGCCGCAATACCTAATTCTTTGACTAAATCAAAACCGATATCAACGCCGTTGCGTTCTGCTGCAACGGACGCAAGGATCGCAAGCACGGCAATCTGAGCCGTATACGCTTTTGTTGATGCAACCGCGATCTCAGGGCCTGCGTGCAGAAGCAATGTGTAATCCGCTTCACGGGAAAGCGTTGATCCCGGAACGTTTGTGATCGTCAGCGCTTTGTGACCCAGCGCTTTGACTTGAACAAGCACGGCGCGGCTGTCCGCTGTTTCTCCGCTTTGAGAAAGGAAGATAAAGAGCGGCTTCTTAGACAGAAGCGGCATGTTGTAGGAGAATTCACTCGCTACATGCACTTCAACCGGGACGTTTGCCCACATTTCAATATATTGTTTCCCGACAAGACCGGCATGGTAGCTCGTTCCGCAAGCCACGATATAAATACGGTCCGCTTCCGCCACGGCGTCAGCGACATCGCCGGCCACGGCCAGTCTGCCATTTTCGTCTTGATACGTTTGGATGATTTTGCGCATAACAAGCGGCTGCTCATCCGTTTCTTTTAACATGTAGTGAGGGTATGTGCCTTTTTCGATATCACTGGCGTCAAGCTCAGCGATATAAGACGCACGTGTCATGACTTCACCGTCAAGGTTTTTAATCACGGCTTCGTCTTTTGTCACGATCACCATTTCTTTGTCCAAAAGCTCAACGTATTCATTCGTTACTTGAAGCATAGCCATCGCGTCAGATGCCACGACGTTAAACGTATCTCCAAGGCCGATTAACAGAGGGCTTTTGTTTTTTGCAACGTAAATGGTGTCTGTGTTTTCACCGTCAAATAATGCAATTGCGTAAGAGCCTTTTAACAGAGTCAGTGTTTTGCGGAACGCTTCTTCTGTGCTAAGTCCTCCCGCCACAAATTGCTCGATCATTTGAACGACTACTTCAGTGTCCGTGTCGCTTTTCAGTTCAACGTTTTCAAGATATTCGCGCTTCAGCTGAACATAGTTCTCGATCACACCGTTGTGAACAAGTGTAAAGCGGCCGAGTGCGCTTTGATGCGGGTGAGCGTTCAGGAAGCTTGGTTCGCCGTGAGTCGCCCAGCGTGTATGGCCGATTCCCGCTTGAGATTCAACCGTGTGATCCACCACTTCACGAAGGTCGGCGATGCGGCCTTTTTCTTTGTACACATGCACGCCCTGCTCATTCGCCACAGCGATACCGGCAGAGTCATAACCGCGGTACTCAAGCTTCTCTAATCCTTTTAACAAAATCTCTTTCGCATCAAGCTGACCGATGTAACCTACAATTCCACACATATTTTCTTCCTCCTAAAGGTGCAAAAGGAGACGAAGAAAGTCAAATTACAAGGGGACTTTCAATCGTCCCCTCCCACATGTTTTTTTGGAAGATCATGTGATTTCTCTTTGTTCGGAGAGTCGCCCCTCCGGTTTGAAGAAATCCTTACGGCTGTGATCTAAATGAATCAGCCGGGAGGCATCCGCCGAAAATTCGATAACCTCCATCCTCGTCAACTAAGCCGTTTTTCGGGCGCTTAGTTCGGGCGCTGTAATTATAAAAGATGCAAACAATCCCGCCTTTCCTGCAAGTGAAAAACAAAGGCTGAACAAGCTTGATTTTACAGCATGTGCCAAGGACGGTCAATTATTTTTTGCCGCCCCGGCATCATGTTTACTATCATATTATGCTGATCGCACTTGTCTTGTTCGCTCTCTGCTTATAAACTTCGCTACTCCGCTCCCATTTCTGTCCGCACGACATCCACGATTTTTGTGACATATTCGTCACAAAGCTCTTTTGTTCTCGCTTCGGCCATCACTCGGACGAGCGGTTCGGTGCCTGACGGGCGCACTAAAATCCGGCCGTCTCCGTTCATTTCTTTTTCCACTTCAGAAATAACGGCCTTCACCTTAGCGTTTTCTTCTACCTTATATTTATCCGTCACTTTCACGTTCACTAAGAGCTGCGGGAATTTTTTCATTTCATCCGCAAGTTCTGAAAGGGTTTTGCCGGACGCCTTCAGCGTATTCACAAGCATGATCGCGGACAAAAGACCGTCGCCGGTAGTGTTGTAATCAAGGAAAATAAGGTGCCCTGACTGCTCGCCGCCGACATTATAGCCGTCTTTTTTCATCGCTTCTACGACATAGCGGTCGCCGACTGCCGTTTGAACGCTTTTGATTTCTTCTTTTTCAAGCGCTTTGTAGAAACCGAGGTTGCTCATCACAGTCGATACGACGGTATCATCCTTCAGACGGCCCTCTGATTTCAAATACTTCGCGCATATGTACATAATCTGATCACCGTCGACGATGTTTCCTTTTTCATCAACAGCAATGAGGCGGTCGCCGTCTCCGTCAAACGCAAGGCCGATATCGGCGTTTTTTTCTTTGACGAAAGCACTCAGCGCTTCCGGGTGTGTAGACCCGACGCCATCATTAATGTTTAATCCGTTCGGAGACGTCCCCATTGTAGACACGTCAGCATCGAGATCGGCAAAAAGGTGCGTCGCAATGGATGATGTCGCACCATGGGCGCAGTCAAGCGCTACATGAATGCCTGTGAAATCTTCGTCCGCCGTCTGCTTTAAAAATTGCAGATACTTTTGAACGCCTTCAAAATAATCGTTCACAAGCCCGAGGTCCGCGCCTGTCGGTCTCGGCAGCTTATCTTCCGGTTCATCCATAAGACGTTCAATCTCGGCCTCCTGCTCATCAGAAAGCTTAAAGCCGTCCCCTCCGAAAAATTTAATTCCGTTATCCTGTACGGGGTTGTGAGAAGCGGAGATCATGACGCCCGCCTCAGCATCCATGGCTTTCGTTAAATAGGATACCCCCGGCGTAGAAATAACGCCGAGGCGCATCACTTCAGCTCCGATCGATAAAAGTCCGGCGACAAGGGCTCCCTCCAGCATATGTCCGGAGATACGTGTATCGCGGCCGATCAGCACTTTCGGGCGCTGCTTATCTTTGGTCAGGACATAACCGCCAAAACGCCCAACTTTAAAGGCCAGCTCTGGCGTAAGCTCGCTGTTGGCAACACCTCTTACACCATCTGTTCCAAAATACTTGCCCATTTTGTATCGCTCCTTTTTCATTCTGTTGAAGAAGAATCAGCGCTTGATCCGTCTTCATCCTGGTCTTGATTTTGATACTGGTTTTGACTTTTATTCTGATCGCTGTCAGTGTCGTCTTCCCGGTTCTTGTTCTTGTCTTTGTCTGCGTCTCCGCTTGTGCCGTTCTTATTGCCGGAATCAGCGGAACCGCCGTTATTTTTATTTGAACTTGAGTTTTTCTTAGAAGTCAGCTTGATCTTAACCGTGTCTTTTGACAGGGACCATGTGACGTTTTGCGGGCCGTTTACTTCTAGCTTTACAGAGTGCTCTCCGTCATCCAAGTCCGAGACATTGGCATACAGTTCAATGTCCGACTTTTTCAGCGCCTTAATGTTGGCGGGGGAGCCTTTGGCCGTAATATTTATCGCCTGCGATTCAGGATCGAGAAACTCAATCTGCTGTGAGCCTCCCAGTCCGACCGTCTTGATTCCGACATTGTCAAAATCCTTTTTGTCTTCACTGTCCACTTTAACATGAAGCGTAATTTTTTCCGGTGATACCTTAGTGACACCCTTAGGAAGCGGGATATCGGCATTGATATCGGTATCTTTATCAATTTTGCCTAAATCAAGAGATACGCCGTCAATAAATTCAAGTGAATCCAGCACATCCTGCGGGCCGTAAACCGTCACCTCACTCGGATTCGAGTCAATGCTCGCAACGCTCACCCCGTCCGGAAGACTTCCCTTCCTTTCGATTTTGAAAGGAAGCTTTTTGCTCGGACTGGCTACGGGAACCGTCACTTTAATGACTGACGGTTCAACATCAACAGGAAGTGCGTTGCCGTCTTTGTCATAGACGGTCACCTTCACTTCCTTTTCAATGGTCTCATTTGCATTTTCAAGGTTCACGGATGCTTTGACAAGTGAAATGTTATCAATCACATTTTTCGAACCTGTAATCTGCACGTTTTTCGGGCTGATAATCGGCTGCTGAGGGGTGTATCCCTTTTTCATTTTGCTTTTATTGTAGTATTCAACTTCCACGGGAAAACTCTCAGCCGTTTTTTCCTGAATCGTAACCGTCGTGACTGACGGGTTAATGGAGATCGTCAGTCCGTCCGATACGTTTTTCGCCTTCAATTCGACCTTATGAGTCCCGGTCTTCAGCTTATTCATATCGGCGTATATCTCAAAATTCTTCGTCTGTCTCGCCTTTTTCACCGCGCTTGTCGAGCCTTTAATCGTGACATTTACGGTCTGGGGCACGCCGGTGACGACATAGTTCGCTTCATCATAGTATGCTTTTACAGGAATATCAGTAAGCGTAGCCTCGTCAGTCGTTGATGTCGGAAAAAAGGATTCCCCCGGCTTTTTCGGAGTCGGCGCCTGGTTGTTGTTAACCGCAACGTAAAGCAGCAGCGCAAAGAGCAGTGCAATGATCTTTACAGCCCAGCGGTTGTTTAAGAATTTATCCATTTTTCTTGCCCCTCCAGTACCAGCGGTTAGAAGAAGTATCTCTGGCGTTTTTCTTAAACTCGGCTTCAAGCATTTCTTTCAGTGCTTCTTCCGTCAATTCTCTGTGAAGGTCTCCGTTTTTGGCCACACTGATGGCGCCCGTCTCTTCAGATACAATAATGGTTAAGCTGTCCGTCACTTCACTGATGCCGACAGCCGCTCTGTGACGCGTCCCCAGCTCCTTTGAAATAAACGGGCTTTCAGAAAGCGGCAGATAACAGGCAGCCGCCGCAATCTCGTTATTTTTCATAATGACCGCTCCATCATGCAGCGGTGTATTCGGGATGAAGATATTAATCAAAAGCTCCGAGCTGACCTGTGCATTAAGCGGGATGCCCGTCTCAATATAATCGCCCATTCCCGTATCGCGCTCAATCGCGATGAGTGCGCCGATGCGGCGTTTCGCCATGTAGCTGATCGATTTTGTAATCGCTTCAATTGTCTTATGCTGCGCTTCCTCCACGGGGGTTCCGCTCCTGGAAAAGAACCGGCCCCGTCCGAGCTGTTCAAGCGCCCGTCTCAGCTCAGGCTGGAATATAATGATGATCGCTAAAAATCCCCATGTTATCGCTTGGTCCATCAGCCACTGAAGCGTGCTGAGTCCCAAATATGAACTGGCCATCCGGACCAATACGATGACGACGATTCCTTTTAAAAGCTGAACCGCCTTCGTCCCGCGTATGACCATGATTAATTTATATATCACATACCAAACAAGGAGAATATCAACGGCATTGCCGAGGTATTGCAAAAATGGGATGTCCTCAAAAGCCATTTCCTCGTCCTCCAAGAATTCAGTCATTTCGTTTTTCTGTTATGAATTGTGCTGCATGAGCAATATGTACATCATATAGCGTGCTCATTATACCACATTTTGATTTCTCAAGTGAAATGAGCCAGAGCGGCGATGCACAAAAAAAGAGTAAAGCGATTATACGCTTTACTCATCTTCACTCGGGTCCAAAGCGCTCACGACGCCCTGGCCCGCCGATTTCAGTTCGTACCAGACCCAGTCAAACAATTGGTTAATCTCTTCAATCTGCCCGGTGACTTGTCCGGCTGAGGCCATGTATTTTTCTCCGTTGACGACGGTCACATTGCCGTCGACTTTTCCTTCAATGAACAGCTTGCCGTTTTTTACTGTGACATCGCCCTTTACGGTCTCGCCTTCAGGGACGGTGACCGTGTGATTCTGCACGACAAGGTTCGGCTGTTTGGACACACTGAAATTGTGGTCATTATGCCAGCTGTTGAAAAAACCGCCGCCCATTAAAATCACAAAAACTGCTGCGGCTGCAATCATCGGATGAGTTTTGATCCATCGTTTTACAGAAGCGCGTTTTTTCTCTTTTGGAAGATTCGCCATAACTTTGGCAGTAAAATCAGCAGGGGCCGTGACATGCGATGTGCTTCGGACGAGTGCTACGGATTTCTCCATTTCATGAAAATGCCGTTTGCAATTCCCGCATGACTGCAAATGTTGTTTTAATACGTTTTCATCTTCAGGAAGGATATCTCCATCAAGATGCTTATGCATAAGCTGCACAATCTGTTCAGGACAGCTCATTTCATCACCCCACTTAAAGATCCCTTAATTGTTTTCTAAGAGCCTCTCTGCCTCTGTGTATCCTTGTCTTGACGGTGCCGACAGGGATATTCAGAATCTCCCCGATTTCAATTAAAGAGAGTTCGTCAATATACTTTAATACAATAACCGTTCTGTACTTGTCAGGCAGCTTTAAAATCTTTTTCTGAATTGTGTCCGACAGCTCCAATGACAATACGGCGTCTTCAGGGAGAACCCCGTCCGCGGCGATCTGCGAATACATCGTCAGCCCTTCTGCTCCCGCTACTTCTGCGTCCAGATAGTAATCAGGCTTTTTCTTGCGGATGCGGTCAATGGTCAGGTTGGTCGCAATTCTGTAAAGCCACGTCGAAAACTTTCTGTTGATATCGAAACTGTCGATATTGACATACGCTCTGATAAAAGCTTCCTGCGCAATATCTTCCGCTTCGTGAACATTGCCGAGCATGCGGTAGCAAAGCTGGTAAATCTTATCTTTATAAAGGTCAACGATTTCTGCAAACGCATTTTGATCGCCTTTTTTGACTTGCTTGATTCTTTTTTTAATCAGGTTTTCCATGTTTTATCTTACCTCTGCCCTTCACCGGTCTGTATCTATACGTTGATTGTTTTAAAAGGTTTCATTTTTTTTATTACATTTATTTTACCAAATTTCAGGCAGGGTGTAGATGGAAAATACAGAATATACTGCCTTAACAGCAGCTTAAAAATAGTATATCTGATGAACAATCAGAAATCGAAACAAAATGCTGATAAAAAAAAGACACCTTTATGCAAAAGGTGTCTGAGACTGGGCTAGCTGGATTCGAACCAACGCATGACGGAGTCAAAGTCCGTTGCCTTACCGCTTGGCTATAGCCCAAAAATGGTGGAGGGGGGCAGATTCGAACTGCCGAACCCTGAGGGAGCGGATTTACAGTCCGCCGCGTTTAGCCACTTCGCTACCCCTCCGTATTTTTTTGAAAAACAGTGCCGGCCAGAGGACTTGAACCCCCAACCTACTGATTACAAGTCAGTTGCTCTACCAATTGAGCTAGGCCGGCAAATATGGTGGAGGATGACGGGCTCGAACCGCCGACCCTCTGCTTGTAAGGCAGATGCTCTCCCAGCTGAGCTAATCCTCCATATGACCCGTACGGGATTCGAACCCGTGTTACCGCCGTGAAAGGGCGGTGTCTTAACCGCTTGACCAACGGGCCGTTGTGTCCGCGTCGAGCTGACAAAAGTTATTATATACAGGTTGTACCCCATTTGTAAAGAGGAAAATTATTTTTTTTATTTTCAAACTTTTTTACCCGTTTTTTAACTGAAAAACTCATCCCTCCTCTCTTATTTCATTTATGATGAAAGTATCAAAATATTGAAGGGAATGGACACAGATGATCTTAGTCAGCTCTTGTCTCGGCGGTATCGAATGCAGGTATAACGGCTCTCACGCCGCTTCGGAAAAAATCCGCAGACTCGTAGAAGAAAAGAAAGCTGTTATGGTCTGCCCCGAACTTTTGGGCGGCTTCACCACTCCCCGCGAACCGGCGGAAATCATCGGCGGCACGGGCGAAGACGTGCTGAACGGAACGGCAAGAATCGTAACGGCATCAGGCGAAGACGTTACGGCTTTATATATGGACGGCGCGGAAAAAACATTAGCATACGCAAAAGAAATAGGCGCCGCCACGGTCATCCTTAAAGAAAACAGCCCGTCCTGCGGCAGCAGCTTCATCTATGACGGCACTTTTTCGGGGAAAAAAATAATCGGAGACGGCATCACTTCCGCTCTTTTAAAACGGGCAGGCTGCCGTGTTCTATCAGAAGATGAATTGGATCAATTATAAAAAAGGAGAGTAGATATCATGGATGTAGCCCTGTCCTTTTATAAACCGGAGCATGCAGACGGGCTGAACGGGTTTGTGCTGAGTGAAGAAGATAAAAAGTTCACAGCTCTGCCGATAGATGTACTGCCGCAGGCTCTTGTCATCCGGGATCGCTACCCGACAGTCATTTTAAAAGAAGACCGCCCCGTCGGTTTCTTTATTTTACATACCTCAAAAGAAACCATTGCCCCGTATTCGAACAATGTGTCTGCCATTTTGCTGAGTGCGCTGTCCTTACATGCGCCGCATCAGGGAAAAGGTTATGCCAAACAAGCGATGCTGCAGCTCCCCGCTTTTGTCGCAAATTACTTTCCTTGGTGTGATGAAATCGTGCTTGCTGTAAACCATCGCAATCATCGTGCAAAGAACCTGTACCGGTCTTCCGGTTTTATTGATAAAGGTCGTCGCAGGATCGGCCCGATCGGTGAACAGCACATTCTGCATCATTTTTTGTGAAAGCGCTTGATTATTCATCTCATCCCTGCCGATTTTTCTTGAAACATCTATTCAGAAGCCCATATACTTCAAGTATTAACGACTTGGGAGGGTACAATCATGACAGACCGGCTTAACATTCACAGATTGACCACAGAAACCAGAAATCCGCAGACCGCTTCAATCCATCAAGCAGACACGATGGAAATTCTCCGCATCATTAACGAAGAGGATTTCAAAGTGGCTGAAGCCGTTCAGCAGGTGCTGCCCGATATTCAGATTGCCGTTCAATTCGCCCATCAATCATTACGGCGAAACGGCAGGCTGATTTATGCGGGAGCGGGCACAAGCGGCAGACTCGGTGTACTGGATGCGGTTGAATGCCCGCCTACATACAGCGTAAGTCCCGACACCGTCATCGGTCTGATGGCCGGAGGAGCAGACGCCTTTTTGCAAGCGGCTGAAGGTATAGAAGACAGCGAGGAAACCGGCGCTCTCGATCTCAAAACGATCGGGCTTACCGCAGAAGACACCGTGATCGCCATCGCGGCAAGCGGGCGCACGCCGTATGCGGCCGGTGCGCTGAAATACGCAAAAACAATCGGCGCCAAAACCGTCGCGCTCACATGCAATAAACACTCATTGATCAGCACTTATGCCGATCACAGCATTGAAGTCGTCGTCGGCCCCGAAGTGATTACAGGGTCAACACGAATGAAAGCGGCGACGGCACATAAAATGATTCTGAACATGATTTCCACGGCCTTGATGATCAAAAGCGGCAAAGTGTACGAAAATTTAATGGTGGACGTTCATGTCAGCAACGAAAAATTGAAAGAACGCGCAATCGGCATTATCCAAAGCATCACGGGCGTTCCGTACGACAAGGCAAAAGAAACGCTTGAGGCCGCAGGCAGCCATGTCAAAACGGCAATCGTCATGCTGAAGACGAATTCAGACGAAACACACGCGAAGGCACTGCTCAAAGAAGCAGACGGCTTCATTGACAAAGCCATTGAACAGCACGTTTCAAAAGAAAAAGAACGCTGATCGTTCTTTGGTGAAAAATAATGTGCTTTTATGAGCCCGCGCCGTTTTCATGATCGGCGCAGGCGCTTTTAGGACGCGTTTCAGGCACAGCTCCCCGGGAAAAATCGCACGGAAAAAGGAGGATCTCCATGAGCAAAGAGGCATTTTATCAGTCACTGGCCAAAGACATCCTGGACAATTGCGGCGGTTCATCGAATATTTCAGGCTTTACCCACTGTATGACACGCCTGAGGATTACACCTTTAGATCGGGACAAAACGGATATTGAAGCGCTGAAACGGCTTGACGGGGTAATAGGCGTCGTCGAAGCCGAAACACTGCAGATCATTCTCGGCACGGGTGTCGTCAATCATGTCGCCGACGCTTTCGCAAAACTTATGTCATCCGGAAAAAACATTGATTTAAAAGAAGCCGCCTCACGGAAAAAAGCCGATCTCAACAGAAAAAACACCACACCCATCAGACTGTTTCTGAGAAAAATATCAAGCATCTTCATTCCCCTTATTCCCGCACTCATTGCATCAGGTTTAATCACCGGTATTACGAAAGCCGTCATTCAGGCCGGCTGGCTCCCGAAAGAATCCCAAATCGCACTTATTTTAACGGTTATCGGTTCAGGCTTATTCGCTTACCTCGGCGTCCTTGTCGGCATCAATGCGGCGAAGGAATTCGGCGGGACACCCGCGATGGGCGGCCTTGCGGGCATATTGATCCTTAACCCTGAGATCGCCAATATCAGTTTGTTCGGAGAGAATCTGCTCCCTGGCAGGGGAGGATTAATCGGCGTTCTTTTCGCTGCGGTTTTTATCGCTTATACCGAACGGTTTATCAGAAAGTACGTCCATCAATCCATCGACATTATCGTCACGCCTACATTGTCTTTACTTATCACCGGGCTGGTGACATATGTCGTTTTTATCCCTGCAGGCGGTTTTATTTCTGATCTCATTACATCAGGTTTATTGTCGCTGCTGAATGTCGGGGGAGTGCTCTCAGGGTTTGTACTGGGAGCCGCCTTCCTGCCGCTTGTCGTCACCGGCCTGCATCAGGGCTTGACTCCCGTACATTTGGAATTAATCCGATCAATCGGAGATGACCCGCTTCTTCCGATTCTCGCGATGGGAGGCGCGGGTCAAGTAGGGGCGGCCTTCGCCATCTTTATGAAAACAAAAAAAGCCTCATTGAAAAGAGCGATCGGCGGCGGACTTCCATCCGGTCTGCTCGGAATCGGAGAGCCGCTCATCTTCGGCGTCACGCTCCCGCTCGGCCGGCCGTTTTTGACGGCGTGTTTAGGGGCGGGAATCGGCGGCGCCTTTCAAGCCCATTTTCAGGTGGCTACTTTTTCAATCGGTGTCTCCGGCCTTCCGCTCTCGTTTCTCGTACAGCCGGCTCAAATCGTTTTGTATATCATCGGTCTCTTCATCTCTTACGCGGCGGGCTTTGTCTTCACTTATGCGTTCGGATTTAAGGATGACATGGCTGCTGAATTTGAATAAACCGGGAGGGATCAGAATATGAAAACACTGACAGCCGCCATACTCACAATGGTCATCAGCCTCTCTTTTCTGCCGCAGCACAAAGCCGAAGCCCAATCCAAATTATACGACGCAGCAAAGCTTAGAAAGGTTGATCAAATGATTGAAAAAGACATCGCAGCAGGATTCCCCGGAGCCGTCCTCGTCGTCGTAAAGGACGGACGGGTGATCAAAAAGAAAGCATACGGCTACAGCAAAAAATATGACGGGAACGTCCTTTTATCGCGTCCGAAAAAAATGAAAACATCAACCATGTTTGATCTAGCTTCCAATACAAAAATGTACGCGGCGAATTTTGCATTACAGCGACTCGTCAGCCAGGGAAAGCTTGATGTGTATCAAAAAGTCTCGGCTTACCTTCCTGATTTCAAAGACAGAAAAAGCGATCCGATTCAAGAAAAAGACCGCATTCGCGTCATCGATGTGCTCCAGCATCAATCCGGTCTGCCGGCAAGCTTTTATTTCTATCAGCCGGACACCGCAGGCCCTTTGTATTCACAAGAACGGGATAAAACGATCCGTTTTCTCACTCAAATCCCGCTTGCATACAAACCTGGAACAAAACACGTATACAGCGATATCGGTTACATGCTTCTCGGCTGCATCATTGAAAACATAACCGGAAAAACCCTTGATGCCTATGCGGAACAAGAACTGTACAAACCGCTGAAACTGACGCACACACTGTTCAATCCGCTGCAAAAAGGCTTTAAAGAAAAATCATTCGCAGCTACTGAACGTTTAGGCAACACACGTGACGGAGTCATCCGTTTCCCTCACATCAGGACGTATACGCTGCAGGGGGAAGTTCACGATGAAAAAGCATTTTACTCAATGGGAGGGGTGTCCGGTCACGCCGGGCTGTTTTCCAGAGCTGATGACATGGCCGTCCTTCTTCAAGTCATGCTGAACGGAGGCAGTTATAAACACGTTTCTCTCTTCAATAAAAGAACGGCCGATTTGTTCACCACGGCGGCATCCTCTGATCCGACTTTCGCTCTCGGCTGGCGGAAAAACGGCAGCCCGGATATGGAGTGGATGTTCGGCCCTTATGCAAGCAGGCAGGCATATGGCCATACGGGATGGACCGGCACCGTCACGATTATTGATCCCGCTTATAAGCTGGGGATCGCACTTTTGACCAATAAAAAGCATTCCCCCGTCGTCAGTCCCGGTGAAAACCCGAATGTTTTTGAAGGGGATCTTTTTCCGACCGGAAGCTACGGCAGCATCATAAAAACGATTTATGAAGCCATTGAATGACAACCCATGTCTTTTGTCCAAACTATGACGGCAGGAGGGCACCATCATGAAACTTGTTATCTCAGCTGTATTACTGTTGTTCATTGTTTTCGGCACGCATCATGTATCGACAAAACCGGACATTCCGTCACAGGCGGAACAAGCGGTATCCCGTATGACATTAGATGAAAAATTAGGGCAGATGCTCATGCCTGATTTTCGCAATTGGCAAAAAAAGGGGCAGTCATCACCTGAGGCTCTTACCCAAATGAATAAAGAAGTCGCAGGGCTTATTCAAAAGTACCGGTTCGGCGGCGTTATTTTATTTTCAGAAAATGTAAAAAACACTGAACAAACGGTACGCCTGACAGATGCCTTTCAAAAGGCGAGCCCTGACATTCCGCTATTATTAAGCATTGATCAGGAGGGCGGCATCGTAACTAGACTTGGTGAGGGCACTCATTTCCCAGGCAATATGGCGCTCGGAGCCGCTAGAAAAACAGCCTACGCGTCCCAGACCGGCGCCATTATCGGGAAAGAACTGAAAGCACTGGGCATTAATACGAACTTCGCTCCCGTTCTCGATATCAATAATAATCCCGGAAATCCTGTCATCGGCGTCAGGTCCTTCAGTTCAGACCGAGATCTGACAGCTTCACTCGGTCTTGCCTCAATGAAGGCTCAGCAAAAGCAGGATGTCGCTGCCGCCGTCAAACATTTCCCGGGACACGGCGACACGGATGTCGACAGCCACTACGGCCTTCCGCTTGTCACCCACAATCAAGAAAGGCTGCGTCAGATTGAACTTTATCCGTTCCGGAAGGCCATTCAGGCCGGAGCTGATATGATCATGACAGCCCATGTGCAATTTCCCGCGTTTGACGATACAACCTATAAAAGCAAGCTGGACGGTTCAGACATCCTCGTACCCGCCACGCTCTCGAAAAAAGTGATGACTCATCTTCTCCGTGAGGAAATGGGCTTTAACGGCGTCATCGTCACGGATGCATTAAATATGAAAGCCATTGCCGATCATTTCGGCCAGGAAGAGGCGGTCGTCATGGCCGTAAAAGCAGGAGTCGATATTGCCCTGATGCCGGCCCAAGTGACATCGCTGCAAACAGAAAACCGCTTTGCCCGGGTTCATTCCGCATTAAAAAAGGCGGTACAAAAAGGGGATATTCCGCTGCAGCAAATTAACAAATCGGCGGAACGCATCATTTCCCTGAAAATAAAACGAGGGATATATCCCGCACCGAAAGAGACAAATCTGAAAAAGAAGATTGCAAAAGCAAAGAAAACCGTCGGCAGCAAAAATCACCTGAAAGCTGAAAAACAAATCGCGGAAAGGTCCGTCACCGTCTTACAAAACAAAAACCGCACGCTCCCATTCAAACCGAAAAAGAACAGCCGCGTTCTCATTGCCGCTCCATATGAAGATCAAACAGCGTCAATGGAACAAACCATTCGGCAGCTCATCAAGAAGAAAAAAATCCGGCCGGTAACCATCAGTAAAATGAACTTCGCCGAGCGCACATTTCATGATGAACACAAAAAGCAGATAACTGACGCTGATTATGTGATTACAGGCTCATATGTTGTGAAAAATGATCCTGTCGTAAACGACGGCGTGATTGACGATTCCGTCACAGATCCCGGCAAGTGGACGACTGCATTTCCGCGGGCAGTCATGAAAGCCGCACAATCGAACCAAAAACCCTTTGTGCTGATGAGCCTGCGTAATCCATATGACGCCGCGAACTTTGAAGAAGCTGAAGCCCTTATCGCAGTCTACGGCTTTAAAGGATATACAGACGGACAATTTCTCCAGCCAAACATTCCGGCAGGCGTTGAAGCGATATTCGGACAGACAACACCGCAAGGCAGGCTGCCCGCTGACATTCCTTCCGTCACGCATCCGGGAACGACACTGTATCCTTATGGTTTCGGTATCAATCTGAAGACCGGAAAACCGCTTTAAACAGGAGGACTGATCATGAAAACACAAACGGCTGCGCTTCTTGCCGGATTAGTCGTCATCAGTGCTATGACGGCAGTCTCGGCGGCTTCTGACAGAAACCTTCATACCGCCAAGAAACCAAGCATCCAAACAGGCATCGACCGCCTGCTGAAAGATTATAAACAGGAACTGAAGGGAAAAAGGGTCGGGCTGATCACCAACCCGACCGGTGTGAACAATTCATTGAAAAGCAGCGTTGACGTGCTGTATGAGGCACCAGACATCCACTTGACGGCATTATTCGGACCGGAGCACGGTGTCCGCGGCGATGCTCAGGCCGGAGACAAAGTCACATCGTATATAGACGAAAAAACAGGGCTTCCCGTCTACAGCCTGTACGGGGAAACGAGGAAACCGACGCCTGACATGCTGAAAGATACAGATGTGCTGATTTTCGATATTCAGGATGTCGGAACGCGATACTACACCTACATTTATACAATGGCCTATGCCATGGAAGCGGCCAAAGAAAAAGGCATTCCTTTTTATGTATTGGACCGGCCGAATCCGCAAGGCGGACGAAATCCGGACGGCCCGGTTCTTGAACCGGATTACGCTTCATTTGTCGGACTGTATCCGATCCCGCTGAAGCACGGCATGACGATCGGTGAGCTTGCTCTTTTATTCAATAAAGAGTTTCATATTGGCGCCGACCTAACCGTCGTAAAAATGAAGCGCTGGAAGCGGACGATGACGATTGAAGATACCGGTCTGCCGTTCGTCCTCCCTTCGCCTAATATCCCGACCCCGGACAGCATATTCGCATATTCGGCGACAGGACTAATCGAAGGCACAAACGTATCCGAAGGAAGGGGCACGACAAAGCCGTTTGAACTGATCGGCGCGCCTTATATGAAAAACACCGAGCTCGAAGAACGCCTGAACAGTCTCAAGCTTCCGGGCGTCACCTTCAGAGCCGCATCATTTATCCCCAGCTTCTCCAAGCACCAGGGCAAACTGTGCCACGGCGTACAAGTCTACGTAACAAACAGAAATACATTTGAAGCGGCAAAAACAGGGCTTTCCATTCTGAAAACCATGCATGACTTATATCCGAATGACTTTTCATTCTTGCCGACAGGCTCTTTTGACAAGCTGATCGGTAACGGCTGGGTACGCAAAAAAATAGAAAAAGGCGCTTCCATTGAAGACATCACCAGCACATATCAACGCCGGCTGGACCAATTCAAAACTATAAGAAAACAATACCTCATATACTGACAACATTCGTGTTACACGTGTAACATTTTGACGCATTTCACATTTCCGCTTTTTATAGGAAAACATTCATTTATTTGGTACAATTTAAATGATAACAGTTATCATTTAAATGAATGTTTCCTAAAAGGTGGTTTCTCATGAAAAACACATTATTCTTTCAGCCCATTGATATCATCTCCGTAAAAAAAACAGCCGACCTTCTGTCAGAGCATCAGCTCACTGATTCCCCCGTATTGATCTTTCATGTGAAAGGCGAGGGACAAATTGATATCGGAACAGACAGCTTTCCGCTGCAGAAGGAAACGCTCTACATCTGTCCTTGTGATGAGACATTCAATATTGCCCCTATACCGTCAGGCGGCATCCATTTGTATATCGTCAGACTCCGTGTTTTCTCCTATTCATCAGATGATGAAGCGATGCTTCCGGATAACGGGGAAGACATCTTCCACGGACTTCAGCAAATGAATTTACAAACGGTTGATCATTTGACAAGCCGGCTTCAGTCACTTTCTGAAAACGTGCGATCGGCGGATGCATTGCAGAAAATGAAATATACAGCCGACTTTCAGCAGCTGATGTACGACCTATATGCCGCAAAAGTATGCCATCAAAATAATACGAAAGCGGCGATCGAACAGACAAAACAATTCATACATGCTCAGTCCGACACAAAAATCACGCTCACCCAGCTCGCTCATATGGCGGGAATCAGTCCCAAGCATTACAGTGAAACCTTTAAAAAACTATACGGACAGAGCGTAACTGAATATATCACAGACATCCGCATAACCAATGCGAAAAAACTGATGGCCAAGGCAAACTGCAAACTGCGGGAAATCGCTCATCAAATCGGCTACCAAGACGAATTTTATTTCAGCCGCATCTTTAAAAAACATACCGGCAGCTCACCTACAAGCTATATGAAAAAAAGGCGCACAAAAATGGCCGCGTACGGAAAAGAAACGATGGGGCATCTGATTCCTCTGCATCACGTGCCTTATGCTGCGGCGCTGCACCCGAAATGGACGGCCTATTATTACAAACAATTCTCTTCCGATATTCCGGTTCACCTGAGTGCTTACCGCTATAATGCAAATTGGGAAGAGAACCTGCACACGCTTTCCCAAGCTGCCCCGGACATCATTTTCAGTCTTGATTCTGTCAGTGAAGAAGAAAAACAGCGCCTGAATGACATCACTGACGTTTTTTACCTTCCGGCTCAAGAGAATTGGAGAGACCAGTTTCTTCGCACCGCCGCATATTTGAATGAAGAGCAGGAAGCGCGGCACTGGCTTAAAGCTTATCAAAGTCTCGCCCATTCAGCGAAAGATGCTCTTAAACACGTGCGGCATCAGCGGTTCTTATTTGTCCGTGTATATAAAGAAAATATGTACATCGCCCATAACAACAGTATTGAGGATGTCTTCTTCGGTGATTTAGGCTTTGCCTCCGCAAAACCGGAATCTTTTGCTCCTGACGAAAAGATTTCCTTGGACATGCTGGCGGATTGCCAGGCTGACTGCATCATGCTTTTCACTTGTAAAGAACCGGAAACGCTTCGTTATTTTCAGCGGATTCAGCAGACCGGGATATGGCAGAACCTTAGAGCCGTCAGCAATAAACGCGTGTTTCCCATATCATCTGACCCGTGGATTGAATATTCTCCAAGCGGACATCAGCGGATGATCGAGCAAAGCATTTCCATTTTATCCGAAGATCGTCCATGGTAATACCGGAAATTATCCATGGTCTTATCCCTGTTCATTCTCTATAATTCCAATTGATAATAGTTATCAATTGAACAGGAGGAACAATAGATGAAGAAATTGGCATTCGCTTTCATGATTTTGCTTTTGGCTTTCACGGCCGCGGCTTGCGGAAGCTCAGAACCATCTGATACAGCAAGTAAAGGAAAGGACGCTTCTTCAGATAAAAAGAAAATCGAATATCTCGGAAAAACATATGAAGTCAAAGCGCCGACTGACAAAATCGCCATTACAGGCAGCGTAGAATCAATGGAAGACGCCAAATTGCTTGACGTTCATCCGGCAGGGGCAATTTCTTTCTCCGGCAAATTCCCGGAACTGTTTAAAGATATTACAGATAAATCCGTATCTACGGGAGAAAAAATGCAGCCGAATATGGAAAAAATTCTTGAGCTACAGCCGGACGTCATTCTGGCATCAACCAAATTCCCAGAAAAAACGTTGAAAAAATTGAGCGGCACCGCTGAAACGATCCCTGTCTCTCATATCTCATCAAACTGGAAAGAAAACATGATGCTGCTCGCCCAGCTTACAGATAAAGAGAAAAAAGCGAAAAAAATCATCGCAGATTACGAACAGGACCTGAAAAAGACAAAAACAAAGATCAACAGCAAAGCGAAACAGTCAAACGCGCTGGTCATCAGAATCAGACAAGGCAATATTTATATTTATCCTGAACAAGTATATTTCAACTCCACGCTTTACGGTGATTTAGGCCTGAAGGCGCCGGACGAAGTCAAAGCGGCGAAAGCGCAGGAACTGATTTCTCTTGAAAAATTAAGCGAAATGAACCCTGACCATATCTTCGTACAATTCTCTGATGACGAAAACGCAGATAAGCCGGACGCTTTGAAAGACTTAGAGAAAAATCCGATCTGGAAGAGCCTGAAGGCAGTCAAAAAAGACCATGTATACGTCAATACGATTGATCCATTAGCCCAAGGCGGAACCGCGTGGAGTAAAATCAGCTTCTTACAGGTTGCGGCTGACAAATTGACTCAAGACTAATAAAGAGTAGGTTTTTCACATGTATGCAAAACGGCGGACACACATGATTATCATTGCTTCACCGATTGCCATTGTTCTGTCACTGCTGCTTTCCGTTTTATACGGCGCAAAGCAGCTTGACATCCATACCGTGTTCTCCGCATTGCTGCACTTTAATCCGGAGAATACCGACCATCAGATCATATGGCATTCAAGAATCCCGAGGGCTGCCGGCGCTATGTTTATCGGCGCCGCCCTTGCTGTTTCCGGAGCGCTCATGCAGGGAATCACACGGAACTATCTGGCCTCGCCTTCGATCATGGGTGTGTCGGACGGCTCCGCTTTTATCATCACCCTTTGCATGGTATTGCTCCCTCAATCGACATCCATTGAAATGATCATATACTCGTTTATCGGTTCCGCATTCGGCGCCGCTCTTGTTTTCGGGCTGGCCTCCATTCTTCCCGGCGGTTTTACCCCGGTGCAGCTTGCCATCATCGGAACGGTGACAAGTATGCTTCTCAGCAGTCTGTCGGCTGCGCTTTCGATTTATTTTCAAATTTCGCAGGATCTCAGTTTTTGGTACAGTGCGAGACTTCATCAAATGAACCCTGATTTTTTGAAACTGGCCGTCCCGTTTTTTGCGATCGGAATCATCACGGCCATGATTCTCAGCAAAAAGGTCACTGCCGTATCATTAGGAGACGACATTTCAAAAAGTCTGGGACAGCAGAAAAGAACCATCAAACTCATGGCGATGGCGGCCGTTGTCATATTGACCGGAAGCTCGGTGGCACTCGCCGGAAAAATTGCCTTTGTCGGTTTGGTCGTTCCGCACATCACACGTTTTCTCGTCGGATCGGACTACAGCAGGCTGATCCCATGCGCGTGCATCATCGGCGGCGTCTTCCTGACCCTTTGCGACCTTGCCAGCCGATTCATCAATTATCCGTTTGAGACGCCTATTGAAGTTGTCACTTCTATCATCGGTGTTCCTTTCTTTCTTTATTTGATTAAAAGAAAAGGAGGGGATCAGCGTGGTGCGTAAAATGGCCGGAATTTATATCATTCTGATTGCTCTCATATTGCTCGTAAGCTATTTCAGCATGACAAGCGGTTCTTTTTCCGCAAAGCCGGGTGAACTGCTCAATACGCTTTTCCGCATCCATCCGAATCCGCAATATGACATTTTGCTGTTTCAGCTGAGGCTGCCGCGCATTGTCATGGCTGCTGCCATCGGACTCGGATTAGGGATAGCCGGAGCCGTTATTCAGGCCATTACCAAAAACGGTCTTGCCGATCCCGGTATTTTGGGCATTAATGCAGGAGCCGGAGCGGGAATCGTCACGTTTATGCTTCTGTTTCAGGGACAATCTGAAGCGACGGCACTTGCCTCTGCGATGGGTATGCCTGTCTTCGGCCTCATCGGAGGATTGATGGCGGCCGTGCTGATCTATATTTTCGCCTGGCACCGGGGGCATCTGGAATCGGGCAGAATTATTCTCGTCGGGATCGCCATGAATTCCGGATTCAGCGCGCTGTCTTTATTTCTTTCATTAAAAATGGACCCGCAGGATTATGAGATGGCGATGGTTTGGAAAAACGGCAGCATCTGGTCGGCAAACTGGATGACCATTACGGCAATTCTTCCGTGGCTGATCTTGTTCATTCCTCTTCTTATGGCGAAAACATCATTGCTGGATACCATTCGTTTCGATGAGGACACGGTGAAAAGCCTCGGTGTTTCAACCAATAAAGAAAAAACCATTTTACTCATTGCCTGCATCGCTTTGATCAGCGCATGTGTAACCGCAGCGGGCAGCATGGCATTTGTCGGACTGATCGCGCCCCATATTTCCCGCAGGCTCGCCGGCATTGAGCACAGATACTCATTACCGGTCAGCGGATTGGTCGGTATGCTTCTCGTCATATCCGCCGACTTTGCGGGCAAATTGTTCTTTCAGCCTTCAGAAGTGCCAGCGGGAATTATTCTTGCGATTCTCGGCGTTCCTTATTTCTTTTTTCTTCTGTTTAAGCAAAAGAAGGGGCTGGATGCATGAGAGGCACCCTTACAGAACACCGGATAAACGGAAAGGAATGCACTGTGTATCTTCCTCCCTCCTATTCGGTTCAAACAGGGGCTTTACCCTGTGTGTACGTACTTGACGGGGGTTCTTTGTTTTTAGAACAAATGGATAAGCTTGAATCCCAAATTGCGAACGGAACACTTCCCGAATTGATTTTCATCGGCATCAAACCGGCTGACAGACTCGATGAGTACACACCGTGGCCGGCGCCTTCCCTGAGCCCTGCGTTTCATGATTTCGGCGGCAAAGGGAGGCTCTTTCTTGAGGAGCTGATAAATGTCATCATTCCAACTGTAGAAGATATGCATCACATTTCTGCACATCCGGAAACGAGAGGACTGATCGGCGCATCATTAGGCGGACTGTTTTCGATGTACGCGATGCTGCAAAAGCCTGAAATATTCGGCAGAATCGGCTGTATTTCCGGTTCCTTCTGGTATGAAAAATCAGCAGATTATGTCCGCTCCGCACCTTTGCGGCCGGCACGGCGGCGTATCTATATGTCTGTCGGCAGCCGTGAAGCAGCACAAAAACGTAACATCCAAAACGCCATGATCCGACTAAATAAAGACGTGTACGAAAACCTGAGGCAAAAAGGCTTTTCTCAAGCTCAGCTCTTATTCACGATCGAAGAGGGCGCCGTGCACCATCAAGAAGCGTTCAAACGACAATTCAATGCAGCACTAAGCTGGCTGTACGGAAAAAACCGCTCACGTGGCTGAGCGGTTTTTTTCATACTTGATCACGACCGGCTTAAGTTCAAAGCGTCTCAGCAAATAGCCGAACAAAGCGGCAAGGATTTGCTGAAAGAGCATCCCGATGACGACCGGAACCGCCACTTGAGACGGAAAAAAAGAAACGGCAAGAACGGCTCCGGCGCTGATATTGCGCATGCCTCCTGTATAAATCAGAGACACGATTTCATCCTGGCTCCGCTTCATCAGTCTTCCGATCAGCCAAGCCACGGCATAACCCGTCATGGCAATAAAAAATACCATGCCTGCGATGCCCGCAAATTTGATATCCACGTGCGTGACATACGGCGCGATTTCCGAACTGTTAATGGCAATGACAATCATCAGACAGATTTTTGAAAAAGGAGACAGCGACCGGCTTATTGCCTGAGTCCTTACCGGCGGGGAAAACTGGTTGACTATCATCCCTGCGATGGATGGAATCACCACCATCTCCGCCAGCCCTTTCATCATTCCCCACACATCCATCTGAACATTCGCCCCGGCCAGGACAGACAGGCTTAACGGTACGATAAAAGGAGAAAGCACGGTATCAACCAGGATAATAGACAGCGTCAATCCGACATTCCCCTTATACATCGCAGCCCAAATCAAACTCGTAATTCCGGTCGGAATCACCACACCCATAATCAGCCCCGTCACAGTTAAAGGGTCACCGCTGAAAATCAGATGGCCGCTTCCCCATGCAAAAACAGGCATGAAAATATGCAGAACAAACAATGCCATGATCATCGGGAGCGGCTTCTCGATACTGCGCTTCAGCGAATGAAAATTGGCACTCAGACTGCCCGTAAATGTAATAAATGCAAATATCCACGGCACAGCGCCGGCCATCCAGCTGATATGCTGAGATAACAGCACACCCGCCGCCACACTTGACGGAGTCAAAAGCGGCATGATTCTCCCCAACACTTGGTTCAACTTCTGAAGCCACATCATATGCAAGTCTCCTATATACGGTTTTCAAGTCTCATTCATTATAACAATGCACCCCGGCAAATTTAACCGAAAAAAAGCCCGGATATATTCATCCGGACTTCACAAATTCTATGCCATTTGTTTCATTAAATCTCGGCTTTTCTGATTTAATCCCTTTAATTCAGCCTCAATTCCGTATTCTTTACATTTGGCGACAATTTTCTCAAGAGCCGCCGCTCCCGAATCATCCCACACGTGGGCGTCGGTCAAATCAATGACAATCCGTTTCACGTCTTCATCATAAACGATGGCATTCATGAGCTCAGACACGGAAGCAAAAAAGATCTGTCCCGTTACCTTATAAGTTCTGACATCTTTCTGTTCGGAATGTGACACAATCTTCAGCTTAGAAATTTTCGCCGTAAAAAAGATCGCGCTTAGCAGCACACCCGCGAAGACACCCTTTGATAAATCATTTGTCAGGACGACCGTCATGACGGTAATAACCATAACGATCGAATCAGTAAGGGGCGCTTTCCGCAAACCTTTAATCGATGACCAGTCGAACGTGCCGATGGACACCATAACCATCACGGCCACCAGCGCAGCCATCGGAATTTTCACGACGATACCGCTTAATACGGCAATTAAAAACATTAAAAACGCGCCGGCGGTAAAAGCCGATAATCGGCCGCGTCCGCCGGCTTTCGTATTAATGACAGACTGGCCGATCATGGCGCACCCGGCCATGCCTCCGAAAAATCCGTTCACAATATTGGCGATGCCTTGTCCGCGGCTTTCTTTGTTCTTATCACTATCCGTATCCGTCATTTCATCAATGATCTGGGCTGTCAGCAATGACTCGAGCAATCCGACGAAAGCAAGCGCCAGAGAATACGGGAAAATAATCCGCAATGTCTCAAACGTCCACGGAACATCCGGTATCAAGAAATGCGGAAGTGAACTTGTGATCCCGCCCATATCACCGACCGTGCGGACATCCGCATGGAAGACCACCGCAATGATCGTCATGACAATAATCGCCACCAGCGGAGACGGCACAGCCGTCGTAACCTTCGGCAATAGATATATGATAGCCAGTGATCCGGCAAGCATGGCGTACATGACCCATGAAGCTCCTTTAAACTGCGGCAGCTGCGCAGAAAAAATCAAGATCGCCAAAGCATTCACAAATCCGATCATGACCGAACGCGGAATAAATTTCATCAATTTCGCTATCTTACTGATACCAAGAATAAATTGAATAATACCTGTCAAAATGGTTGCCGCAAACAAATACTGCAGCCCGTAATCAGCCACCAATGTCACCATGACAACCGCCATTGAACCCGTAGCGGCTGAAATCATTCCCGGTCTGCCGCCGAAGATAGAAATAATAATCGCGATACAAAATGATGCATAAAGGCCGACCATCGGATCAACACCTGCAATAATTGAAAATCCGATCGCCTCAGGGATCAGAGCGAGAGCAACCAGAATACCGGCCAGAATGTCTTTACGGACATTCCCGAACCATTGCTGCTGTAACGTATAATCTTTCAAATGATAACGACTCCTTTTCACTATAAAAATCCGCACCCTATCAGTTGGAAACATTGATTTTCATCTGGGGAATATGAGGAAATCTTACGGGGAAAAAGAGGACACGCTCAGAGTATAATGTCGTTGAGGAAAGGAATTGTTAACAAAGAGTATCATATTAAACTTTAAAGAAATGTGCAAGACCGAATAAATAAGAAAAGAAAACGACTCTCACTGGAGCCGTTTCCGCTTTTATAAAAGTTCCGGATCAGACACAAGAATCGTTTTTATTGCGCTGATATCCTTTCTTTCTTTTGTCACCGGGTCGATGCCCATGAGATGATCAATGGCTTCTTCATAATTCTTCAGTTCCGTCTTTTCCGTAATAAAATCATAGAGCTGCGGAAGGTCGGACGCGCATGCTAACGCGGCTTCCATGATCTGGCGGGCTTCACCTGTGCCCACAATCGTTACGCCGTTTGACAGCAGCTGGTACGGCCTGACCGTCATCTCATACGTATCATCAAAGCCCATCGGCACGATTCTGCCTCCCTTTTCAATAAAAGGATAAGCCCAATCAAGCTGATTGCCGATCGCGTCAAAAATCACATCAAATTTTCTTCCTTGATTAATCCGTTTCACTTCATCCACGGTTAATGCTTCAGGGTGGTAGACATAATCAGATATCCGGCTTGCCGCCTCGCTTCGGAAACTGCCTATTTCAGTCGCAACCGTCAATCGCGCCAGTTTTTTCACCATCATTTGCACAAGCAGTCCGATCGGTCCGGATCCCAAAACCAAGACCGCGTCCTCCGGCTGAATCGAAGCCTTGTCCACAACATTCAGCACACAGGAGAGAGGCTCAACCAATGTGGCCCGCTCCCATTCCATTGAATCCGGAATTCTGTACATGAACCTGTCTTCCCCCACGTAATATTCCGCAAACGTTCCGTGCGCCCCGATTCCGAGCTGCCAATCCTCGAAGGTTTCGCAATAACACGTCAGCCCTCTCCGGCAATAATGACATTTCCCGCAAAACTGCGTAGGATCTATCACGACCCGGTCTCCGACTTTTACATTTGTCACGTCCGGTCCGATTTCCACGACCGCCCCCACCGATTCATGCCCCATAATCATATGATGGGTTGCATTCATTTTTCCTTTCAGCACATTTAAGTCCGTTCCGCAGATACCGGTGCCGAAAATTTTCACTTTCACATCATTGGATTTCCGAATTTGAGGCTCGTCCACTTCTTGATATTCAAGCTTGTCATTAGGAGTCCAGACCAACGCCTTCATATTTCTCTTCCTTTCTGCCCCAGCGGATTTGGTCTAACAATGTTTGATGAAGCTCCTTCGTTGATGCCGCAATACACGATTGCTGATTCTGATAACTTAAATCTGTCAGAAGTGTTTCGTCCAAGGACCGGCCGTATGCATCCGTAATAATCACTCCCGCTTTCTTCGCCAAAAAGACGCTTGCGGCAATATCATAAGGAAATAAATGCAGCACCTCTCCGTTCCCGACCTGCTGAAAATCTGAAAGCAGCTTCGGATCATCTTTCAGCAGACGATTGCCGATATCCACATAAGCATCCATCTGCCCCGTAATAATTCGTGAAATCGAATAAGAAGCGCTGTTGAAAACAAAAACCCCGCCGTTATTGGCCGACTGATCAATCAGATGGCCGTATGCGTCCGTCATCAGCTGCGCCGGATGCCCGTTAAATTCAAGGCTCCAAAACATATTTTTAATATCCCGCACTCCGCTCAAATTCGGCAATTCTCCATGATACCCTTCAAAATGAATGGCATCGCTGTATATATCACCGTACATATAAGCGCCTGATTTCAATTCAAGTAAAAAAGCAAATTCGATATCCTTAATCTTTGCGTTTGGCCTATATGAAGCAAGCGCAATCGAAATACACGACATTTCAAGCCCCGCGGCGGCCGGGCGCGTTCCGTCTATCGGATCTACAATTAAAATATATTGCGGATCTTCTCCAATCAGCTTCAGGCCGCCATCCTCCGTGTAAAAAGCAACCGGATGGCCCTTTTCTTGAATATAATCCAGCACCGCCTCCTCAGCAGCGGCGTCTATGTTAAATTGGGCGTCGCCTCCCGGAGAATAGCCGTTTACGAGCCGGTTTTTCAGCGTGCCTTTTTGATTTTTCACCTTTTGATAAACAAATTGTCCAAGCTCAATGATATAGTCTCTCACTTGATTTCCTCCAATAGCTTGCGAAGTCTGTAGCAGAGCACTTCGGCTTCACTAAGTGTTATGGTTAAAGGCGGACGGATTTTAAAGACATTTCCGAATCCGTAACGGGATGTCCGGAGAATCAGCCCGTAATCCATTGCCCGTTTTGCAATATAATTGGTCAGCTCCACATCCGGTTCATTGTTCTCTTTAACAATCTCCACACCGATCATAAGACCGACGCCTCTTACCTCAGAAATAAAAGCGAAATCCTCTTTCATCGTTTCTAAGCGATCCATAATATAATGACCGACCGTCGTTACATTTTCCAAAAATCCCGGTCGCTGCATGATATCTATGGTTTTACAAGCGGCAGCGGCGGCCATCACATTTGAGCCGTACGTGAAGGAGTGCGTATACCCCGGAAGCCCGGTATACTTGTCCTCCGTCAGAGTGGCGGCGACTTGAAAGCCTGTGCCCCCGAGCCCTTTTGCTACCGTCATCATATTAGGTTTCACATCGAAGTGGTCCGCGGCAAACATTTTACCCGTCCGTCCGAACCCGGTCTGAATTTCATCAAAAATCAGAGCGATATCATGTTCATCACAAAGCTTTCTCAGCTGTTTAAAATACTCTTTAGGCGGAACGACATTTCCACCGTTTCCGGATATCGGTTCAATAATCATGGCGGCAATTTTCCCATTGCTCGCATACTCAATAAAATCATTAATTCTTTCTACGCACAGCATACCGCATGAATCAGGTTTCTGATTATAAAAACAGCGGCTGCAATAGGGATCGGGGACTTGCAGGCCAAAAGAAATTTGCGGCGGGAAAGGTTCTTTTCTGAATGAGTTGCCGGACAAAGCGGAAGTCATATACGTTTGTCCGAGGTGGCTTCGAAATAAGGAGATGACATCGGTTTTTCCGGAGTAATACTGAGCCATTTTAATAGCTCCTTCATTTGCACCGGAACCGCTGCTGACTTTAGGGTGTACTTTTGTGAGATTATCGGGGGCGATTTCTACTAGTTTTTCTGCCAGTTTATTTACGGCGTCTGTTTGAAAAGATGATGTTACATGGATGAGCTTATCGGCTTGTTCTTTAACCGTATCAATAACCTCTTTGTTACCGTATCCTAAATTCAAGTTAAACGTGGCAGAAGCGCAATCAATGTACTCATTTCCCTCTTGATCGTACAGGTAAATCCCTTCTCCGCGCTCCATTACTACATCGTCAACACTGTAATACAAGCTGTCTGGATTCGTGATTTCCTTCGTTCCCACAAATACCACCCCTATGAAATTATTAGAATTTCGCTTTTTATCGTATAAATTATTGAAAATAATGTCAACGATCTTTCTTGTAAAAAATGTTAACAATTTGTTAACGTTACCATAATGGATGTACGAGAAAAAGTTATGTGATATAGTAACAATACTTGGATTTTTTGTAAAAACATCATGTCATACGAGTAGAGAGAAATATGATTTTACCAATAAGGAGATAAAATGATGAAAACTCGTCTGCTGTGGATAAGCTGTTTTTCTTATGGATCGATTGCTTTTACACTTGTTATTCTGGGAGCCGTACTGCCTGAGTTACTCACACATTATTCACAAAGCTACAGTAATGGCGGAGTATTGGTATTCTCTCAGTTCATGGGCTTTCTCATCGGTGTCATCGGAATGCCATACATGGTGAAAAAGCTTGGGCGCAAAAACGTCGTTATCTTTGGCCTGGCACTCATCAGCTGTGAAATGTTCATCACCTTCCTGCCGCCCTGGCCGCTGCTCTTTCTTCTCGTCAGCATCGCAGGGCTTGGCGCCGGATTGGTGGAATCCTGTGTAGGCACGATCATCCTCACCGCTATTAAAGAAAGACAGGCTGTGGCCATGAGCAAGATGGAAGTGGCCTACGGATTAGGTGCGCTGTTCATGCCTCTGCTCTCAGGCTTTCTTATCAACAACCACATGTGGACAATTGCTTTTTTAGTATTAGGGTTATCCAGTTTTGCACTCTTAATCGCATGGAAGCAGATGAGTTTCGGCAGTATTGATCAGCTTCTCATCCGCAAAGAGGTCTCTTCCGATGACACTAAAAAACAAAGCACCGGTTATCGGTCACACGGATTGCTGTTTATTGCCTTGGCGGGTGCTTACTTCTTCTTTTACGGCGGCAGTGAAGTTTCCATTGTACATTTTATCCCCTCCATCTTCGCTGAGAAATGGGATATCCCCAACTCTTTGGCAACGATAACAGTTACTGTGTATTGGACGGGGATGATCATCGGAAGATTATTAACAGGCCCGGTATCAGAAAAGCTGACATATCACCGTTATCTCCGTCTCATAAGCATTGGCGGTCTGGCTGCACTTACTGTATTAGCATTAAGCAAAAACGTATGGTTCGGTTTTGCCCTTTGCTTCTTTTTAGGGCTGTTCATGGCAGGCATGTTTGCAATAGCCCTAATCATCACGAATCATTTTTATCCCGGAAAGACAGAAACGACTACCAGTATTCTGCTCGCTTCAAACGGATTAGGAGGTTCACTCCTTCCGATCGCCGTCGGCTGGAGCTTAGATGAATATCCCGTACAAACTGCGTTCTGGCTGTTTACTGCACTGATGCTCCTTATGCTGCTGATTGTGTTCAGTTTAAGAATGCTCGAGACAATAAAATCAAACAATCTTCAACATCACAACAGCAAAGCAAAATCAATGTAAACAAAAAAGCTAATGCCTTTCAAAGGCATTAGCTTTATATATCTATGTGATCTTTCATATAAAAAACCAAGTTCATCATGAACTTGGTTAAGATAGCTTGGCGGCGTCCTACTCTCACAGGGGGAAACCCCCGACTACCATCGGCGCTGAAGAGCTTAACTTCCGTGTTCGGCATGGGAACGGGTGTGACCTCTTCGCTATCGCCACCAAACCATTGAGAGTGTTCTCTCAAAACTAGATAACAGTAAGCATACATTCAAATTGGTTAAGTCCTCGATCGATTAGTATCTGTCAGCTCCA